>SXPJ01000010.1 GCA_005776395.1 Bdellovibrionales bacterium | reverse complement strand
AGGCAGTGAGAGATAAGATGACCTATCTACAGCCCCCCCAAGTAAAACTCGTATGCGGTATTTCAGAAGAGCTTATGAAAGAGATAGAACGAGTAAAGGAGATTGTCTCTCAAAATACGGGAAGGCCAGCAAACCTTGAAGAGACCCTTAAAGCCATGGCTACTTTATATCTTGAAAGAAAGGATCCTATTAAAAAGGCCGAACGAGTTCTCAAAAAAAATTCACTCTCCTCTTCTATCTCCCCTTCTCCTTCTTTAAAAAGAGGGGACTCCTATTTTTTATCCTTAAGGAGAGTAGGTAACGCCCAAGGCAAACGAACTCCCATTCCCGCCCAAATTCGACACGAAGTCATGAAACGGGATCGTGGCCAATGTACTTTTAAAGATAAAGTAGCTAACCCATGTCAGAATAAAAGATGGATAGATCTCCACCACAAAAAACTCATCGCGAAAGGTGGAGAGCATAGCCTTAGTAATATTGTAACTCTCTGTCGGCAACATCACCGGTTCCTTCATCAAAAAACATTCTAACGGGTGGAGAATCCGATAGAAAATTACTAAACTTATTCGGCTCGGCTTGGAGTAATTACTTCGCTAGGCGTCTCACTTTTCTGTTAGAGATTCGGAATACTATTAAGCGCAATGGGTGTGGGTTTTTATCTGCCTTTACGAACAGCTGCAATAGCTCTCTTTACGTCACTTTTACTGAGATTGCTTCTTTTTGCTTGTTCTGCGGCATCATCAAGCATTTCGCGGATGTCTTCTACTGTGGAAGCAATGCTATTTTTACTTCGAACAGGCTCACATCATGTCCTGAAACTTCGAATCCTATTTTTATGACGGGGAAGCCCTTACTCTATCTCACTTCAAAACAACTGACCTGCCATGAGGGTTTTTCAAAATCTTTAAGTTTAGGAGCTTCTGCTTTGCAACTCTCTTTAACTATGGGGCAACGGGTGTGAAAAGCGCACCCCTTGGGAGGATTTATCGGTGAAGGAAGTTCTCCCTGTAGCTGGATTCTCTTGCGGGCCTTTTCTACTTTAGGATCTGCAATAGGAACTGCTGAGATCAGGGCTTGAGTGTAGGGGTGTTGCGGTCGAGAATAGAGCTCTGTTTTGGAAGTTATCTCGACAATTTTGCCTAAATACATGACAGCAATTCTATCTGCGATATATTTCACAACGGCTAGATTGTGAGAGATAAAAACCATCGAAAGGTTGAACTCTTTTTGAATCTCTTTGAGTAGATTTAGTACTTGAGCTTGAACCGAAACATCTAGTGAAGATACAGGTTCATCAGCCACGATAATTTTAGGATTTAAGATCAAGGCCCTTGCTATGGCAATTCTTTGTCTTTGTCCGCCTGAAAATTCATGGGGATATTTGGAGAGAGCTACAGAGCTAATTCCAACTCGATCTAGGATTTTATTAAGCGTTTTTTGGCTTTGAGTACTCTTCCAAAGTCCGTGAGCCTCTAAGGGCTCTCTGAGTGTGGCTTCAATAGTCATACGAGGATCAAGCGAAGCGTAAGGATCTTGAAAGATCATTTGGATCTCAGGACGGCGAGATCGTAACGCCTCACCTTTTAAGGCTAAAAAATCCTGTCCACTGAGTTCAATTTGACCTGCTGTGGGCTCTTGAAGTCGAAGTAGCGATTTACCGAGTGAACTTTTTCCACAACCAGATTCTCCAACCAAACCTAAAACCTCGCCTGGAAATAGATCGAAAGAGACTCCATCCACGGCCTTAAGAAAACTTTGGGGCTTAAAATTAATAAAGCCCGAACGGACTGGATAATGAACCTTAAGATTTTGAACTTTTAAAATAGGAGTGGGTTTCATTTGAAATTCTCCACATGACAAAAGCTCTCGTGAACAGAGGACACCTTTCGAACCTTGGGAAATTCAGCCTGGCAAATATCTTTACGGTAATCACACCTTTCATAGAATGGGCAGCCAGTTTTAAGTTGGCTTAGATCAGGAATAGTTCCACCAATCACCGGAATTTTTTCCTGAGAAATATCGATTCGAGGAGTCGATTTAAGAAGAGCTCTTGTATAAGGATGCTCCGAATTTTCAAATAATGTATCGACCGGAGCCTCTTCAAAGACTCTTCCTGCGTACATAACTACGACTTTGTCAGAAATCCCTGCAATGACCCCCAGATCATGAGTGATGAGAATAATCGCCATTTGGGTCTCTTTTTGTATCGTCTTTAAGATCTCTAGAATTTGAGCTTGTACCGTCACATCTAGAGCTGTGGTGGGTTCATCTGCAATCAAAACTTCAGGTCGGGTCGTAAGAGCCATGGCAATCATGACCCTTTGTCTCATGCCTCCACTAAACTCATGGGGATAAACTTTCATAGCTTTTTCGGCCTCTGGAATCCCCACTCGATTTAAGGCCTCACAGGCCTCTTTCCATGCCACCTTTTTAGATAGTTTGCTATGAATAACTAGAGGCTCAATAAGTTGACTTCCAATCGTGAGATAAGGATTTAAAGAGGTCATGGGCTCTTGAAAGATCATACTGATCTTATTTCCACGTAGCGCTCTTAACTTATCATCTGACATTGTGAGAATATTTTCCCCTCGATAGAGAACCTCACCCTCAGGAATTCTTAAAGGCGGACTGGGAAGAAGTCGCAAGTAGCTTAGTTGCGAAACCGATTTCCCGCTGCCACTCTCACCTACAATGCCAAGAGTCTCCCCAGGATTAAGTGAATAACTAATTCCATTTACAGCTTTAACAACACCTTTTCGAGTATGGAAGTGGGCCTTTAAATTTTTAATCTCTAAAAGTGCCATTAGTCTTTTGCCCCCTTAGGATCTAAAGCGTCTCTTAGACCATCTCCGAGAAAATTGAGAGAAAACAGAGTCAGAGATAGCATGAAAGCAGGAAAGAATAAGATCCAGGGGGCGATCTCCATGACTTCGACTCCGCTTGAGATTAAAGTTCCCCAAGAGGCCATAGGAGCCTGTACTCCCAATCCTAAAAAGCTCAAGAAGGCCTCCTCTAAAATAACTGAGGGAATAGTAAGTGTAAGATAGACAATAACAGGGCCCAGAGCATTGGGAATTAAGTGGCGCAAAATAATTGATCTGGTTCGTACTCCGATAGATTTAGCAGCCTCAATAAATTCCTTCTGTTTTAAAGAGATCACCTGCCCGCGAACAATTCTAGCCATGGTTAACCATTGGGTTAATCCGAGAGCGACAAATAGAAGAAGTATATTTCTTCCAAAATAGACCATAAGAATAATTACAAGAAAAATAAAGGGAAGGGCGTAGAGAAGATCAACGATTCTCATGAGAATATTATCTGTTTTTCCGCCGACAAAACCTGAAATGGCTCCGTAAATAACCCCCACAACAACGCTCACCAGAGAGGCCAAGAGTCCTACTGTTATCGAGATTCTTCCGCCATAGAGAATTCGGGTAAAGAGATCTCTTCCCAAATTATCGGTTCCAAACCAATGAACCATCGAGGGTTTGGCTAGAGTGAGTTCAAGATTTTGTGTTTCAAAACCATAGGGGGCGATCCAAGGAGTTAAAATACAGATTAGGATCTCTAAACTAATAAAGACTGCGCCAAAAACCGCGAGTTTATTTTTTAGTAAGCGGTGCCAAGCATCTGTCCAAAGGCTGTTACTCATATTTCACTCTTGGGTCTAAAATAACGTACACAATATCTACGAGAAAATTACAGAGAAAAATCAAAGAGAAGTAGAGAAGCGAAGTTGCCATGACAACGGTGTAGTCTCGATTAAGAGCACTCTCGATAAAAAATCTTCCAAGTCCTGGAATATTAAAGATCGTTTCTGTAACTAGTGCTCCTGTGATAATCCCTGCCAGTGCGGGGCCTAAATAAGAGATCACAGGCAAAATACCCCCTCGCAGTGCGTGCTTAATTAAAATTTGTCCTTCGGTAAGCCCCTTGGCCCTAGCGGTGCGGATAAAATCTTGATGACGAATTTCCATGAATCCACCACGAGTTAATCGGGAGATATAGGCCGCATAGGCAAAACCCAGTGTAAGAGAGGGAAGAAGCCTATCTTGCCAACTATTCCAACCCGCGACCGGAAGCCAGTTGAACCAAAGCCCAAAAACCAAAACAAGAACAGGCCCTATCACAAAGGTGGGTAAGCAAATTCCCATAATTGAAAGTGACATAGGAATGTAATCGTAAGGGGTATTGGGCTTAAGGGCCGCAAGTCCCCCTGCTGTGATTCCAATTAGAAGTGCCCAACAAAGAGAGATAAGTCCCAACTCCATGGAAACCGGTAGAGCCTCTCCAATAATCTCATTCACTGTTCGGTTAGAGTGTTTAAAGGAGGGGCCGAGATCAAATCTGGATAGATCTCCTAAGTACCGAAAGTATTGCTGAATGAGAGGTTCATCCATGTGATATTTGGCCTCTAGGTTTTTTAAAACCTGAGGAGAAACTTTTTTCTCAGCAGAGAAAGGGCCTCCGGGGGCAAATCGGATCATAAAAAAGACAACAGTGACGACGAGAAAAAACACGGGGATCATAGTCAGTAATCGTCTTAAGATATATTTAAGGCCCATAAGTTTCTACCTACTTAGTCGCGAGGCTAATGTATTTTAAAGGATGAATATCTTCAATATTGGGGTACCAGCCCTGGACTTCATTACTTAAGAGATAATTTCTTGAGTAAATATAGATAGGAAGAACAGGGAGATCCTCAAGCAAAATATCTTCTGCTTTTTGAAAGATAGCAAATCGCTTTTGAGTTGCACGTTCTTTTTTTGCTGATTCGATGAGCTCGTCATAAGCCTTATTGCTATAGCCCGCGTGGTTATTGCCGCCATTTGTAAGGAACATGTCTAAGAAAGTATTGGGATCATTATAGTCTGCGATCCAACCCGCTCTTGAGATCATGTAGTTTTTGGTGTGTTGATTATCTAAATAAACCTTCCATTCCTGATTAAATAGAGTGGTCGTGATTCCTAGATTTTCTTTCCACATTTGTTGAATGGCTTCAGCAATTTTTTTGTGATTATCGCTAGTGTTGTAAAGGATTTCGATTGCAGGAAGCCCTTTTCCTTCAGGAAAACCTGCTTCAGCTAAAAGTTTTTTAGCTTTAGCCACCTGACTACCATCTTTAGGTAGGCGAGGAAGAGGTTGAAATCCGCCAGTTCCTGGAGGGGTAAACATAGTGGCTGGGACTTGGCCTCCCCGAGTCACGAATCGAACAATTCGATCTCTATCAATTGATAAGGCTAAAGCCTGTCTTACCTTCTTATTATTAAGAGGGGCTTTAGTGCAATTGAACCAATAATAATAGGTTCCTAGGTAGGGATGAGTTTTAAATACTCCTGAACTGTCTTTTTGCCATAAGGGCAATTTTTCCAAAGGCAAATCATCTACAGTATGAAGAGTTTTTGCTCTAAACATCTTTTCCTCTGTTTCATGTTTGTCGATAGGAAAAAAGTTGGCTTCGGTGAGTTTAATAATCTCCTTATCCCAGTAATAGGGATTAGGTTTTAAGGAAACCACTTTGTTGATTTCCCATTTACTTAGAATAAAAGCCCCATTGCCCACAAAATTTTCAGGCCGTGTCCATCGAACTCCAAATTTTTCAACTGTAGCTTTATGCACTGGATATAAAGAGTGGTGAAAAAGAAGACTTAAAAAGAAGGGGGTAGGATTTTCTAGTTTAATTTCCAAAGTGTAGGTGTCGATAGCTTTAAGTCCAAGCTGAGTAGGATCGGTTATCTTTGATTCGTTAAAGGCCTTTCCATTTTTGATATAAAAAGCCTGGTAAGCATATTCAGAGGCCGTTTCCGCTTTTAAGAGGCGAGTCCAGGAATAGATAAAGTCATGTGCGGTTACGGGATCTCCATTGCTCCATTTAGCATTTTTTCTCAAATAAAAGGTGTAGGTTTTTCCGTCTTTAGAGGTCTTCCACTTTTCTGCAACTCCAGGAGTGGGGGCTAAAGTTTTGGGATCTTTAGAGACCAATCCCTCTAATAGATTCATTAGAATGTGAAACTCTGGAACCCCGGTTACAATATGAGGATCTAAATCTTTGGGCTCTCCGCCATTGCCAAGATTTAAGACCTGTGGAATCGCGCTTTCAGCTGAACTCAAAGGAATTAAAAAAGAGGCCGAAAGAAAAACAAGACTTAAGAGACTGCATAAAGCTAGACGCCAAGATTTAAATTTCATAGAGACACTCCTCATCATAAATTGACACCCTAGGTAATTTGCTATCCGGCCATGGATATTGCAAAGTGATTGCCAGGAATTTCAAATAATTATTAAGAAAAAGCGATTCAAAAAGTTTAACACTCTTAAATAGTTAGAACAAGACCCATTAAATAATGCGACTCGTTGATTGAAATTTTTATCGACTTAAAAAAAAAGGGTGCCTTTTGATACCAGGAAATAAAAATGGAGAGTCTTTTTCTTTTCGCGGTATTATTGGAATTGGAAAAAGAGTTTTTGTCCTCTTTTATTAGAATTCATTTTAACTTTTATTGTTTTTCTTTTTGGGAGGCAATCGTGCGTACTTGGATTTGGGTCTTGTTTTTTTCTCAAAGTTTATTAGCAACCGAAATGAAACTGCCCTGGTCAGCGCTTCCAAAAACTCCGCCCATCCCTAAAAACAACCCCATGACACCTGAGAAGGTTTATTTAGGGCGACAGCTTTTTTTGGATCCTCGTCTTTCTAAAGATGGAACTGTTTCCTGTAACTCTTGTCACAATGTGATGGCGAGTGGAGGGGACAATCGGGCTTTTTCAGCGGGGATCAATGGAAAATTAGGGGGACGTTCCGCTCCTACCGTTTGGAACTCAGCCTTTCACACGGTTCAGTTCTGGGATGGAAGAGCCGCCTCTTTAGAAGAGCAAGCTAAAGGACCTCTCACCAATCCTATTGAAATGGCGATGGATAATCCACAAGCGGTTGTCGATAGAATTGCAAAGATTCCTGGTTATGTGAGCCAATTTAAAAAAGTGTTCGGTGACACAACCATTACAATCGATGAAGTAGCTAAGGCTATTGCAGCTTACGAAAGAACTCTCATGACTCCCAATAGCCCTTTTGATCGCTATATAAGAGGAGATAAAAAGGCAATGTCACCTCAAGCTGTGCGTGGAATGAACACTGTGATTGAGGTCGGATGTGTAAGTTGTCATACGGGTAGAAATTTTAATGCTCCAGATGATCTTCCTATGGGAGAGGGTTTTTATCAGAAATTCCCAACTTTTATAGACAATGAATATGTAGCTAAATATAAATTACTGGAAGACAAAGGAAGAGGTCCTTTAACTAAGGATGAAGGCAATGACTATTTTTTCCGTGTTCCTACCTGGAGAAATGTAGCTCTAACAGCCCCTTACTTTAGCAATGGTGCCATTAAAACTTTAGACGAAGCTGTTCGGGTGATGGCTAAGGTTCAGCTCAATAAAGAACTAACCGTAAATCAAGTGGCCGATATCGTCGAATTTTTAAAGGCCCTAACAGGAGAACGCCCTAAGCAACAAATGCCAGAGTTGCCTCCCGATCCTCCTGGAATGACGACGATTGATGGGTAATTAGTTAAATTCTAGTAGGATTTACTTAGCCCAGTATTTTTCCATAGTGGAAAAAGGGCCGCACATTCTTCTCTACAGAGGCCGTCTTCTACTTTAAGTGGGCTCTTACCAAGTTTAGCGAGTTCTTTTGCGGGAAATTCTAATTCTTTAAATCCAGCATCGGCTGCATCGGTAATTGTAGCGCCAAAATAGACCACATCAATTTTTGCCCAATGAATAGCTGATAAGCACATGGGACAGGGCTCGCAGGTTGTATACATCACGGTTCCACTAAGATCGATGGTATCTAATTTTTTCGCGGCCTCTCGAATCGCATTTACCTCTGCATGAGCTGTGGGATCACAGGTTTTCCAAACTCGGTTGTGAGCTGATGCTACCACTTTACCCTCTTTGACAATGATAGCTCCAAAGGGACTTTGTCCTGCCAAGATCCCCTCTTTAGTTTTTTCGATAGCTAGTTTCATGAATTGTTCGTTGGTCATAAGGTCTAAGAACATAATTCAGAATGATAAACAATGCCATACCTAGGTTTCTGCTGAATGGAGTTTTTTGGGGGGAACCATTTAACTTGGTGCCCCGCAATAAACCCAGCCTGATGGGCAAGTGTTTGGGCGATTTCGAGCTCCTCTAGAGAGGGACAAGAGAGAATTAATATTCCTTTTCGTGGTTTTAAGGTTTTCATGACGTGATTGAAAAGCTCTTCAGGTCTAAGTTTTGACAGGGGAAGCCCCCAGGAAAGTAAGGGCTCTTTAGAAACAAAGGGGTTTAAAAGTAGGGCAAGATCGGTCGGCCTTTCCCATTTCAAGAAGTCTTCTGCATAAAAAAAACCAGATCTCATCTTTTTAGCATAATAGTTTCCAAAATCTCTTCTAGAATGAAAACCCCATAAGAGCCGATGTGCATCGATTTCGATACCATGAATAATGGCTTCATGCCCCTGTTTCTTTAAGGTTTGATCAATCACGGGGCCAAACACAAAGTTTCTTGCTCCGATATCGGTTACAACCATGGGGGATTGAATGTGGGGTAGAATCTTTTTCCATGGAAACAGATCAAAAAATTCCTGAAATTCGGTTTGGAGTTTGCTATCCCGATTAGGAATGGGTGTTTCATCAGAAACTTTTCTTGAAAGTCTAATTTGATTTCTTAAAAAAAAGTCCCATGAGTTTTTTAGAGATAATAGGCTGTATTTCATCTCTTAAGACTATTACGTAAAGCCATAAATTGCATGAGGCAAAGCAGTAGAATTCCTATAACAGGAACCCTAAGGCTTTCTAAGTGGTGAGTTAAATCACGACTTCCTAAAGTCCACTCGGTAATAAAAGAGATCAATGCAACCGAAATGACCAGTCCTATTTGGTAAAGCCCTTTTTTAGAAGCGATTTCAATTAAGAGAGGGAGTGAAGTGAAAGCGGGTACAAAATAGATAAAATAATCAGGGCGAGTGGTTGAATTTAAAAGTCCCATCATTGCCCAGAGAAATGCCCAAAAGTTTCTCTCTTCATGGGGGCTAACTTTAGAAGCGGTAAGAGCAATCCAGATAAAAAACAGAAGTGAACTAATGCCAGTCATTAGGCTGATAGCTCCATGGTTTATCCAACTTTGAGGAAGCCAAGTGGCAAGAAGAGAAGGGAAAGAGAGAGAAACAGTATCCTTAGCTAAGTCATAAACATGATGATAATTGAGCGCATTGTGAATGAATTGTCCGGGCAATGATACGCCTGTTGAAAAACCAAAAATTATAACTGGAATAACAAGGGAAATAATACCCCCCAATAGAAGTCCTGCTTTAACTGATGTTTTGCGCTTTATAAGGTAATAGATTGCAATAAAACTTGGATAAATTTTTATACTTGCCACTAAAGTTACCAGAGCTCCAGAAATCAACTTAGTTGATCTTTTACTTGATCTCGATCCCCACTCAGCTCCCGCTAAAAGGGCTGCAAATATGAGTTGGACATTGTGAGACTGAAAGCTTGCATGGATAGGTTTAATTGAGACGAGCCAAACTAAGAGAAAAAGCCAGGTTCGTTGAGGAGATAAAAGCTCAGGAAAGATCTTAAAAAGAAATCGCCAGAAGAAAAGGTAAGAAACAGTTTGCAAAATAAGCCATAAAATATTCGCATTGGAGAAACTTAAAAGCGCAAGCGGTTTTAGTAGTGATAATCCAAAGGGGCCGTAAAAAAAATTTCCAATTTCAGCATTGTCGGAATATAGCTTTGTCACCCATCCCTTTTGAAGCCAAAGGGATGCCTTATAGTAGACCCCTAAATCGCCCCCAGGTTTCCAGCTAATACCCCAGCAGGGAATAAGAAGAATAAACAATAAAATGAAGGGGAGTTTTTTTTTCATGTTAAGGGCTTTCAATAGAGGTCATTTTTACCTTGGTATCGTCGAAAAAGAAAAGATATTTTCAAAAGATTGCCCCCTTCACTTTAGTACTCGCATTTTCAAAGGATCTTCATAGGGTTCTCGAAAAAAACACCGGTTTTCACGAGATAACCCCCAAACCAAGATTTGAGGAGGATGATTTCGCAAGGTTTTTTAATTTTGATCCTTTGAAACCTTGGACTGCTTTAGGAGGTAGTTATCTGTCTCGCCCTCTGAAAGCCTGTGGTCAGGCAGTGATTCAAAGTTGTTCCCGGTTATTCCATTTTTTGGAACAGAGATAATCTTTAATAACAAATGTAAACTAGTTAATTGAATTGTGTTTTAACTAGATTTGATTTTACTCCTTAAAGGATATTTCATTAAAAGATTTCAAGTTGCGGCCAGAGTTTAATGGGGCACGATTTGACTTTCAAAAACATCTAAATTCACCCTAAGAAATTCCGGATTTTGTTTTAAGGATTTAAACTTAGAAATTAACTCACTAGAACTCCTCTCTTGGTTTTGAAATATAACTGTTTTAATTTCGGGAAATTCTTGAACGGTAGATATACGGTATTGAGCTGCCGTATTACTTGATGTGATCTTATCTCGGTATTTCACAGAAAAGTTCCCAGTGAGCACCCCCAATGTTCCTCGCTCTGTATCGAAAACCACAGGAAGCGCATTTTTAGAGTCTGGAGGGGTCCCCTGATCTTTAACAATTCCAAAAGAAAAAAAGTTAATCACCAAAGTAACACTACCTTGATCCTTTACTTCATTTTTCGGAATAGCCCACACACCAGGAAGAGATTTAAAACTTCTTCCTGACTGTAAAAAAGCCAGTTCTTCATTTATTCGTTCTTTATTTCTAAGCTTTTGTTCTACATATTGGAGTGAATTAAGCCCTAGACTCTGGCCATTATTAGCAATACCCTTCTGCAATGGTGCCTGAATTAAGTTAATTCGCCTACCTGGAATATCCTCACTCTCTAAAGCAGGTTCTCTCACTTGATTCGAAATGACAGTTTCGCTTTCTTTAATAGAAGAAAGGTTACTTGATATCTGAGCCTCCTTCTTAATACGATTTTCATGACTAGCTCTGGGCTGGAGTTTATTTTTGGAATTATTATAATTCCAAGCGAAATAAACAATTACAAACAAGACACCTGAGACAATAATTTTTCTCATAATAACTCCCTAAATTTCATTTAAAACTAAAAGCCCAAGTTTAATTTTACACTTTACTCGTGACCATAGAGTTTTAGTTTTACATTGGCAACGCTTCCTGTCTCACCTGTTGTATGATCCGCTACTTTTACAGTCCAAGTTCCTTCGGATACTTCTCCATAAAATGCATTAGAAAGAAAGATGACATCCGTAAGGTTAGGCATGTTTATATTTATGAAATGAGGTCGTTCACTGTTTTTATCTAAAACTATGCTTTGGGTGCCTCTTGGACTGATGATCGTAATTTCGAGATTTGAAGGATTGGGATGCTCAATACTAATAGAGATCTGTATTTGTTCTGTCTTCCAATTTTGAGTTACATTAAAGCTGTTGCTAACCCCCGTTGAATTATTGTCTGGAACATTTACAGAAATGGGGCCAGTGTCATAGGTCCAAGCTTCATCTGAATTCCCAAGAGTTTCTTTGTAATCCGCCATTTTAGAGACATAGTTACGAGCTGCATTAACTGCCAGTTCTGCATTAGCTCTTCCAAAGCCATATAAATTATTAAAATGGTAACCCGCAGAATTATGAATCCATCCAGCGCCCGGTGAAATCTCTGTGGAGGTAGAGGCTAAAATATCTTTAACCTCTCTCCAGGTTAGAGAAGGGTTAGCTTCTAGTATCAGAGCAATGACTCCAGAGATCGATGGGGCTGCAGCAGAGGTCCCATTAAATGTCGATGTATAATTACAAGACCTATTCTGCGGATGCGCCGCTAGTGACGTGACATTGAAATTAAATAAGCTATTGAAGTAATCATCGAATCCAAAAAACCACCCTTCCACAAAAAGGAGATTTCTAAATAAGCTATTTCTAGAATAACCTTTATCACAGGTGCTACTATCAGTTGTGAGAATAGCAGGAAAGGCGAGTTGTGCAGGTGGAAAAATATCTGGGAAACTAGCTATGCTAAAAATAGACGGTTTTCTTGTTATATCAACAAAATTTCGAGTGAGTCCAGTATTATCCATTCCTATCTCCCCACCTAAACCACTTATCCACAAACAGGCGCCCTGAGATGAATAACTAGAATGTTGTCCACTCGCATTTAAGGCTCCTACAAGAATTAAATAGGGCGTTGTATTAATGTGATCAATGGCTGAATTTCTGTTAAAAAAGAAATTATTTCCTGCGGCTTTGACATAAATAATTCCTTTGCCGCCACGTAAGTTTTTTACACCACTTTCAAGGATGTCTAAATAAGCACTATCTATAGGGTAATAAAAGCTACTATTCGCTCCCCAGCTTTGATTAATAATATCAAAGTCCCCTTGAGCTTGATCTAACCTATTGGAAGTACTTTGATTCTGTAAAAAATTTTTACCTGCAATTGAGGCCAAAGGTGCAATTCCTCTACTTCCTATTCCATTCCAGCCCCTCATTGCTGCGATTCCAGCAACGCTTGTGCCATGATCGCCTATTTCAGAATCATTCGTGGGATCAGTCTGCTCTTTTCCGTTAAATCCAAATAAGTAATTTTTCGAAGCTTCAGCAATTACGTTAGCTCTCAGATCTTCGTGGTTAATTTCAAGGCCTTCATCTGAAATCATAATTCGCACCCCCTTTCCAGTGAGGCCAGATCTTATTACAGGTAAAACATTTAGGTCATTCCCAGCAAGTCCAGGATTTTTGGCAAATGTTGTTTGCCCAGTATTCCCAAGATGCCACGAATTAGCCACGAGCGGATCGCCTTGTACATTAATAGTAAATGGTCCTATCCTTCCAACAGTTCTACCGTCAGTAGAACTAATTATAATTCCCGTAAATACTCCTGAACTATTTGGGAAGCCAGAAAGTTTGCCTGTATTACTATTGAATGTGGCCCAATTAGGTTTGTTCGCAATTAAAAAAGGCAATCCAGGTCGGTTTGAGATAGGGGTAAATTGATAAGGACGATCAACTTGACCTTGAGTCGATGGAGTCCCTGATAACCTGATAGTCGGGAGATCGATGCATCTAATATTGGCAGTTAGATAGTTTTCTTCATTTATGGTGGCTTTTATATTCGTTAATTGATTCGCAACAAATAAACAGGATTGCCCCAAGGATTGTGGGACTCCAAGGGTCACTTTAAAACTGGTGCCATTCGGAATAGGGCTTTGAAATTGATAAGGGCCATTGACAGTTTTTTGTAGATTTTCAATTTGGCCATTAGGCAGATTAAGGGATAGGATTATCCTTTCTTCATTAAAGAAATGGCTTAAAGTTCTTCTAAATAGACCGTTTAAATTTCCTCCTACTTTAAAGCTGGCTGATGCGCACGCAATTCTTACGTTGGTTATATGAGCCGCTGTACTCACAGTTCCTAAGCCGTTTGAGATGGTACAAATTTGTCCTAGAGGATTTTTAATTCGGATAATTGCATAAGGGCTCTTTAAAGTTGACTTTAAAATTATAAGCCCCATTAAGAATTAGCATCTTTTCATTAGTTCCATTTTTTATAACTAAGGTTCCTATAAGACCTGAGACATTGCCCCCCACATTATAAGAATTGGGAGTGCAACTCACAGCCACTATTACCTCAGCCGTGGCTATTCCAATTGCATTTGTCGTATCTGGAATACAAGTTTGTCCTACGGGTTGTGTTGATACAGTAATTGCATAGCCTTCATTCTGGTTAATATTTGTCGTGAATGCCACAAGCCCATTCGTTGTAATAATCTTTTCATTTACACCATTGTTTTTAATTTTTAACGTGCTACTCGACAGTAGCCCGCTTACATTCACTTTGATAGAGTGGTTTTCAGCAAATCCATTACGACTCAAGACTAAAATTAGTGCTAATAAAAAAAGAATTTTAAAATTAAAAAACCGATTTTGAGCCTGCATATCCCCCTCCAAGAAAACTCTACTTAAAGATTACATTATTCGTTTAAAAATTAGCTCAAATCAAAAATGGAGTTTTTAACATAATTTAGTTTGGGCATAGTTTTGACTACTTTATAGCCACCTATTTTTAAGTTTTTAGATTGAGATTGCAGAACTTTCTTTCCGAACGGCTCACCTTGACCTTAAAGTTTCGTAGGGTTATTTAACTAGGATTGTTAAATGAACCTTTTAAATGGAGTCAAAAGATGCATAAATTATTTTTAATTGTAACGTCGTTAGTTCTTGCAACTAACCTAACTTTAGCTGCTGGAAAACAATCGGATAGAAACAAAGCTTCTACTTCAACTGAAACAGTTTCTACCCATTCTGGAAGCGGTACATTTTTAACAGCTGGATTTGCCATTCCTATGCTTATTGACAGCGGTGAGACCGGTTTCGGATTTTCCTGGGGTGTATTAACCCAAACTGAAGCTTCCAATCATTTGTATGTGGGGGCCGATTTGGGGCTTCATTTTTGGGGCAAGATGCTCAGTGTCGGTCTTTCAAGTGGATCCAACAGTGTGACTGGAATTCAATTAACCCCAACGGCTATTTACACCTTGGGATCTCATTCCCGTTTTGTTCCCTATGTGGGAATCTCTGCAGGCCCTTATATCTATGTTAACGCTCTTGATGGAATCGACACCGGATCAAGGGTGGATTTTACTTTGGCTTTCCGCCCCGGTATAAACTGGCAGCTAAGTAAACAATTGGAGCTTAATGGAGAGGCTAAGTTTGGAAGCTTAGGTGGGGTTTTTATTATAAATCCTACTCTAAGCTTAAATATTCTTTTGTAGTTGTAGCTTGATTAAAAGAGATTATTTCGCTTTATAATAATTGAACAGGCTCGCAATAATAGTACAGTTATTGCGAGCCATGATAAAACGTCGAAGCAATCTCTCAATACGCCTCAGCTCCCCCTTCATCTCGCGGATCAAAAACAGCTTTAACTTTGCCATCCGACTCTAGATGAGTTGCTTGAGTTACAGCACTCCAAGGGGCTTTTCTTACCTTCTCACCCATCATCTCCAAAGACTGTTTTGTCAAATCGGAGTACCCCTCTTCAAGATCTAAAAATTCTGGTGCCCACTGCTGGTGAAGTCGAGGTGCAAAAATAGATCTCTTAAGGTCCCCTTTAAATACAAAAAGATCATTCATTAATACTTGAAAAACACTCGTAGTAATTCTTGAGCCCCCAGCAGCCCCGACGACAAGTATGGGTTGCCCCTCTTTTACTAAGAGAGTGGGGGACATACTAGAAGCTGGCCGTTTGAAGGGTTCAATTGCATTAGCCTTGTTCCCAGTAAGACCATAGATATTCGAAGCTCCTGGCTTAGCACTAAAATCATCCATTTCATCATTCAGGAAAATTCCAGTACCAGGCGCGATAGCACAAGCTCCAAAGATGTCATTAATGGTAAGGGTACTCGCTACGGCATTCCCCTCAACATCCATCACACTCAGATGGGTTGTATGAGTTTTATCATCCATGAGCTCTCCCCCATGAATCTCGGATGCAGGAGTTGCTTTTGTTAAAGAAATATTCTTTCTTATAGCTTCAATATACCTATCGGAAATAAGCTTTGAAAAATCATGCTTCACAAAATCCGGATCACCTACAAATTGACTTCGATCAGCATAGGCCCGCTTCAAAACTTCAGAAAGTAAATGGGTATATTCGGGAGTTTTCTGACTTAGCTCTAGAATAGAAAATTCTTCTAAGACTTTTAACATTTGAAGAATCAAAACCCCGCCGGCACTAGGCGGTGGGGCACTTATAAATTCTAAGTCTTTAAATTTTCCCAAGATAGGTTGTCGATATTTAACTCGATAATTTTTTAAATCTTTTTCAGTTAAAATACCTTGATGCGCTTTCATGTAACGAAGAATATCTCTGGCAGTTTTTCCAGTCTTAACCTCTTGACTGCCATTAATAGCAACTCTTCTGAGAGTATTAGCTAGATCCTTCTGAACTAAAAGTTCCCCTTCCCTTAAAGGCTCCCCTTCTCGAAAGAGAAGTTTTGTTGCGTCTGGATCCTTCAATAAACAATCCTTTTTCTCGATGATGTGTTCAGCCAATGAGGGATAGATTTTAAATCCACGAAAAGCTAATTCTACAGCCGGAGTTAGAAGTTTTTTCCATGGCAACTTTCCCCATCTCTTGTGAATCTCATAAAGCCCCACAACAAATCCTGGGGTCGCTACACTTAAAGGGCCCACCACACTTAAATCTGGAATCACCTCCCCTTTTTTATCAAGGTACATGTCACGTGAAGCTTTTTCAGGAGCTGTCTCTCTAAAATCAATAAAATGAGCTCGGGGCTTTTGATCTTTTAGATAAAGAGTCATAAAGCCGCCACCCCCAAGACCTGCAGAGTGAGGCCTTTCAACGGACAAAACAAAAGCAGTGGCAATCGCTGCATCTACGACATTTCCACCCGTCTTTAAGATCTCAATACCTGCTTTGGAGGAATAGGTCCCTCCTGAAGCTATTGCAGCCTTGGCTCCAATGGCAGTACAACAATTAGAAGTTCTTCCCCACTTTTCAAATTTTAAATGGCTTTCGGAGTATTCTGCCTTTCCTGGTTCGTTGAGGACTGGAGTAGAAGAGGTTTGACAGCTTAAAATTGAAATTAAACAAACCAGTAAAACGAGTCGTGTTTTCATGGTATTAAAGTACTGATCTCTCTTAAAGGTGGCAACCCATGAAAATTGCAATAGCTCAGACCCTCGCCCATTCAGATCTAGAACATAATTTACAAAAAATGGAGCGCTTCATTAGTGAAGCTAAATCAAGCAATGCAGAGTTAATTATATTTCCAGAGATGGCCTATTTTTCCGGCAAGAAAAGTGAGGGGTTATTAATTACACAGCGATATACCGAAATTCTTGAACGATTTTGTAAGCTAGCAAAGTCCCATAACATAGCTTTGGTTCCGGGAACTTTGAGAGAGCCCTCAAAAGATAAAGAAAAATTTTACAACACTCTGCCTTTTATCGACGGCTCGGGAAAGGTATTGGCTCAATATCGAAAGCTCTTTCTGTACAAAGCTGTTCTGCCCGAAAAGACTTACGATGAAACCCAGGACTCTAAAAAAGGGGAGGAGATCGTTACTTTGAATTGGAAGGGCTGCACTCTGGGTTTTTCAATCTGTTTTGATCTTAGATTCCCCGAACTTTTTAGATCTTTAAAAAAACGAGGGGCTCAAATCATTTTTCTTCCCTCAGCCTTTACAGTTCCTACAGGGCAAGCTCATTGGGAGGTTCTGATACGAGCACGGGCCATTGAAAATCAGCTTTTTATCTTAGCTCCCGGATTAACTGGAACCTCAGGAGATGGGTCTGCTAAATATGGCCATTCATTAGCTGTATCTCCCTGGGGAGAGGTTAGGGCTCATTTTTCGGAGGGGGAGGGTTTAAGGGTTATTAAAATCGAACTCTCAGAAATTGCCCAAGCCGAAAATAAGGTTCCGGCATGGAATTGCCGACGTGAAGAGCTCTTTAAAATTTCCTAATATTTTTGACGTCTATTGCCTTTTCGATGCCTATAACACCTGTTAACTTATGAGTTAATCACTTTGAGGAACTCTATGACCCTGATCCTGTGGACCTTAGTTTTTTTAGCTGCCATTAGCTTTTTTATTTACCAAATGAAAGGCCGACTCCAGGTACTCTTTAAAGCTCGTCGAGATGATGGAAGGGATTATTCTAAAGCTACTTGGGGTAATCGATTCAAAAACATGTGGGTTTATGGGCTCTTTCAAAAGAAGTTTTTCAAAGGAGAGCAGCCCGCGGGCCTCATGCATGTCATAGTCTTCTGGGGTTTTACCGTACTCTCTCTTCAGGTTATTACCATGTTTATACGAGGGTGGTTTCCCACTTTCACTATTCCCGGACTTAGTATCCACGGGTTCGGCGGCCCCTATGGCCTTCTTAAAGATCTTTTTCAAATTTCAGTCATGGCAGGAGTTCTCTTAGCACTTTATCGTTGGATCATTTTAAAGCCCACGCGTCTTTTTGGAATTTTACCTGCGGAAGAAAAGATTCGAAAACAGAGCCATATCGAAGCTAAACTTATCCTAATATTTATTTTTATGATTATGGTTTCTGGCTTTTTTTACGATGCAGGTCGTCTTGTTCTAGGACAAACCGACATGGACAGTATTGCTGAAGCTAAATGGCAACCTATCACCGCTTTTATTGCAGGTAGAATTCCTCAGGACTTCAATACTGCTGAACTGATTTCAGAGATCGCTTGGTGGGTTCATAATCTTGTTATTCTAGCCTTTTTAAATCTACTTCCTCGCTCTAAGCACTTTCATATTATCACCGCCATGGCCAATATTTTTCTGGGAAAAATTGAACCCAAAGGTAGTCTTGCGAAAAAAGATTACACTTTAGATGGGGCTATCTTCGGTCGCTCTCAGATCAATCAATTCAGCTGGAAACAGGTACTCGACATGTACAGCTGTACCGAATGCGGTAGATGCTCATCCGTGTGTCCAGCTACAACGACTGGCAAACCCCTAGCTCCAAGGCAACTTCTTTTGAACCTAAGAGACTCACTTTACGAAAATCAAAATAATATTATTGCAGGTAAAACAGAGTTTGATGTTGTAGTAGGTGAAGGTAAACCTGTTATTGATGAGGTTATTTGGTCTTGCGTAACCTGCCGTGCCTGTGAAGAGGCCTGCCCGGTTAATATCGAATATGTCGATAAAATTATCGATATCCGACAGCACTTAACTCAAGAGGCCTCTAGATTTCCTGCAGAACTCAATCGAACCTTCCAAGGCTTAGAGAGAAATTCTAACCCTTGGGGAATTAGCTCCGCTGAACGATTTGGGTGGGCTAGCGGACTTAATATTCCAACCCTGGCTGAAAACACACAGGCCGAATATCTGTATTATGTCGGCTGTGGTGGCTGTTTTGATAGCAATCACAAAAAATCGGCTCAATCTCTCACAAAAATTCTAAATGAATCTAAGGTCAGCTACGCTGTTCTTGGTAGTGAAGAGACCTGCAACGGGGAAACCGCTCGTCGTCTAGGTAATGAGTACCTCTTCCAATCGATGGCTGAGACCTTAACTCAAAAGATCAATAGTTACGGAGCTAAGAAGATCATTACTAACTGCCCTCACTGCTTTAACACTTTAAAAAATGACTACCCTGAAATGGGCGGCAATTGGGAAGTGCATAATGCTTCGGATTTTGTGAATGATTTAGTGACTGATGGAAAGCTTAAAGTAAAAGCAGAATCAAACAAGCGGGTTGTCTATCACGATTCTTGTTATAATGCTCGATACAATGACGTCGTAGAGGAGCCTCGAGAGCTTATTCAAAAGGTCACCGGTCAGAATGCAGTGGAAATGAAGTTTAATAAAAAAGAGGCCATGTGCTGTGGTGCAGGTGGCGGTGCTATGTGGATGGAGGAGAAAAAAGACCAGAGAGTTAATATCGTAAGAACTGAACAGGCCCTTGAACAAAAGCCAGATATTATCGGCGTCTCCTGTCCTTTCTGTAGAGTTATGATGAGTACCGGAGTTAACGAGAAGGGCTTAGGGGACAAGGTTCAAGTCATGGATATTATGGAGATGGTGGCTCAAAGTATTGAATCCACTCCAAGAGCTTAAGAGTATGGAAAGTTCTAAAAATTCAGTTATCACTATCGATTGTCATTATTTGAGACCACGATTTGCGGCAGCCTATTTACTTATTGAAAAGGGGAGAGCCACCTTCATAGAAAATAATACAGCCCATGCCGTGCTCTACTTACTTAAAGCACTTAAAGATAAAGATCTCACGCCTGAGAGTGTGGATTACCTAATAGTGACCCATGCCCACTTAGATCACGCAGGGGGAACCTCCGTTCTTTTAGAAAAATGTAAAAATGCAAAAATTTTGGCCCATCCAAAAGCTGCCCGGACTTTGATTAACCCTGAACGGCTCATTCAAAGTGCACAAAAAGTTTATGGAGAGAGTAACTTTAGAAAACTCTATGGTGAAATTTCTCCAATTCCTGAGGATAGGATCCATGCCGTTCAGGATGGAGAAGAGATTATTTTTGGAGAGAGAACTCTAACTTTTCTATACACACTAGGCCATGCAACTCATCATGTTTGTATTCATGATTCTAAGTCTCAAGGTGTTTTTACAGGGGATGCTTTGGGGCTCTGCTATCCCGACTTACAAAATAAAGGACTTTTTATTCTCCCTTCAACGAGTCCTATTGACTACAACCCTATTGAGGCTAGAAAAACGGTAGATATTATTTTTAAAACCCAACCCAAACAACTTTTTTTCACTCACTTTGGAACTGTCACAGAAATCTCAAAGGCTAAAAAAATATTTCTGGAAAATTTGGAAGTTCATGAGAAACTCTTTCGCTGGGCTAAAGAACATCTTGATCTTGGTCCTGAACTTCCCAAGAGAATTGAGGAAAAGCTAAAAGAAATTTACTCCCCCTACGCCGATTTTTTAAAACTTGATCTAGAAATTAATGCACAGGGGCTAGTTTTTGTCGCGAGTAGACAGGGGCCATTTACCCATCCACAATAAACAGCTGAAACCAAAAGACTTTATTAGGGGGCGTTATTCGCTTTATTAGCCTTACCCTAACAGTTTATAAATTGAAAATTATCCTAGAAAGCATTACAACGATTTCACATTATCAACTCGCGGAGGTATTAGATGTTTGGTGGTTTTATCCCTAAAGAAGGCCGTTTTTTTGAACTTTTTAAAAATCTTGCAGCCCATATCACAGAAGCCTCGATCGAGTTCAGAGAGCTTCTAGCTCATTTAGATGAAACTGAAAAAAGAGTTCGTAATATTAAAGATATTGAACATAAAGGTGATGAAATCACTCATGCTACGATGGATCTTCTTCATCAAACTTTCATTACGCCTCTAGATCGTGAAGATATTCATGAACTCACTAGTACTTTAGATGATGTTTTAGATTTTATCGATGCCGCGGCTCAGAGAGTATTGCTTTATGAGATTAAAAATATTCCCAATGAAGTAAGAGAACTTGCTGAGGTTTGCGTTCAGTCAGCTCAAAAAGTGCAGATCGCTGTAGGGCAACTAGATAACTTAAAGAATCCCGAAGCCATTAAAAAGATATGCGTTGAAATTAATCGACTAGAAAATGAAGGGGATCATATTTTAAGAGCGGCAGTAGCTAAACTTTTTAGAGATGAAAATGACATAAAACAGCTTATTAAAGTAAAAGAACTCTTGGAAATTTTAGAGACTGTGACCGACCTCTGTGAAGATGTCGCTAATATCATTGATGGCATTGTTCTCGAGTACGCTTAAGAGAAAAGGAGTCCTTAGTGGAATTCTCTCTAGTTTTAGTAACAATTATTTTAGCTCTCGTTTTCGATTTTATTAATGGTTTTCACGATGCTGCTAACTCCATCGCAACGATTGTTTCGACTCGAGTTTTAAAGCCTCAATGGGCTGTGGCTTGGGCCGCCTTTTTTAACTTCATTGCATTTGCTCTTTTTGATCTTCATGTGGCTAACACCATTGGAAAAGGAGTCATTAATCCATCGATTATTGATCCCTTGGTGATTTTTTCAGCTCTAATTGGAGCCGTCATTTGGAATCTTATCACTTGGTATTATGGGCTTCCCTCGAGCTCCTCCCACGCTTTAATTGGAGGACTTGCTGGAGCTGCAGTGGCTAAAGTGGGAGTTTCCGGAATTAACACCGCGGGATTCTTTAAAATTGGGGCTTCAATTGTTTTATCTCCTACGCTAGGAATGTTGCTGGGCTTTATTTTTATGGCCTCAGTCTCTCGACTTTTATTCCGATCCGCTCCAAGAAAAGTGGATGGTTGGTTTAGAAAACTGCAATTGGTTTCAGCTTCACTCTATAGCCTTGGTCACGGGGGTAATGACGCTCAAAAAACCATGGGGATTATTGCTGTCCTATTATTTTCCGTTGGAAAATTGGGTAAAGAGTTTCATGTGCCTCTTTGGATTGTACTTAGTTGTCATGCAGCCATGGGTCTTGGAACCCTGTTCGGAGGTTGGCGAATTGTTAAAACTATGGGAATGAAGATCACTAAACTTCGTCCTGTGGGGGGATTCTGTGCCGAGACCTCTGGCGCTATCATGCTGTTTTTAGCCACGGGATTAGGAATTCCAGTCTCAACTACCCATACCATTACTGGCTCCATTATTGGAGTGGGGGCCGTCAACAAATTTTCAGCTGTTCGCTGGGGGATTGCTGAGAGAATTATTTGGGCCTGGGTTTTAACCATTCCGGCCGCGGCCTTCATTGCGGCCTCTACATGGTGGGTGGGGACCTATATTTCTCGGTAGTTCAAAGAAAATATTTTACTTTATCCCAAAGAATAAGTGTCGAAGTTAGGAAAATAAAGAGTCTGTTTCCTACAACTCTTTTTCACTGTCACTAATGTGTCTTTTCTTGAATGGGTGATCTCGTTTCACTATTTTTAGTATCTCTTAACGCTTCAAGACTGAGGGTTTTCAAAAACTGGCACTCCTCGATCGTAGCGGAAGCTCCGAGAGAACCATTTTGACTCTGTCGTGAGAGTAGTCGAGACAAGCGCGGATCTGAACGAATAGCTTCAGGGAGAAGATAGCAAGCTAGTTCCTGAGCTCCCAGTTCAGAGACATTTCCTGAACTCAGAAATCCATATCCATACCTGTTTTCACCGCGTGCGCGTCGGGAGGAGAGGTGACGAAGTGAAATTTCGCGCCCCTCATATAAAAATCGCAGTGCCGCGATAGCGTCCACATCACGAGTTTCAAGAGATGAATCTAAAATTCTGTTTCTGACCTGTTGAAATCCTGACCGACCGAAGTTACGAGCTAAATCATTATTTTGAGAGATGATCTCTTGTGTATTTGTAATAAGATGGGGTATTCCACGTGAAATACGATTCATGCTCTCAGCTCGTCTTCCCACAAAAGAGGGAATATCTTCGCATCCCAAAACCGCAGCTAATGTTGCATAACGATATTGGGAATAATTGGGGGAGGCTGTTAGTGTTGCGGCGGTATAGCGCAGACTCAAATGATCCAAATAACCGGTGAAATTAAGGAGATTTCTCCAATTGTCCATGGAGGTATTTCCGAGATCTGAGTAAATCGAATTAGGTCGTTGGAACGGAGTTCCTTGATTAACTCGTGTCAGATGGTCCCAAAATTGTAAGGGTTGCCAAATAGGTCTTGGCGGATTTCCATGACAGCGAAAGCAGCTCGTAGGCTCCTGCAAACGTGGAGGGGTACTGTTGAAATCGAGTAAACCAAACCGATAACGGTTTTCATTCGAGTCAAATTGAATCACTTCAACTTGATTGTTTCCTTGGGAGATTTCTGGAGAACGGCTTGGATTTGAGTGGCCGGTGGCTCCTAAAATGAGACCATTTCCATACATGAGTATACGCGGATTATTACTATCCACGTAATCACTTTGTGCACTATTGCTATGACTCAAAAGAACGCTATTCTGAGGCCAAGAATTTTGAGCAGCCTGTCGAAAAGCAGATACCAAACCTCGAGGTGAAGAGATTCGTTGATCTCGAACAAAATTTCTTAAATCTTGTAAACTACGTTGAGGTGCTGTTGACGACCAGGACTGTGAGTCTAAAAAAAAGTTAGTACTGCCTGAACTCTGGCAAGCTCGCTCATAGGCGGCTAGATTCCTCGAAGCCTCTGAAGCTACCGGTTGAGCCGAAATAGTTTGAGAATAATATAGGACCCATAAAGTTAATCCAACTCGAATTATATTTCCAAATTTGAAATTCATTTTCATCTTACTATGATCTTCGGTTATATGACTGGACTTCTTGAGCCATTTTGACGTCCTATCACCTCAACTATCGCTACATCACGACATGCAATCAAGTAGTTGCACAAAAACGATAGAGACCCATGATGGGTAGGATCTCTAACAGAAAAGTGAGCCGCTTAGCGCAATAAGTACTGTACTCCGCGCCGAACAAGTTTAGTAATTTTAGGATGATTTTGTAATGGTTTAGCAACCCTTCGCTTTACTATGTAAAGCTACGGTCCCTGTTCTTTTTTAGAGTCGGTACCTCTCTTCAAATCGGTCATGATTTTTGTATCGGGTTCTCCACCCGTTAAAAGATTCTTTGGTGAAGGAACCGGTGATGCTGCCGGCACAGAGTTGTAATATTATTAAGGCTATGCTCTCCACCGCTCGCAATGCTTTTTTTATGGTGGAGATCTAACCATCTTTTATTCTGACATGGGGTAGCTACTTTATCTT
>SXPJ01000106.1 GCA_005776395.1 Bdellovibrionales bacterium | reverse complement strand
GAAGGCGGTCGGCGCCCCGGCAATCACAGCTCGGACGAAGTCGTCCTTGACGATCGCTGCCGCGAGATCGCCATGCTGCCCTTCAAGAGATAAAGGGCTTGTGTTAGCAGGTGGGGGATCTCTTTTAGCTAACTTTGATATCTTAATTCGTGAACGCACGGGACTTCCTGTGATGTATGCAGAAGATCCTTTGAAATGTGTGGTAATTGGAAGTGGCAAAGTTTTAGACCAGTTAGATCTTTTGAAGTCTCTAACTATTGAGTAACTCAAATACCATTACCACTTTAAAAGCCTTGGGGGATTAACATTCCTAAAAAATATCTTTACCAGCTTCAATAAAGTTGCTGTGTGAGCAGTTTTTGAATTTTAATTCCCACAACTCTTTTAAACCTAAAATACAACTTACGCCACTCGGTACTGGTGTTGATTATTCAAAACGGAAAACCTTAAGAGCCAGAATAAATAAGTCTGTCCAAAGATCTAAGATTTAAATACAAAGAATGGATTAAAATAAAATTCAAAATAGATATCGAAATTTGCCCTAGTAAGAAAACTCATCCTCAGAGTTTATTATTTGATCAATTTTTTTTTTGATTTCATTTTCACCGTCTGTTAACCGTTCTGGAGGAGAAGTCTTGATCTTACTACTGCTCGTATCACGAGCTATCATTGTTTCCCAAGCCTCTTCAACTAACTTTTGTGCATTAGGTTCCTTTGGATCTACTAAAGGCAGATTGGGAACTAGTTCTATAGATGAAGCATTACCCGTTACATAAGCAAATCCTTGAGAATTAGGTGGTAATAAGTAGACCGGATTATGAAGCCTGACTCCTGGTGAATTTAGTTTCCAACTAAATTCTTCAGAGTCCTCAACTGAATTCAATTTCTTCAAAGCCAAATAGGCTTCTGGTTTGTAATCGACATAATAACCATTCATCAACTCTTCTAAATACTCTCTAGCTTTATCAATATTACCTTCTCGATAAGCAAGCCAAGCCAAATAATAGTGGCCAATATTCGGAGCTTCAGTCTTTAGTTGTTGTCGAGCGATGTCTTGCACATCATTATAATTCTCATTGGCTAAGGCATAGTCTAGTCTCAGATGCGTATAGTATCCTCCCGTTAAGCTAGAAACCCTATCGTAAAATGCCGCAAAGTCTCTTGAGTCTAAGCTTTCACCTTTTCGCCATTGAGAGTAGGCAATTTGAAACACTATAGAGGCAGCATTTATATTATTAGGCTCTAGTTCCAAAATTCTTTCGGCAATCGCTCTTAATACTGGCAAATCTTGAGATTTTTTTTGTAGGTGAGCAAATAATTTATTAAAAAGAGTGGGAACGTCATCCACTTGGCTTAGAGGAATATTCTTTGTTCGAATATCCGCAATCAAAAATCTTAATGAAGAAAATTCGCTTAAACAAAGACCCATCGGCGATTCGTTAGGCAAGTCCAGGCTAGGTGAAACACTACGTTCAGTTGCTTGATCCAAACTTATATTTTTTGAGAGCTGACACCACTTTTGCATGTTGCTTAAAGCTTTTAAAATGACCATTAAAGTGGGGTGGTGAGTTGAGATGTCTTTACAAGCATCTGCCGATATAATTAAGATAATTTCACTCAATAAGTGATCGTATAAAGGCAACTCAAAAATACCAGGTTCGGAAGACCTGCCCTTTCCAAAATTAAGGAGATTCAACTGGCTAATGCTTTCAAGTTGGTTTCTACAATTGACTGAAATAATATTCTTAGAAGATTCAACTGAGGATGTTCTAGGTAAAGGTAACTTCATTGGAAGCGCAAGTGTTTCGGCAATCCCCATATTGGTTGGTGGTTTTTCAGAGGGAAAAATGCTCACGGGTTGGGATTTGTCGAAAGGTAAAAAGGATAAGACAATTCCCACAATTAATACTATGAATATAGCCCATAATTTGAAAGACATACAAACTGGAGCTGCATAATTTGTGCCCTTAGCGATGCCTTATAAAATTATGAAGATTGTTAATATCATAGACAGAGACAAATCAATTAGTTCTTTAGTTCAGAGCAACTCATTGACGATTAATTAAGTTTGAGCAATCACTACACAGTGCCTAATTTATTTACTGTTGAGTAACACAATACCGTAACCACTTTAAAAGCCTTGGGGGATTAACATTCCTCAAAAACATCTCTTTAAATGCTGTTTGGCACGAAACCAAATCTCTTCAAAACATCAGTATAAGTTTATAGTATACTATAAACATGAAACTGAATTCAAAAATGCAAATTATTGAAATCATAAGAAAAAATGGTAGCCTTAGAGTTGAGGATCTAAGACAATCCCTAAAAATAACTCCTCAGGCTATTCATCGTCATCTAAGAGATCTTGAGCGGGATGGAAGATTAACTAAAATAGGATTTCCTCCTCAAACACACTATCAACTCTCCAAGCCTCAACCCGCAGTAGTTCTAAGCAAAGAGTTTAAGTCATTTCAATCCATTTTATCAATTCATCCTGCTATATGTTTAGTCACTCTCTTCGGTTCTCAGGCTAGAGAAGATGCTAATTTAGAGAGTGATTGGGATCTTTTGGTATGGACAGATCCAATTCAGAAATTTTCTCGTCATGATATTTGGAACTTTTGGGATCGACAGGCTCGTGATTTACCATGGAAAGATAAAGTTTCTTTAATCGTAAGAAAACTTAATCATCAAGATGTTTGCATTGATACACTTCTTCTTGATTTCCCTGAAGAACATCTACTTATTTTTGACAAAGAAAACTGGTATCAGAGATTTCGAAATAGTATTCTTGTTTGGCGCAAACAATGGGGAGCTCAAAAACTTCCCTCCTTTGGAGGAAAGCATGGTTGGAGATATTCTTCTAAAGTTAAAAACTTAAGTGAAATTGATTTTCGTTTGGAGCTTTAATGATGTCACCCAAAGATATTCCTCTAGCCTATTTAAAAAAATGTCAAAGTCGTCTTAAGACACTTCCCATCTTTTTGGAGGATCAAAATTTTTCTGATGTGGTACGAGAATCTCAGGAAATTGTTGAGTTAAGTTCTAAAGGAATTTTAAGAATGGCTCTGATAGATCCTCCTCATCGGCATGATGTGGCTAAAGAATTATTAGAAGCACTTCCAAAATTAGATAAAAGCTTTTTCCATCCGATTCAAGAACTAGTGACAGCCAACCATTGGTTACGACGAGAGCGTGAAATGGCATTTTATGGCGCTGATGATTTTGATCCCACTGAGGGATATTCTATTCAGGATGCTGAACGAGCTATGGCCTTTGCACAATTAGCTGTTAAAACTTTGCGTCGATTAGTTGAAGCAAAAAAGAAAACACCTATTCACCACAAAAAAAGATGAAAAGTTTTGAATCTCCATAATTTATATCGGCTACATAACAAAAGGTTTTAAACTACTTTGGTACTTTAGTACCAGTAAGGTACTTTTTAGTACCAGCCCACAAACAACCTAACCAATTGATATTATTGGTTGCGTGGGCCAAATTAACGGAACCAGGATTCAAAGGCAATAAGGGGATAAGGCTATTATACAAATCGCGTCATTTTTTTAAGTCGGTGCGTCATGGGCCTGGATTGTAGGGGGTTGAAGTAGGTTGTTATTTTTTAGCGATTCGGTCGCCTTAATTTCCAAGCGATTTTGTCACCCTGGTAACATTTCATCGGTTTTTTAGGCTGCCTTTTTCAGTACTTTATGCGTTCTTACTTCGCGAAGTTCTATTTGCTTTCCAGCATAGTACGCTTTCCATGTCAGGTCTTGATAGGTTCTAATTTCTATTTTTTGACGATAGATTGAGTATTTCAATGGTGAATCCAGATCGTAAGTCTTATTTTCCCAGCTGAGAGTGTGATTACGGTCATATTAAAATCAAAATATTTACTCTCCACCAATTCCATTACTGTCTTTTTCTTTGCCTCTAAACTTTTATTCCAGGGTATCTGACCCCGATTTCCATGTACCGTTGCCAAAAATCCCTTTGCCTCAATCCGTCTTGCGATTCTTGTTACCGACCTTTCTTTTATTCCTAAAATCTCGGCTGCCTCGCATCTTGTCATCTTTGCCTCTAAAAAATCATTTACGGTACGATACGTCAGTTGCCCTTTCTTACTCATAAATATCCCTCCCTCTTCTCTCATGGTGCCCCCAGTTAATTGTTGTATGATCCGGGGGTAGTTTATTCAGGGGGGGACAAAATCGCTTGGGAATTGAGGGGCGACAAAGCGTATCGTATTAATTCATAAGTCGACCGGTATTAACAAACATTTATTAAATCTCTCAAATAGACCGATACTTAAATCACATGACATCCCCTCAAGACAAAACAGCCCGACTCGTTATTATTGAAGGAAAAGATAATCGAGATAAGGGTAAGATAATAGGCCTTAAAAAACCGTATATCATTATTGGTCGTGGACAGGCTGATATAGTTTTAAACGATCTTCAAGTCTCTCGAGCTCATGTAGCCCTTGAACTGAATGAAAAAACTGGAGAACTCACTTTTGTAGATCTAGGGAGTACCAATGGAGTTTTGGTTAATGGAGAGCTTAGAAGAACTGGGGTTCTAAGAGATCGAGATCGACTTAAAGTAGGCCATACCGTTTTTGACTGCCAACTTAAATATGAAGCCCAAACTGAGATTGGAACTTCACCTCAATACAAATCCGATATTCAAATTTCAAAATCGAATTCGCTTTCAATGGCTGGGCCGTCAAAATTATCTTCAGATTCTGGAGAGGTCCCCATCTCACCCAAAGTTAATTCCGAAAATGAATCTCGTCCCACACCCGCCAAAGGCCCCTATGCTGAATCAGCAGCTCCAAATCTAGCCAAAATTAATTCTCAACAAAGTTTTTTTAAAAAAATCCCTCCCAGCGTAAGAATTGGGGCTTTAAGTCTCTTAGTTATTTTAATTCTGATTACTCAACTCACTGGAAGCCCTGAACGCTCAGTTTCCAATAAAAATTTGCAGAATTATGTTTCGGAAATTAGTAAGCTTATAGAATCGAACCAGCTAGACCAAGCAAAAATAATCTCTTTAGAATCAGTTAAGGCATTTCCATCTCATTCTGTACCCATGGTCTTATTGGGAAATGTCTATTTTGAACAACAAAAAATTGATCTTGCCATAGACACTTATAGACAGTCCTTACTTCTAAAACCTATTCAGTTAATAACTTACACTAAGCTAATTCGACTTTATTTAATAATAAACAAAAAAAAGGAAGCAAAGACCTTGCTTTCCGAATTTCTACCCTTACTCGAATCAAGCGATTCTAATTCAAAATTACACATTAACACTGGCGAGTTATTCCTGGATTACCCAGAATTGGAGAGTGACAAAGAACTAGTCATCAAACGAGCTAGAAAATTACAAACTAAGGATGCCCCAAACGATTCTATGGGATACAAACTGGAATCCAATATTATCTCTATCTCTGATAAGTCACCCGAAGGTTTTAAGCGCGCTGAAGAGCTATTAAAAAAAGGGCTAACCTTATCACCTAAAGATGAATGGATTTTTGACCGTCTTTTTTACTTAAAGTTAGCTACCAATAATTCCTCCGAAGCCATTACAACCCTTGAAAACTGGATAAAATCCAACCCTAGCTCCACAAAACCTCTTCTGCTTTTCTCCTATCTTAAATTTAACGAAAAAAAACTTCTCGATGCCATACCTTTTCTTCAGAAAATCATGAATCTACTGGCCAAGGAGCCCACACATCCTCACTACACAGAGGCCTTAAATTTAATGGGCAATATCAGCATGCAACAAAGCCAGCTAGCTGAAGCAGAAAATTTCTTTCGCCAATCTTGCCAATTCGGATATAAATCCAGCTGCTCACATCCACTTCTCACGGGACTCCCGCAAACTAAAGAGGCCCGTTCTTCTCAAGATGACTCTTCCAATACAAGCAGAGAACCCGGCAGTGCCGCTCCCAAAGTAAAAACCGTCGAAAAATAAAAAGGTTCTCCTACTCCTTCTCAATCGAAACCACTTAACTCTCGTTAAGACCAATTACACTTTTTTAGCATGAGAAACTTTTGCTTCTGTTAAATTTCCGATATCTTATTTACTCAACTCTTAACTTCAACCTCTGGGAAAAATCATGAAACGAATCATTTTATCGCTCTTTTTTTTTCAACTTAGCTCTCTAGCTGCAACTCCGCAAAATCCTATCCTTTCAAGCTACTGGTTTTTTCCAGTAAGTAATAACGCACTCAGAAAAGTGGCCCAAAAATTTGAAATAGTTAGAAAGTTAAATGGGGGTTATGAGATTTTGGTACCCTTACAAGAAACTCTTAACTTTCTCAATGTAATTCCTGAAGCACAACTCCTCGAACTAGACATTTCCAGCTCCTTAAAAAATAAGTCCAGAGAAGAGTTACAGGGATATCATGATTTTGCTTCGGTTCAGAGCCATCTACAATCCATTCAACAAAAACACCCAGAATTAGCATCCCTTGAGCACTATGGAGACTCAATGGAAAAACGCCCCCTTCTCGCACTGAAATTGACCTCCCCCAATAAAACAAATTCAGAAAAAACACCCATCTTATTAACCGCAAGCACACATGGAGATGAACTTATTACCGTTGAAGTTTTATTTGGTTTACTAGATTCCCTAGTTTCAAATTACGGAAAAGATTCTCGCTTATCCAAAATTCTTAATTCCTTTTCGATTTACTTTGTCCCTGTAGTTAATCCCGATGGTTATGTTCGAAGGGAGCGTTACGCTAATGGAATCGATCCCAATCGAGATTACCCTTGGCCCCAAGATTCCAACCACAAGTCAAATCCTTGTATTTCTGCCATTATAAAATTTTATGAAACTCACCAAATCAAAGCGAGTATCGATTTTCATGCATTTGGTGAAATGATTATGTATCCCTGGGCCTATACCTACAACTCTCTCCCCTCATTTGAAGACAACACTTTTGATTCTATGACTACTCGAATGGCCAGCTTCAATGGTTATACACATGGTCAAATTTCAAAAGTTATCTATGTCGCCCAGGGTTCTAGCGCAGATTACTATCACTGGAAACATCAGGCCTGGTCTTTAGGAATCGAAGTCGGAACCCAAAAAGTTCCCTCTTCCAGCCAAATCTCTAAAATTACCCAGCAAAATATGGAGTCAACCTGGACATTTATCGAGTCTATCAAGTAAAAGATAGGGGTGTTAAAAAAACTCAAACTAGAACCCTCCCCTCAACAAGCCGTATTAGAGCTTATATTTGCAGCTAGTATCTGGGGGGTTGGTTTTATCTGCGTTCGATGGGCACTCGACTTCGCCGGTCCCTTTTGGATGAATGCTCTGAGGTTTTATCTTGCATTCCTATTCGCGGTTCCAGTTATTTTTGCAGTTCCCCAACTCCGTTCTCACTTTAATAAGAAACAGTTCTTATTAGCCCTCTGGCCAGGATTGTTTTTGAGTGGCACACTAATATTTCAAACAGCAGGTCTGCACTACACCTCTGTGACCAAAAGCAGTTTTATTACTGTTCTCTATATTATCTTTGTCCCTTTTCTTGAACGGTTACTACTCAAAAAAAAGATCAAACGATCTCATTTTATTTATGTAGGGATTGCTCTCATAGGCTCAGCCTTTATTTGTGATTTCAGAGGTGGAAGTTGGAATGTAGGGGATCTGCTCACTCTCATCTGCGCATTAATGGCCTCTTCTCAAATTGTTTTCTTGGAAAAACAGGCCCCTAAAATAAGTTCAGCTTTTGTATTCAATGTTTTTCAAACCTTTTGGGCTGGAATCATTCCATTAGCACTTGCAATACCTTTTGAATCAGCTCCTAAATTTCCCATCACAGCCAAGGTAGGATTTTCCATCATAATTCTCTCTTTCGCTTCAACCCTTTTAGCCTTCTTAATTCAGATACGAACTCAAAAAGTACTTTCATCATCTACGGTCAGTATGCTTTTTCTTTTAGAGTCCCCCTTTGCAGCTTTCTTCGCTTATCTTTTTCTAGGGGAAATATTCACTCCGACACAATGGATTGGTGCATTCCTAATCCTCGTAAGTGCAGTCGCAAGTGTGGGAAGTACCCATTTTAGAAAATCCTTCCTAACCTACACTAGGGGCAGGAATTAATTCTGGGGGGGTTCCTATTAAAGGATCCCAAATGATCTTTTTACCCTCTTTAGAAAGCTCAATGGGTTTCAAAATATATTCATCTCTTTTGGCGTTATGAGCACACATCGATACAGGACCTTGTCCTGTCATTACCATGAAAGAGCAGGCATGAACTCTTTCTTCATCAAGAGCTGAAGCATCCATAAAGTTCTGAACAAAGAATGAGAGTTTATGAACTTTGCCTTTTCCCTTAACAAGATCCTTTCTCATGCTCCATAGTATTTTGCCAAAATGTTTTCCAGCCTTAGCCAACCACTCAGGTCTTTGAGAGAGTTCTTTAACTAATGTAAAAACAACCTTTTTAGGATCTTTTCGCTCTAAAATGACATGCCTAAACTCCTCGAGAAAATCATTAAAAAATTTAGGATCGTAATTAAGATCATACAGGTTACCATTGCATTCAAGCGCGATTCCTATTTTGTGACATTTAGGATGTCCAATGAGAACTGTATCCCATGAAATCTTTGTTCCAGCCCCTTCGCTAATTTTTTTTCGAACCGATTCAAGAGAGATAACATCATCTCTTTTTCTCCATTCTCCGCGTCCCGTATCTGCTTGCAGTTGAAATGAGGCCATCCCAACAACATCCGCATGTTTTCTAAAAAATCGGATGAGGTCCGGAATTTCATGAAAGTTTCCTTTATGAACGGTGGTGTTGAATATAACCGCAATAGGAAGCCCTTTAACTCGATCAATATATTTAAGACGTAATTTATTTAAACTCATTTCATTTTTATAACCTGGGAGTCCAAATGTAGTATCCATGTGAAAGGCGATATCATTTAGACCTGCGGAGACTAACTCTTCAATAAGAGCACGTGAAGCTTTCAGCCCATTTGTCATAAGGGTAGGCCGTAGCCCTATATCGCGAATTCTTTTGACAATAGCGATGAGCTCTTTAGTGTCTCGCATCGTGGGATCTCCCCCAGTAATCTGAACATCTGTTCCAGCTCCAAAGTGATTTTTGATTTCATCAATCCGACGATAGATCTCTTCGATAGGAAGATCTTTAACATCTTCTGAGTTTTCTGAAAGGTAGCAAAGACTACAATCGAGATTACATCTTTGAGTAATTTCCAAAGCTACGCAACCAATACTGGCTCGTCTTCCTAATACCTGATTCTTTTCAAAAAAACCTCCCATCCGTTCACGGGTTCGGTTAATGGCGCGAACAATGTGCTCCTCTTCTAGTTTATTTCTTACTTTAGACAGGTTGGATTTAGAAAAAAGTGATCTTAGATCTCGTTTAGTTTTCATATGGGCTCCATAAAAGGGTAAGAAATAACTTAGTTTTATTATCGGCTAACCTGACATATATATAAAGAGCTGAATTTATGGCCTTTCATGCCATATGGGAGTGGATTTTAGAATTAAAAAGGGGGATAGAGTCATGATTATTCATGCTGCAGAGGATAGAGCACTTCTTGTAGTTCCCAAGGGACAAAAGCTTATCGAAACATTAACTCGAGAGGTGACTGAATTAGGCCTTAAGGGAGGTGTTATTTCTGGTCTTGGTGCATTAATTCATGCCGAATTGGGTTATTATCATTTAGAAGAAAAACATTATCTTAGAAAGACCTTTTCTGAAATGGATTATGAACTGATCTCCTTAACTGGAAATCTCTCCCTAAAAGATGGGGCTCCTTACATTCACGTTCATGCAGCTCTGGGGGATAATCAATTCCGAGTTTTTGGTGGCCATCTTTTTGAGGCTGAGGTGGCAGTCACCGCTGAAATATCCATTGTTTCTCTTGGAAAAATGCCAGTAAGAGACTTAGACTTACCTCTCGGTTTGGCTACAATATGTCGAATTCAATAATCTTTATCTTTTTATTAAGTAGTTATATAGGAGCCTCAGATCTTAAGACTCCCCAAGGCTGTATCATTCCAGGCAATGGCCCCCAAAGAGGAGTGCTACCAGAGGAGTGTTCGCCAGATATCAAAACTGAATTGGATTTTTTGAAGCAATCTCAGGTCCGTTGTAAAGTTCTCGATGTTAAGTGTGATCCCAAGAGCCCAGGGAAATATGTCGCTGTCGCACAGGTTAAACAATGGCTACTGGGCTCAGGCCCACAAAAGATCTCATTTAAATTTAGCAAGAAAAAAACAGATACAAAAAGTCAGGCTAAAATTCTCCAACCGGGAAGAGGATTATGCGCGGACTTTACTTTAGAAAGAAAAAACTTGGATTGGATTCTTACTAAAATAGAAAATCCAACTTCATTATCTGATTTACTTCCAGTCTGTCCTTAATAATTTAGAAAGCGCTTAATTTACTTTGTACCCCTTTTCACATAGGGTACCCCCATGAATCAACTAAAAGTGGCCCCTCAAGAAAACAGAACCTATCGTTATTACGACCTCGTGATGGTTGCATTTGTTACGATATTGCTGTGCTCTAATTTAATTGGAACCTCAAAAGTAATCACTGTTTTCGGATTTACTTGTGGTGCGGGAGTTTTCTTTTTCCCTCTCAGTTATGTTTTTGGAGATATTTTAACTGAGGTTTATGGCTATGCAAGATCTCGAAAAGTGGTTTGGTCTGGTTTTGCAGCCTTAGCTTTTGCCTCATTTATGAGTTGGTTTGTAGTAGCGGCTCCACCAGCTAAAGACTGGCCCTTTCAAAGCGCCTATGAGACGGTTTATGGTCAAACTTGGCGAGTTGTCGTAGCTTCATTTATTGCTTTTTTTGCAGGAGAATTCATAAATTCCTATGTTCTAGCCAAAATGAAGTTATGGACCAAAGGAAAAATGCTTTGGACCCGTACGATTGGTTCCACTATCGCGGGGGAGGCGGTCGATTCTTTAATTTTTTATCCTATCGCTTTTCTTGGAACCTGGCAGAACCACTTAGTAGTTCAGGTTATGGTGACCAACTACTTACTTAAGGTTTTATGGGAAGTGATGATGACACCGATGACTTACAAAATTGTGGGCTTTCTTAAAAAAGCTGAGAGTGAAGATTATTTTGATTGGAAAACCAATTTCAATCCTTTCACGCTAGATACATAAAATTGAGTGCCTTCATAAAAAAGGGGGAACCTGCTTTACTACTTGCTCCAATGGAAGGAGTGACCGATTTCCCTATGAGAACTTTGCTGTCCGAATTGGGCGGATTTAAGTTCTGTGTTTCTGAATTTGTTAGAGTGAATCAAGAGATTCTGCCCGATCGAGTGTTTTATAAATTTGTTCCTGAATTAAAAACCAATGGAAAAACAGCTTCAGGATGTCCTGTTATCGTTCAGATCTTAGGTGGAAATCCTGTTAAAATGGCGAAAACAGCTCTGCGATTAACGCAGCTTGGAGCTTTGGGAATTGATATTAACTTTGGTTGTCCAGCACCCACAGTAAATCGAAATGATGGTGGAGCGGTGATTCTCAAAGAACCCCATCGTATAAAAGAGATTGTAGGGGCTGTTAGAGCGGCCGTTCCGTATCACATTCCTGTCTCAGCTAAGGTAAGATTAGGGTGGGACCAAGTCGAAGAGATTTATAAAATTTCTGAGGCCGCTGTCCTAGGTGGGGCCTCATGGCTTACAATTCATGCTCGAACCCGAGCCCAAGGTTATGCAAAACCGATTCATTGGCACATGATCGGTGAAGTGAGTAAAAAACTTTCCATTCCCGTGGTAGCAAATGGGGATATTGGATCGCTTGAAGATTTTAAAGTTTGTCGTGAAGTAACAGGGTGTGAGCATTTTATGCTAGGGCGGGGGGCCTTAAGCGAACCTTCATTGGCTCTCAGTATTGCAAAAGAGTTGGGGGTGAGTGATCTTAAAGATCCTATTCTTACAGGATTTGGAAACTCTAAAGAACGTTGGTTGCCTTTACTTCAACGATTCGTTGAGCTCGGAGAACCTCAGGCTATAAATCCAAACTATACGATTAGACGAATCAAACAATGGCTTAATCTTGCCTCTCGAACACAAACCTTAACTTGGGCAGAGCCTATTAAACGGTCTTTAACTCTAGAAGAGGTATGGCAAGCATTTCAGTAACCCTTCAAAGTTCTTGTTGCCAAAATTACGCCCGCTGAACCATACTCACAGTAACAACAATAATTCAGAGAGGGGTACTTATGCTACGTAAACTAAATACCTTTGGTATCTTCATTTTCGCCATGGTGCTAACACTTCAACAATCATTCTCCAACGAAACCATAACTCTATTAGACCGTGGAGAGCTCCATCCTTCAATGATCGCTGATAACGGAGTCTTCTGGATTGGACACTCTCGTCGTCAATTTAATTCCGAGTATCGCCTTGAAGTTTATACCCCGGAAGGTAAATTAATTGACCAGGCCCCAATGAGTCACAGCCTTATCATGATGAAAAAAGCGGGCTCAAACCTTATCATGATGACTGGCATAAATCCTAATAGTCAGCTCACCGAATACACGACTGCCAAATTAGAAAATGGAAAAATTCGTCTTAGAACTACACAAATTAATCTTGGCGGTTTTATTACCTTCTGGATTGGTGCTCTCGGCAATCGACACTATTTTGTAGACATGGGCGGTAATCCCGATGACACCACCACCAACTTAAGTTTACCCGCACAAACTATCTTTTCATCTACTGGCTCAAACGCAACTTATCTAAACTCTCGAGTTCGTATGCCCGTAGCAGGAACTCTTTTGAACAACAAATTATTGTTGGTTTCAAGCCAAGGTATTGGAATGGACGCAGGAAGCATTGTAGAGGTTGATCCTAGAAGTTCAGCTATACGGGTTTTATTAACTTCGAAAGAGGCTAGATTCAAAGGATTAGAAGTGATTCCTGGAACTACCCATTTGGTAACTAGTGCCTCTGCCCTTAATAAGTTGATTATTCTGGATTCAGCTAGCGGCCAAATTCGTCGTGAACTTCCTACGTTAGGTTACACAAGAGCCTTTGTATTAACAGGTCACTGCTTAATTGCTGGCAATGATGAAACTAACACGATTGAAGTTTTCGATCTTAACTCGAAAGAGGATAAAGCGATTATTACAGAAAATGTAAAAATGGCTGCAGCGGAATTCTCTGGCATTAAACAGATTGCTGTAGACAATGCTACAGGCACTGTATTTGCCAGGTCAAATTTCTCTTGCAATCCCATGACTACTACCTGTGACAAAGACTACAATCGGGTCATTACGTTTGGAACAACTGTAGCCGAGAATGTTCGAAAACTTTGCCACTAATTCTGTTTTTTTAAATATTTAGATTCTAATGAAACGTCCGATAAAAATCGGGCGTTTTTTTTATCTTTAATAGCCACTTTACTAGCTAATTTCGCAGGTGAATTCTGAGTTTTTTTCGTTTAACCTATTTTTTAAACTAGGGGCTCGATAGCAATTTTAGCTTCAATAGAGTTAGCGATAAAACAATGCTTGTGGGCTTTTGCATGTAGCTCATTCATTTTTTCCATAGAAACCTGTTCAGCGCCATCAAACTCCACCTTGGGATGCAATGTAATACTCGTTACACACATTTTACCTTCAGTATTTTTACCTAAAGTCGCTACAGCTTGATCTCTGTAACTCTTCACAGAGAGTCGCCCCTTCGAGGCGACCGCCAAAAATGTTAGCATGTGGCAACTTGCTAAGGCTGAGGCTATTAATTCTTCGGGATTTACTAAACTTGCTTTTCCTTGAAACTCAGGAGCCGAAGAGGCCTGACATTTAATGCCTCCTTCAAACTCGATAGTATGAGTTCTATCAAAAGTATCATAATTAAAATCTAAAGTTTCACGTTTCCAAGTTACCGTAGCTTTATAATCAGCCATATTTTTCTCCTAATTTCCTCTTAGTTCTCTTCTAATTCCTCGGTCTCCTGAGGTATTTCAACAGCTTGCTCAGATACATTTAATTTTTGTTTACTGAGCAAACTCATAACATTGGCCTGGATGTTAATACAAATATTTTTCAAAGGCAGATGGCTTAGGTTTCTTGGAGAGAATGGATTTTGGAGTTCTGCGCCAATCTCATCCAAAGTAAATAAAGGATAGGCAGCTAAAGCGACTATCAAGGGGGTTAACCACTCTACTTTATCGATAAGTCCCAGAGGCAACAACAATAAGAAAAGAAGAATAAATCTTCGAACAATAAAATGTTAGACTATTTTAGTTTTGATACTTCTCAAAATCCAATAAAAATCTTTTTACTTTAAGTCCTCCGGAAAAGCCCCCTATTTGGCCTTTAGCGGCAATCACCCTATGGCAAGCAACCAATATAGGAACAGGATTCTTCCCTAACGCCCCTCCTACCGCACGAGCCTTATGAACATCTCCCAAAAGGTGGGCAAGTTCCCCGTAAGATAGGGTCTCGCCAAAGCCAATCTGAGAGATCTGTTTCCAGACCCTTCTCTGAAAAAAGGTTCCAGATATGTCCAGTGGTAAATCAAATATTTTTCTACTCCCACTAAAATACTCTTTAAGTTGAGTTTCGGTATTTCTTAGAATTTCAGATGAACTCTTTGTCCTTATAGTTTGAGAGTATTTTTTAATCTCTTCTTGTTCATCTTGCCAAAGCAGCCGGTGTATTCCACGGTTAGAGGAGATTAATGTAATTTCTCCTAAAATAGAATTGAGTTTTTTTAGATAAAGCTCCTGCATTACTCCTGATTCATTCAAATGATTTTAATTCTTCCCCATAAAAATCGGAGGGACTTCTTTAGAGAAGAGTTTCAGATACCGCACCCAAGCTCTTTTTGTTTGCGAGTTCGCATATCTTCTTCAAACAGCCTCTCCATTATTTCATTGCCATTTCGACTTTGATACACATCAATTTTGGGGGAATAACAAACAAACTCTGGCGACTCATCCTCTGTTAAAATCAGGTACTGAAACTGATCTTTCTTGGGATAATCAATAAAAACTAACGATCCAAGTTCCTTCAAAAAAGGTGTTCCCCATACTTTCCACGTTTTACGGTTCCAAACTTCGTTTTTACCAAGTGGCTGTTCAGTTTCAGCCTCAGTTAATACATTCATTAAAGTTCCAAGATGTGTCTCATCAATAAGCCTAAAAACAGAGCGTCTAGGAATGGTAACAACGTAGATGGCATCCTTTGCCCCCAGAAAAAATCGAATATCCTGAACTTCTAGTAGCCCTATGAAAAATAGTGGCTCTATACCACTGAGAGGACAGTCCCATGGGGCAAAAAAAACATTCTTCCCAAACTTAGATCTAATTCGATTAATCATGGATACCTCACCTTTACTCTCGTGTTGTCACCACCTCGTCCAGCATCTTTCGGCTGCATTTCAATCGTGGGAACCTTTTTATCCTTATATAGCCTGATTTGCCGAATGACCAAATCTCTCGACGGCCTGTGAAAACGCATTCCAATCAATAGCCTTCTCAGTCAAAATAGCAGCAATTACCGCGGCAGCAAGTAACGGAGATGCTTCTACTGGCAAAACTCCGATCGCAAGCACTCCGGAAAGCGCAGAAAAGGACAACGGCTGAATTTGAGCCATTCCTGGATCCGCAATAAGGGCTGAAACATCCACAATTGATAAGTTATCTTTAATTACTTGAGGCACGCGAGACCGGCCTACAACTCGAATCTGAAGTTCTCCTATATTGAGATAATGCCCAGATGTTAGAAATCGCGCGTAAACATTTTCGGAAATTTGACTCCAGGACGTTATCTCTCTTTCTGACGATGGCCCCGGTAAAGATATAAGAGAACTAAGATTTTCATATTCATAACCATGCTCGCTTATTTTTTTTCTAAACCCCTGAATAGCTTTAACAGATTCTCCAAAAGATCCTAGTGAGCTCAGGGCTTCATCTGTTAACTCTTCAAAATGAGGCAGTCCGGTGTTTTTAGCTACAACATTCCATTTATCAATGAGGGATTGATAAAAGGAAAGTTTAAGATCCTCTTTGTGCTCTGGAATAATTTTATTGATAATTTCTTTGCTTTTAGCCGACATCTCTTCATATAGAATGCCGTTTTGAATACTCCATGAAAGAACTTGAATATCTTCTGGAGTAAATTGAGAAAGCCCTCGCGCATTAAGATCATGAATGGCACTAGCCCGTTTTCCACTTAATTTACCTAATCCGTATTGATGTGCAGCAGGACTTGAACCACTAGACTGCATACAGTAAGTCATTACTGGAACAACATAATCTCCGGGAGATAGCCTTAAAACACCATTACTCAAATTTAGTAGGTTACCAAAGTACTGACTCGGATCGAATGGCTTTCCTGGAAGCTTTTTGACCGTAGAATAAAGTTCCCTAGCACTCGGTGCGATTGGAGCTTCTGCAAAAAATATTTTTTCAAATACGGGACGTGCAGCTAAAAACGCTGCCTTCTTTGCCACGTCTTCCATACCTATTTGAGTTGAGGCGCAACCAAATAGTAAAAACACACTAAAAGCCACAAAGGTCCAGAGTACTGCCTTCACTGTGACCTTTTTTTTAGTTGCTTCCATAACGTAATTTTAGATTTAACACCTAAAGCGCAATCTCCTCTTTAGGGGAAATAATTTCTAGAACCACATATCCGTTTTCAAAATTAACCCGGTTATATGTATCAACGTAAATTCTAAACCTGACCTGAGTCATGTATTTTCTTTCTGAAGTTTTTTCCAAAGATCCGATCATATGTTACTCACCGTAATCTATATATAACATACCCTAAAGGTTTAATCTCATTATGAAAATTAATTAACAATTTTGATAATTCCACTTAACTCTTTTATTCTCTGAATATGCTATCGCCAGAGATCAGAATATGAGTATTCCACGGTTAGAAGAAATCAATTCTCCCTAAAATAGAATTGAGTTTTTTTAGATAAAACTCCTGCATTACTCCTGATTCATTCAAAGTGTTTTAATTCTTCCCCATAAAAAGCGAAAATATTTTTAAGGGTTTTTTAATTTCTTATTTCACTTAAAAGGCTCAGTCCAGAATTTCTCCGGCAGATAACTTTTCTAAAAATAAATCGATAGGAAGAATACGCAACTTACCATCCAATAATTCTTTATCCCCCAAATAGACACCATAGCATTTTTTTAAAACGCCATCTTCCAATAGATCTTTGGCGACTGAAGAGTATTCAGTTTTCCATTGTTTTGTACTTTTCACCTCAATACCTACGGTTCTATTTCCTCGTTTCCATACAAAATCAAGCTCTCTTTTATCAGAGCGCCAGTAACTAAACTCTCCGCCGATGTTTAAATATTCTTTATTTGCTTGTAACTCATGAAAAAGATACGTCTCGAGCAAAAAACCTCTTTCTAAACTATCGATAGGCTCCCTTAAAGTAGAAGCAATCGTTCTTACGACTCCTGTATCAAAAAAATAAAATTTGGGATGCTGAACCTCTTTTACTCTTGCTTTTGCTTGCCAGGCAGGAAGCCAACTGCCTATTAAAGTATCGATTAAAACATCGAAATATCCCTGAACAGAGGTTCGCGCCACTCCAGAGTCACGCGCAATAGAGGAAACATTAACAACTTGTGCATTCATGATCGCAGCGACTTTCAAAAATCGCACAAAAGAATCCAATTTTTTTGATAAAGCCTCTTGTTGTATTTCTTGTTCTAAATAAGTAGCAACATAAGACTCTAAAAAATTTACTCTATCATGACCTGAAAGATTGCGAGCGGCTGGCAGCATTCCAAAACTTAAAATGTCATCAATCTCTTTGCCTGAGAAGTGTAACTCTTCTCGAATCAATGGAAAAAGTTTCCGATTGAGAACTCTTCCCGCTAAAAGATTCACATTAGCCCGTTTTAATTTTCTTGCGCTTGAACCCGTTATTGCGAAACGAAAATGTTTTTCCCCCTTTTCATTCATAATATCGTGAATGACATCTAAAAGTGCTGGCACTTTTTGAATTTCATCAACAACGATCCATGAAAATTTTGGAAGAACAAGTACCTCTTGAGCAAAGGAATCAGGATGAGACAAAAATTTAAGATACGAGCTTTGCTTCAAAAGAGAGTAGGTTTTAGCCTCTTTCAGCTGCAAACTCAGTAAAGTTGACTTCCCCACACCCCTGGGACCCAATAAAAAAAATGATTGATTTCCAATATTTATCTTTCTTGACCACATATACGTCATTTTGCCGGCAAAATTGCCGTAAGTCTAGTCAAGTTTTCTACGTGAGGGGTTCCCAAATAGGGAACCCAATTTCACCGATCTTAAAAATTGCTGAGTTGACGCTTTAATTTTAGCGGTACATTTTTTCGCTCTTTTCTTGGGAGGACTCAATTGTCGTTGGAGAACCTTCCAATCATATTCCAATTTTTCCCACTCATTTTTAACTTCCAATTTGAAAAGATGGGTTTGAACCTTAAGCTCATCACGAAACTGTCCTAGAGTCTTAAGATCCTTAAAAATAAAACTACTTTTAGCCATTTTAAACTCCTCTTATAACCGAATTCTTAATGAAGTTCATAGCGTTAAGCTATGCTATAATAATGCCTAATAAGGCCCAAAATCGGCCATGATAATTTCTATGTTAGGGCAAAACTGGTCCCAAACAAGAAAAGTGAAACCTATTCATTTCAAGGTAGGGTCATGCAACACATTTATATTACATATTGGTTTTAAATAAATATGTAATAAACCCGAGAAATTTAACAGTACTATTAAAATGGAAAACTCAGCTGCTATGCGCCACAAAAAGCTTGCAAAAGCTTAAAAACACTGTAGGGTAGCGCCTGTAAATTATCCGAATCGTTCGTCTCCAGGCGGGTGCCTGTAGGAAATGTTTTTCGGTGCCCAAATGTGAGGAACAATGGAAAAGAAACTATATGTTGGAAACCTTAGCTACTCAGTGACTGAAACGTCATTGCAGGACCTTTTTTCGCAAGCTGGAGATGTTGCTTCAGCTCGCATTATAACTGATCGTGCTTCTGGACGATCCAAAGGATTCGGTTTCGTTGAAATGTCAAACGAAGATGGCGCTCAAGCAGCTATCGATAAATTTAATGGTCACGATTTTGAAGGCCGTAAATTAACTGTAAATGAAGCTCGTCCTATGGAGCCTCGCTCTGGCGGAGGCGGTGGACGTGGTGGATTCGGCGGCGGCGGCGGCGGCGGACGCGGTGGATTCGGCGGCGGCGGCGGCGGACGCGGTGGATTCGGCGGCGGCGGCGGCGGCGGACGTGGTGGACGTGGTGGACGCGGTGGAGATTATTAGTCTCTGCGTTTGATTCACGTTGAATCCAAGTCAACTTAATCAAATTATTCAAGAAGAGGGGCTCATTCCTTTAGGAATAGTCCCTCTTTTTTATTCTGAGAGTTATGAGCACTTTCGCAGGTGGATTGATGCGGGAAAACATGCGGGGCTTCAATATTTGGAAAAGTATGAAGAGGTTCGCAAAGAGCCTGAAAAGCTTTTACCGGGAGCTAAAGCGGCCATTATTATAGCTCTTCCCTATTCTCAAGGAGACAATTGGCCGTTGGAACCCGGAGAAGAGCCACGAGTAGCTCAATACGCAAGATTTCAGGATTATCATCAGGTTCTACAAAAAACAGGAACGAGACTAGTCAAAAAACTTAAAGAGAAGATTGAATTAGATTCTCACTCGTTTCGAGTTTTGGTCGACACGGCTCCGATATTAGAGCGGGCTCTTGCGGCACAGACTCAATCCTCCTTCATAGGTAAAAACACCTGTTTAATTCATCCTACCCATGGAAGTTTCCTTTTATTGGCCGAAATTTTAACGACCTATCCGTTTGAATTTGATCAAGCTGAAAAGAAAAGTGAATGTGGCTCCTGTACACTTTGCCAAGTGCAATGTCCTACAGGCGCTTTAGATGAAGATTATATTTTGGATAGCAATCGTTGTCTTGCTTATTGGACCATTGAACATCGAGGAACTATTCCTGAAGAGTTTTGGCCATGGCTTTCAAAATATTACTTTGGTTGTGATATTTGTCAGCAGGTTTGTCCTTACAATCAAGAGGCTAAAAGTTATCAGTTGCCTGCTAAAATTATTCCCAAAAAAATGCCGTCACTTTTTGAGGTCGCGACTATGGATCAAAAGAACTATGAGGCCTATTTTGGTGGAACGCCTATGACACGAGCTAAACGATCTGGCTTAAGACGTAATGCGTTGATTTCACTCTATGTGACTCAAAATCCGAGACTTGAAGAGGCTTTAGACAGCGTTACAAAAGATGGAGGATATCCACTTGAAGAAACTGTAATTCAGATAAGAAAAAAACTTCCTTAAGCTTCTCGCTATCAATCACTCTTTCATTTATAGTAATTCGAATGAATTCTCCTCAATCTCCAAGCAATAAAAAAATTCTATTTCTAGTTTTTTTTACAGTCTTTCTCGATCTTGTGGGGTTTGGAATTATCATTCCTATTCAACCCTTCTATGCTGAGAAATTGGGGGCTTCGCCAACCACAGTAACTTTACTTGGGGCCTCTTTCTCGTTGATGCAGTTTCTCTTTGGATCTTTTTGGGGAAGGTTGTCTGATCGTATAGGGCGACGTCCCGTTATGTTATTAAGCATTGGTTGCGCGAGTTTGGGATATCTTGTTTTTGGTTTAGCTGAAAGCCTTCCAGTGATTTTTCTAGCGAGAATGTTAGCGGGATTTGGAAGTGCGAATATAGGGGCGGCTCAAGCGATTATTGCTGATAGCACTCCTCCCGAATCTCGAGCCAAGGGTATGGGGCTTATTGGTGTAGCTTTTGGATTGGGGTTTATTTTAGGCCCTGCTTTGGGCGGTTTTTTTGGTCAGATTGGACTTTCCATTCCAGCTTTTGTCGCCGCAGGTTTGGGAGTTATTAATTTTATCTTTGCATTAATAAATCTTCCTGAAACTTGTCCACAGAAGTTAGGCCAGTCCGCAAAAAATCAGGTCTCTCATCGTCCAGGATTTTCTTGGGCGGCTTTGAAACATGCGGCACGACATCCCAATGTGCCTCAGCTTTTTTTAATCTATTTGTTATACATTTCGGCCTTTTCGATGATGGAGCAGGTATTAGGGCTTTTCATTGAAGCGACATGGCATCCTGTAGCTGAGGGAGTTGAATCGACCCTTCGAGCTAAACAGGCTGCAGCTGAAACGGCATATGTTCTTATTATGGTCGGAATAACAGCTACGATTGTTCAAGGTGGGCTTATCGGAAAGTTGGTTAAGAAATTTGGTGAACGCCGTTTGTTAATTACTGGAATTTTTTTAGTGGGTTTGTCATTGGCAGTGACCCCATTGATTGGTCTGACGGGAACTTATCGTTTAATGTTGGCTTGGGCTGTTTTAACAGCCATTGGAAGTGGGTTCACCAACCCATCACTTTCAAGTCTTCTTTCTCAATCTGTAGATAGAGATGAGCAGGGAGGGGTGCTTGGAATGGGTCAATCTATAGCTGCCTTGGGTAGAGTTATCGGCCCCTCTATGGCGGGTTTTCTTTTTGAACGAGGAGTTGCAATCCCTTTTTGGATAGGAAGTGTTATTATTTTTTTCGCAGTTATCGTTGCTACGTTTATAAAAACTTATCCAGTCACTTCATCTGCTCGCGTCCAAGAAATTTGAATTTTTATGGAGTGTTGCGCTGAGTTTTTTTAATCACCCTGAGTTGTCGATTTTGGCCCCTTTCTAAGAATTAAAAAATAGCCATTAATCTTTGTCACACAAACCGTAGGACTTTCGTCCTTTATTTAGAAGAAGTTAATAAAGTTGTATAAACGATGTTCTTTTCCTTTGGGCTGCTTCAGTTCTCCCCCCGAATTTTGGACTCTGGAGCAGCCCCCTCCTGATAAAAGCTAATCAAATCTTGACGAGACTCATGTAATTATAGGATCTAGAATTCATCTAAATTTGAAATCTGGAGATCCCCATGCCTCAAAAAGAACGAGTTCTTATAGTCGAGGACGAAAAAGATATTGCCGATTTAATGCTTCTTCATTTGAAGCGGGAAGGCTGTGAGGTCGAAGTGGTAGATAGGGGGGAGGAGGCGCTGGACCGGATTCGAAAGAATAAATACTCTCTTCTCATATTAGATTGGATGCTTCCTGGAATCTCAGGACTTGATCTCTGCAAGAAACTTCGTGGAGATAAGCTGATTCCACAAGGAACTTGTATTTTAATGGTAACCGCTCGGGCGCAAGCTGTAGATATTGTTTTGGGGCTGGAAGTGGGGGCGGATGATTATCTTACCAAGCCTTTCGAGCTTTCTATTTTTTTAGCTAGGGTTAGAGCTTTGTTCAGACGGGCTCATCAAAATAATCTTATAATTGAAGACAAGAGAATTCAAATTGGGGAGCTTGTAATCGATTATGATACTCATGAAATCAAGTGTGGCAAATCTAGCCTGGACCTCACCCCATCGGAATTTAAATTGCTCTATGCTTTAATGAAAAATCAGGGAAGAGTTTTAACTCGAGATCGACTCATTGAATTGGTTCAGGGTGAAGGGGTGAGTGTGATCGATCGAGCCATTGATACCCATGTTTTTGGATTGAGAAAAAAACTGGGAGATTACGGATCTATTATTGAGACAATTCGTGGAGTGGGTTATAGAGTAGCCTCTTCTTTCTAGGAGTTGTTGCGTGGGACTCACAGTTCTTGTTCTGGTTTTCCTTTTGGTGGCAGTTGTCTGTTTTTACAAAGCAAAATTAAATTCTGAGAGACTCGTTCTTAATCATCAAATTGAAGATCTAAAAAAGAAATGGGAAATCGCTACTCAGAACCTTCGAATCGAGGAGGGGGAGCTAGAGACAGTAATGGGCGCCATTTCTGACGCGATTTTAGCAGTCGACAAAGAAGGTCGTCCTATCTTTTTTAACAGTAAATTTGAATTGGTTTTCGGGCAGAAAAGATTACCTAAGTTTTTAAGACTGAGAGAGATTTTCGACGATGTTCGAATTGTGAATGCTTTTGAATTGGCATTGAAAGAGGGACGAGGCTCCAGTTCTCATTCTTTTAAACTGACTTCAGAAAACGGTCAGGAAAGATATTTCAATTTCTCTGTATCACCCTTAAGCCGCTCTGGTTTGGTGATTTATGGGGCACTTGGAATTTTTCATGATGTAACTGAACTCAAAACAGCCGAGCAAATGCGAATCGATTTTGTGGCCAATGTATCTCATGAGCTGAGAACTCCTCTTACATCCATTAAAGGCTATACTGAAACTTTATTGGAAGACTTTAAAAAAGATCCAGAGAACCTTAAAGAGGAATCCACTCAGGAATTTCTATTTAAAATTTCTAGAAATGCGGAAAGGCTTATGAATTTGGTGGGGGATCTTTTGGATCTGTCATCTATTGAATCCAATGAAATTTTTCATAAAGAGATTGTTCTTACCGAAGATATGATGAGCCGAATTTCGAAAATAATGGAGATTAAGTTTAAGAATAAGCGGCAGACTTTGGAGTGGAAATGCTCTCAAAAAGAGGTGTGGGCCGATCCCAATCGATTAGAACAAGTTTTAATTAATCTCATCGATAATGCTCACAAATACACTCCCGAGGGTGGGCACGTGGTTGTAACTTGGGAGAGGATAGGAAATGAGGTTGTTCTTAAAGTTAAAGATACAGGAGTCGGAATTCCCACTGAATATCATTCTCGTCTTTTTGAGCGCTTCTACCGGGTCGATAAAGCTCGTTCACGAGAACAGGGGGGAACGGGGTTAGGGCTTTCTATCGTTAAACATATTATACAGAAACATGAAGGCACGGTTTCGGTTCAAAGCTCACCTAGAGAGGGTTCGACCTTTATTTGTCATTTCCCTTTAAAATAAATGGGTTCCCCACTTTTTTCTGCAACTTATTGGTAGACGCTGCGCATATATCCCTCCTTTTTTTCTGTAGTCACTTTTCTGTAGTCAATTTTATTAGAGATCGGTTAGTTTATGAGCTTCATTATGGGGGCACTTATGAAGAGGCTAACGATAATTTTTCATAGTATTGCAGCGTGCATTTTATGGGCAGTTCCTACCCAAAGTTTGGCTGTAGGTGCGTTTAACTCAATTAAGCTTGATGATTGGTTAGCCTATGAAGAACCTATTGCTCTAAAAAATCTTCTTAGAAATATCTCTGCACCTGGAACCTCTAAAGGGGTTGTTCTCGCCTCTCCCTCGCAAACTAGTCCCAACTATTTTTTTCATTGGGTACGAGACGCAGGTATCGTGATGGATGAAATCGTGCTGAGATATCAATCGGCTACGAATCGTGAATTGAAGGTTCGATATTTCGAAGTGCTGAAGGAGTATATAAAATTTTCTAAGTTCAATCAGGAAACTCCTAATCTTAGCGGAGGATTAGGTGAGCCCAAGTTTAATGTAGATGGATCGGCTTACATGGACAGTTGGGGGCGTCCTCAAGATGACGGACCCGCCATTCGAGCGATCACTTTAATCCATTTGGCAAAGATTTGGTTAAGTGAAGGGAAAGATTTTCTTGTTAAAGAGAACCTCTATGATGGAACCTCAAATTCAATTATCAAACGTGATTTAGAATATACTTCCAAACATTGGAGGAACACATCTTTTGAATTATGGGAAGAGGTGAAGGGGCATCATTTTCACACACGCATGGTTCAGTATCGTGCTTTAAGAGAGGGTTCTGACCTTGCCCAAACTTTAGGTGATCCTAAAGCATCTCAGTGGTATTTGACTCAGGCTCTTGAAATGGAACCTGAAATTGAGCGGCACTGGAACTCTTCTAAGCGGATCTTAGTTAGCACTTTAGATCGCGAAGATGGTGTGGACTATAAGTTTAGCGAACTAGATTCTTCAGTGGTTTTGGGTTTGTTGCATGGGTATGTGCCAGATGGGGTTATGACTTTTTCAAATGATAAAATTCTGGCCACTGTTAAAGCACTTGAAGATGTTTTCTATAGAATGTATCCGATTAATCGAAATGGGATACCCGGGATTGCAATTGGTCGTTATCCAGAAGATCGCTATAATGGTTATAGTAGTGGGGGGCTTGGCAATCCTTGGTTTATCAATACAGCTGCATTTGCCGAATTTTATTACCGATTAGCACAGGACTTAGAACGTAAATCTGAAATCAGAATCACTTCAGTGAGCCGAAATTTTTTTCAAGGATTGATTTCAAAGAGAGAGGATTACGCGATTTATAAAAAGGGAAGCAAGGAATATTTTGAGACCCTTAAAGCTATTCGTAGAAAAGGGGATGATTTTCTCAAACGAGTGAAATATCACGTCGATGGTAATGGCTCCATAGCGGAACAGATCAATCTTGAGAGTGGTTATATGCAAGGGGCTCGAGATTTGACGTGGAGTTACGCTGCTATTCTATCCTCTATTCGATATCGCTAACAAAATTGCTTTAAATTCATTGTGAGATAACAAAAGCTAAGTTAGGGTCCGCCAGTGGTTAAATTTATTTTTTTTATTGGGGGATTAGTTTTTTTAGGCTCATGTGGTTCTATGAGCCATTTTGAGACAGATCGGTCGAGCCAATCCTATTATTCGGGTGGAAATCGGTTTTTTATTCCAAGCCTAGGATCTTCTCTAAGGTCGATTTTGAATACCGAACAGAATGCTTCCAATGCTCAAGTTTCTAATCGCTTTCCATCTAATCTTGAAGAGGAGGCTGCTGTAGGGCTTCTTGTCTCGGGACTGAGTCTTCTTGTTAATTCAGATTACTACAAATCAAATCGATTAAGGGTGAACTGCCATTGTAGCCATGTTCACTCCAATATTGATATTCCTTGTACTCACATCACTCTTGCTTTGATGGATTCCCAAGGAAGAGAGTTGGAGAGAATAACTTCTGAAGAGGGCTCTTTTTCTTTTCCTGTATCAAGAAATAAAACTTACCGTCTCGGGATTATTTCTAAAAAATATCAATTGAAAAATCCCCTTTCAAAAACTGTGGAAATGGGTGACTCCATAGCTCTTTATCTCGTCTCAGACTCTTCCAGTTTCGCGGAATAGGGTTGATAGCTTACATTTCTCTTACATGCTAAAATAGAACACTAACTGCTGGTATAGGGGTTAACGGGTGAGTGCTATAAGCTTAGGAGAAAAGTATGGATAATATTACCCATTCCTTAGTGGGCGCATTAACAGCGGAATCGGCTCTTGCTTTTCTAAAGCTTAAAAAACCGGAACTTGCTATTACAAGAAGAACGCGATTGGTTTTTTGGCTTTCAGCTTTCGTAGCTAATAACTTTTGCGACCTCGATTTTTTATATACCTTCTTTTTAAAGCCTTCTCGATTGCAGTACCTTTTACATCATCGTGGGCATACCCATACTTTGATTATGCTTCCTCTACAAGCGGCTTTCATTTTTTTAATTTTTTGGGGATGGGCAAAGATAAAAAAGCGGCCATGGGAAAAAAGTGAGTTATTAGGAATTGGCTTTCTTTCATCTCTGGGTGTGTTTTTACACCTTATTTTGGACTCTTTAAATCAATATGGGGTTCATCCTTTTTGGCCTTTTTATAATGGTTGGATCTATGCTGATCTGATGTTCATAGTTGAACCCTGGGTATGGGTCACCTTGTTACCTCTGCTATTTTTTGCTTCAGGCAATAGATATTTTAGGGCATTCATTATTTCGATCTTTATGGGCGCCATGGCCTTGGTTTGGTTTAGTGGTTTTATCCCTCTGGGCATTGCCGTAGCTGTCACCGCTTGGACTTTAATTCTCTCTTTTCTCTTTACTGTTTTTGGAAACTCTACTCGACTTGCTATTTGTTATTCGGCTTTAGCTCTTATTTGTCTGACATTTGCTTTGGAATCTCGATGGTTGAAAACTGAGATTCAAGAACGATTTAAAAAAGAGGAGTCGGGAGTCAAAGTTAATGATGTGATTTTGTCCCCCTTTCCCTCTAATCCAGTGTGTTGGCATATTGTTACGGTAGAGACTTTACCCACTCGTATTAAATACAAGTTGCGTAGAGGAGTGGTTTCAATTTTTTCAAATATATACACTCCTGAGGAGTGCTTGCATTTGATTGCCCCCTTACAAAACTTTGAGAAAAAGCATTCGCAAGTTATTTGGACTACTGAGATGAAATTTGACATCCAAGAACTTAAAAATCTCAGAAGAGATAACTGTTATGTAGCGGCTCAATTAAAATTTATTAGAGCCCCCTTTTGGTATAGGGAAAAAGAAAAGCTTTATTTTGCAGATCTTAGATTTGAGACCGGTTCCCGAGGGAATTTTTCTAAAATGGAGATTCCAATTAAGCCCACCTCATGCCCTAAACTTATTCCGCCGTGGAGCGAACCTAGATTGGATTTATTGGGCGAGTAAAAAAACGACTAGTAGATTAGCGGGTTAGTGCTATAAATCATGGTTTAGGAGTCAAATTATGGCGAAAATATTTTTGGTTTTGAGTAGTTTTTTAGGTTTTTTTTCAGTCGCTTTAGGGGCTTTTGGCGCTCATGCACTAAAACAAAGGTTCAATGAGTATCAGTTGGATATTTTTCATACTGGAGTTACCTACCAGTTTTATCATGCCTTAGCTTTAGGGTTGGTGGGGGCTTTGTTGTTAAGAACGCCTGAGATACCTTTATTAAAAACTGCAGGATATGCGTTTGTATTTGGAGTTATTGTTTTTTCCGGAAGTCTTTATCTATTAGCTTTTACCCAAGTTAAATGGCTCGGAGCTATAACACCTATCGGGGGAGTGGGTTTTCTCGTGGGTTGGGCCATTATGGGAATTGCACTCGCAAAACATTTTTAAGGAGAAAAGCCATGCCAACGATTGCTATTATCGGTGCAAGCCAAGACAGAAATAAGTTTGGAAATAAAGCAGTGAGAGTTTTCGCCGATAAAGGTTTTAAAGTTTATCCCATTCATCCCAAAGTTTTGGAAATCGAAGGACATAAAACCTACGCTTCAATTCTCCAGGTTCCTGAGAAGGAATTGGATATGGTGAGCCTCTATTTGCCTCCTCAGGTGGGAATGAAAGTGATTGAGGAGGTTGCTAAAGTAAAATGCAAGGAGGTTTGGTTAAATCCAGGTTCAGAAAGTGAAGAGCTTATAGAGAAAGCTGAGAGCTTGGGACTCAATGTTATTCAGGCATGCAGTATTGTGGGGGTGGGATCTAGTCCAAATCGATATTAGTGGAACTGCTTAGGAAGTCTTTTTTCCTTTTCCGACTGAAGTATTGATTGGAATTTGAGCCCTGCACATTGGGCATTCAGAGGGCTCCCAAGTTTCTAAGTTAACCTGTAGAAGAGAGAAAAGTTCAGGCACATTTCCAATAGTCAAGGCTGAAACTCCTCCTCGATTACAAAGGGCTGCAACGCCTACAATTTCACAGGGTATTTGCCGAGCCGTTTCGATGACCTTTTTGACCGAAATACCCGTAGTTAGAATGTCTTCAACTACTAAGACTCTTTTATTTTTAATAATCTCATCATAGCCGCGTTTAATTACAAAACTATCAGTTTCAGTCGATTTTTCTGCGTAGACTCCAAAGATCTCTTTTTGATTTAATCGAGTTAAATGATGCGCAGTCCATTGAGATAGAATAATACCGCCTAAAGCGGGGGCTAAAACTGCATCAATTTGAGATTTTTGGAAGTGTAGAGCTATTTGTTCGCAAAGAAGACTAGTGAGCTCGGTATGGGGGTAGAGAGCATCTTTATTAACGTAGGCTTTCCCGTGTTTTCCTGAAGTATAAATAATATGGCTATCAAAAATGAAGGCCTGTGAACGGGTAAAAATATTTTGGATTTCAGTGCGGGTTAGCAATTTAAGATTTCTTCGAGAATTTTTTTAGCTGCATCGATGGGGGAACCAATTCCTCTTGGCGGATTGCTGATGGGGCGGCCAATGACAAGATGAGTAGCCCCCATTTTCATCGCCTGTGAAGGGGTTAAAATCCGTTTTTGATCGTTCGCTTCGGCCCATTCAGGACGGATACCTGGGGTTACTTTTAGTAAATCTTTGAGATCAGGAATTTGAGTTAAAAGTTCCAATTCCTGAGGTGAACAAATAATTCCATCCGCACCTGCAGCTTTAGCATCATGAGCAAATTGAATAACCTTATCGTGAGGTTCTGCTCCAAAAATTCGTTTAGACTCTTCATCTGAGGTGGAGGTTAGTACGGTAACCACGAGTAGTTGAGATTTGCCCTTATTCTCAGCGGCAGCTTTGATACTATCCATTCCAGAGCTGGCATGAACGTTAAACATTTTGACTCCCATACCCGATACCACTCTCGAGGCAGCTCCGACAGTATTAGGAATGTCGTCAAATTTCCCATCAAAAAAAACCTGCCCACCTAGTCGATGAATATGGTGAATGACGGCAGGAGCTCCTTGGGCGGTCAATAACTCAAGTCCCACTTTGAACATTCCCACGTAGGGGGCCAAGGCCTCAATATAGGGGGTGGCTTTAGCTAAGGAGTCAGCGTCTAGTGCAAATATAATGTTGTCTTTAGTGGCCATCTATTTATAGGGTATACCGAGTTGTTAACTAGAAGCCAAGGTAATACCCAGGACTTTATTTCTAAGATCTAAAACTAAATTCCTTCGAGAACTTCTTCTGAGTGCCCTTTAACTTTAACTTTTGAGAAAACTTTTTCAATTTTTCCTGTGGGACCAATAATAAAGGTTGTCCGTTCAATTCCCATGAATTTTCGACCGTAAAGGGACTTCTCTTTCCAGACCCCATAAGCATTACAGATCTTTCCATCTTCATCTGCTAGAAGTGGAAAATTAAGGTCATATTTTTCTCTGAATTTAACGTGACGTCCCATGGAGTCTCGGCTAACTCCTAAAACAATGGCTTTTGCTTTTTTAAATTTGTCCTGTTGATCTCTAAAATCACAGGCCTCTTGAGTACAACCCGGTGTCATATCTTTTGGATAGAAATATAAAACAACCGTTTTGCCTTTAAAATCTTTAAGGGAAACTGTCTCTCCATTGTCACTTGTCAGAGAAAAACTTGGGGCTTTATCGCCTTCTTTTAGCATAAGGACTCCTTTAAAATAGGCTTAACAATGAACTACCAAAGTTTGTAGCCCTCCTCAATAAATTTGGCTCTTCTCCCTATGAAAAAGGGCTATTTTTTAACTGTACCCATGGGGTTCTCAGGAGTAAGATTCAGATGCTGGAGAACTACTATGGAAGAACAAACTCTACAAATACCCCCCACTGCGAAAACTCGCAAAATTTATTGGCCTAATATTATTTATCTCGTGGCGAGCCCATTACTCTCAATAACCTTGGTTCCCTATTATCTTTATACGCAAGGGTTTGATTGGAAGGTTTGGGTATTCACTTTAGTCTTGGGTTGTGCAACCACTGTCTCCATCACTGGAGGATACCATAGGTTATTTGCTCATCGAAGTTACTCAACAAGAACTTGGGTTAAGATCTTTTATCTTCTCTTTGGAGGGGCCTCTTTTCAGGGATCAGTTTTGAAATGGGCCACCGACCATCGCCGACATCATCGATATGTAGATACCGATAAAGATCCTTACAATATCAATCAAGGTTTTTGGTACGCGCATATCGGTTGGTTAATTGTCGAAGATGATCCTCAATACAAAGATAAATTTGCGCAAGATCTTCTTAATGATCGATTAATTTACCTTCAGCACAAGTATTATTTGTGGGTTGCTTTTGGGATGGGAGTGATACTCCCCACCTGGATAGGTTACGGGTTAGGATCTACTCTAGGGGGTTTTGCAATGGCTGCAGTTTTAAGGTTAGTGGTGACCAATCACTCTACATTTTTTATTAATTCTCTTTGTCATACATTGGGTAGACAACCTTATAGTGATGAACACTCAGCTAGAGATAGTTATATCATGGCCTTTTTTGCTTTTGGTGAAGGGTATCATAATTTCCATCATCAATTTCAGTCGGACTATAGAAATGGAATTCGTTGGTTCGATTGGGATCCCACCAAATGGACCGTTAATTTTTTAGCCTCTATTGGCTCTGCCTATAATCTAAAGAAAATATCCCAGGCGACTATTATTAAAGCTCGGATTGTAATGGAAGAAAAACAATTGATTCAAGAGGGGATTCCAGTTGAGGCGATACATCCCTTTAAAGTCAAAGTAGAAGAGGCCGGCAAAAAATGGAAAATGATAAGGGAAGATTATTTAGCAATGAAAGCTGGAATGAAAGAGCGGTCTAAAGAGAAGTTGAAAATACTGAGACAAGAAATGAAAAGAAGCCAACGAGAATTTAAGACCGCGTGGCAACTGTGGGTAGCCTATGCTCGTCATGCTAGAACCTTATCTCGAGTTTAATAAGAGTTATGGTTCAGAAAATTCACGATAGTTTAATTTTTGATCTAGATGGTACACTTTGGGATTCTACGGCTGCTTGTGCTAATGCCTGGAACACAGCTATAAAAAAAGTGAAAATTGAAAGAGAACCGTTCACTCCTGAAGACATTGGGAAGATGATGGGACTTCCTATTGCTAAAATTTTTGAGAAGTTCTTTCCGGAAATAGCTGCTGATAAACGGGAGTTGGCAGCTAAAGAGTGTTTTAAAGAGCAGTTGGATATTATTCGCCAGATGGGGGCTGTTTTATATCCTGGGGTGCAGAGGGGATTGTTACAGCTTTCTGAGCGATATCAGCTCTTTATTGTCAGTAATTGCCAACAGCCTTATCTAGATACTTTTTTTCATTATTCGGGGCTTAAGAATCTATTTAAAGACACTGAATGCCATGGCAATACTCGAAGGCCAAAGGGGGAGAACATAAGGCTAGTTATAGAGAGAAATAGTTTGCAAAAGCCTGTCTACATAGGAGATACAGCTGGGGATCAAGAGGCAGCTATAGTAGCTGGGGTTCCTTATTTTCATGTGAATTATGGATTTGGGTTAAACTCAAAGCCATGCATGAAGTTTGATCTGTTTGAAGAATTGGTAAGCCATTTTTTGGAGTCTTGGCAATCAAAATGAATGGTTCATTAAGTATTTTAATTACCTACCATAATGAGAAAGAACTTCTCACGGAATGTCTTAAATCTTTAGCAGGTCAGTTGGACTCTTGTGATGAGATTTTAATTTACGATGATGCCTCTAAGCATCCACCTCAAAAATACATTCCTAGAGGAATGTTTGCTAGGGTCTATAGAGAAGAGAAAAATCGAGGGCCTGCTTATGGACGAAACTTTCTTTTAAGTAAAGCTCGAGGGGAATACGTACATTTTCATGATGCTGATGATTGGTTTTCAGACAGTTGGGCCAGACGCATTCGTCGGATTATGATAAGTAGCCACTGTGATGCCATTTTTACTGAAGCGAGTTCTTATCGAGATGGGAAATTGGTTTGCCAGGAGGTCATCGGTTTTAGAGAGGTCAATGAACCCAAAAAGCTTGTTCCCTTTTGTATAGAGCGTTTTGTTCTCGTTCCTTCTGGAACTTATCGCAAAGAGGTCGTTCAGAAAATTGGAGGCTATCGTGAATCCCTGTGGCAGTCAGAGGATTTTGATTTTCATGTGCGCCTTGCCAACAGTGGAGTCAAATTTGAATTGATTTTGGAGCCTCTCGTCTTTTTGCGGTTGAGAGCTGAAAGCCGAAGTCAGAATAAAAAAGAGACCCTCAGAGATGCACTTGCTTCAGTAGAGCTTCTATCTCACGAGATCTCATCAAGTTACCATGTCAATTTATCTCAAAAAGCTTCGAAGTTAGGTTCTGAACTTTTTGAAAAGGGATTTTACAGTAAGGCTCGAGAGGCTTTCAGATTGGCTAAACGGCTTGGCAATCCAAGTTTCGAGTATAAGCCGGTCTTCTATCAAAGAATAGCGAGTCGATTTGGACAGGAGACAGCGGAATGGGTCGCTCTAATGTATCGAACCCTTGTTCCTGAAAGCATTCGAAAAAATGCAAGAAGTAAAACGGTTCCAGCCCTTAAAAGGAGTCATTCATGAAAACTCGTGCTGCTGTTGCGTGGGGGAAAAATCAGCCTTTGGAGGTTGAAGAGATAGATCTTCAAGGGCCAAAAACAGGTGAGGTTTTAGTTCGCATTGTAGCTTCTGGCGTTTGTCATACAGATGCCTACACTTTATCAGGGGCTGATCCCGAAGGGATATTCCCTTGTGTTCTAGGGCATGAAGGGGCGGGTATTATTGAAGAGGTAGGGCCTGGGGTCAAAAGTGTAACAATTGGGGATCATGTAATTCCCCTCTATGTACCTGAGTGTGGAGAATGCAAGTTCTGTCGTTCAGGCAAGAGTAATCTTTGCAGTGCTATTCGTCTGACTCAAGGAAAAGGGGTGATGCCCGATGGAACAGGTCGGTTTTCTAAAAATGGGAAAACGATTTATCACTATATGGGAACATCGACATTCTCTGAGTACACTGTGCTGCCAGAAATTGCTGTAGCAAAAATTAATAAGGCTGCCGATTTGGGAAAGGTAGGCCTATTGGGTTGTGGAATTACCACAGGTATTGGTGCAGTTTTAAAAACGGCTAAAGTAACTCCAGGAAGTACAGTTGCGGTATGGGGGCTGGGTGGAATTGGTCTTAGTGTTATTCAAGGGGCAGTTCTTGCTAAAGCATCAAGAATCTATGCGATCGATATTAACGAAGATAAGTTTGCTTTTGCTAAGCAATTAGGGGCTACCGATTTTATTAATCCTAAAAAGTATGACCGACCTATTCAAGAGGTTATTGTAGAGCTGACCGATGGTGGTGTTGATTACTCCTTTGAATGCGTGGGTAATACACAGTTAATGAGACAAGCACTAGAATGTTGTCATAAAGGTTGGGGAGAGGCGATTATTATTGGGGTTGCGGGAGCTGGACAGGAGATTTCCACTCGACCCTTTCAACTGGTAACTGGAAGAGTATGGAAAGGAAGTGCTTTTGGGGGCATTAAGGGGCGAAGCGAAGTTCCCGAACTCGTAGATCGATATCTGAAAAGAGAGATCAAAATAGATGAGATGATCACTCATACGATGCCGATTCAAGAGATCAATCATGCGTTTCAGCTCATGCATGACGGAAAAAGCATCCGTTCAATGGTAACTTTTTAGAAGATAAATTTTAATGTTGAATTCTATTAGTACGCATAAAGTCTTTGGTGGAAAAGTGGGATTCTACTCTCATGAATCTCAAATCAATCACTGCTCAATGAGATTTTCAGTTTTTGTTCCAAAAGAGGCTGAGATCAAACCTGTTCCGGTTCTTTATTGGCTTTCTGGGCTGACCTGTACGGAAGAGAATTTTACTATTAAAGCTAATGCACAGAGATTTGCTGCACAACATGGAATTATGCTTGTGGCACCCGATACAAGTCCCCGAGGTGAAAATATTCCAGGAAAAGGTCCTGATTGGGATTTGGGGCAAGGGGCGGGTTTTTATGTAAATGCTACTCAGCAGCCCTGGATCACAAATTATCAGATGTATGATTACGTGACTAAGGAACTTCCTGAGGTAATTCAGAAAAATTTCAAAGTAATTCCTAACTGCCAAAGTATTTTTGGTCACTCTATGGGAGGCCATGGAGCTTTAGTCATTGGGCTAAGAGAACCTAAAAAGTATCGCTCTGTTTCGGCTTTTGCTCCGATTTCAAATCCCTCTGGGGTGGCCTGGGGTGAGAAAGCTTTCGGAGCTTATTTGGGCAATGACCGAAAAACTTGGGAAAACTACGATGCTTGCTGCTTAATCAAAAGGTTGGGTTATGATCGTCCTCTATTGGTGGATCAGGGAACTGAGGATCAGTTTTTGAAAACCTCTCTTCTTCCTGAAAACTTAGAGAGATCTTGTCGTGAAGCTAATGTGAAATTAGAACTTAGATATCAGCAGGGCTATGATCACAGTTACTATTTTATTAGTACTTTCATTGAAGATCATATTAAATTTCACTCTAAATTTTTATTTTAAACCGAACTGATTCCACTGATTTTCAAATCGATGTTTTGAAATGCTAGTGAGAGTTCTTAATTTCCCCGAAGAGAGTTGTTTGGCCATTTTAGAAGGCACTAGACGACAAAGTTGAGAAAGACCCCCTTTGATTCCCATCTCCAATCCTGCTAAGGCTCGGGGATATCCGATAGCTTTTTCTAAATAAACCCAACCATCAAAAAGTGCTTCAGTAATCTCTGCTAAATCAAATTCTGAGAGATAAGGGCTTTGAGCTATCAGTTTTCCCCAATCATCGAAAAAGGGCCCTACAGGCAATAAAAGGCTTGAATGAATACGCAAAGCTTTGGGTTTTCTTAATGCAAAGTTTCGGTGATTTTCAATTGCCATGTATTGCTTATTTAATGCGCTTAAATTTAAAAAGGCCCCTTTTAGATGAAGACTCGACTCTCTCTCTAAGAACCCCTTTTTTAAGTACTCTTCGTTGTCGAAACTCCACATGTCCATTACGCGAACAAAGTCTCCGGCATTGTGGGCTACAATAGTTGCCGCTGTTAGAGAACCGATTCCGTCTCTTGCCTCTCTAAAGTGATTAAAAACTTCAAGTTGACGATCTAGCTCTTTTAAAATTTTTTCAGCCAAAAATTTGGCGCGTTCGGGATGACGCCTTCTTAAGGCTCCATAAGCTGCGACTGAAATACTAAACCACTCTCCGTGGTGACCGCTTAATAGATCTTGCGTCAGAGGGCTTTTAACCCCACGAGTGGATAAGGGGGTAGAGTCCCATGTGAGAGCCTCTTCAACTAAATCAACCATCGAAAAAAGAGTTTCTAGGGGCAGAGCAGGATGCCAAAGTCTAGATCGAATTTGATTGTCGACATCTGTGGGAACAAAGGTAGCTATGGTAGCCCAGTGGGCTGCTACGCAAAGTTCAAAATAGCTTGCATGATCGAGTTCACTATCTGGGGATTTTTCTAACCTCTGCTCTGTATGTCGTAAGATTTTTAAGTAGCGATGATTGGGCCCCACTAAGAAATCTTGATTAAAGATAAAGGGGACCGTATTTTTTACGTGGGTCAGAAGAATTTTAGGTGAAACCCCTCTTGGAAAATCAACCTTTGCCTCGCAAAGCAAAGATTCTATACGAGTTGAATGGGGTATCTGGAATTCCATGGGATTGGATTTGCCACAGATAAGAAAAAGGTGCCAGTCGTTTTTTTTCTCTTTTTTTCATGAGAGTGAAAAAAGATTGGGCAGCTGTCAGTTTTTTTAAATCTGCTCTGAATATAGACATGAGAAATCTAGTAAGCTACTGTCAAAAATAGAGACAGTTAATTTATAAGAGCATGAAAATATTTAGCTATTTTAATTGAAGACCGAGGGTCTTAAGTTGGGCCCGTTCATTGCATTTTGTTAAGATCAAAGACTTTGAATAGCAAACTATGTAGGAGACACCCTATGATTCAGATATTTAAATTTTCAGCCTTAGTCGTTTTAACGGCCTCTTTATTGGTAGGGTGTGGTGGCATAACTAGCTCAAGGAGTCGTAATAGCCAAGTTCAGGTGACTACTACTATTCCATATAATCCATGGCCTACTACCACTACTACTACTATTCCATTTCCACCTTTAGAGGCCACCTGCTCCATTCAAGCTAACAACAGTTCAAGCTCAGTGCCAGTAACCCCAGGATCAAGTGTGAATTTTACAGTGACTGTGAGTGGAGGAGCCCTTACTTCTGTATTTAACTTTGGGAATCTTACTAGTGGCTCAATAAGCCAACTCTTACAAAAGCCAAATGCCTCTAGTCGTAATGCCAGTGCAAGTTTAAGCTTTTCTTTATTAGGCTCTCATAGAGTTACAGCTACAGTGATCGATAGTTCGACAAGTCGCACTTTTACATGTGGGTTAGATGTTAATGTTCAAAGAGTAGCCTTAATTATAGAGGGAACTAGATCGGCAGCCCCCCTAAGAACTATCCATTTAGTTCCTAGAGTGATCGGAATGGCTGAAGGTTTTAATTATTTATACAGTCTTGAAAATTCTCAAGGCGCGTTAGTTACAGGTGGATTTGCTTACACTTTAGATGCAAATGGATTTCATATTACAGAGCTTAATAATGAAGAGAACACAGGCCTAGTGTTTTTAGTTCAAGCTCAAAATAGAAGTTCGGGGAATATTATTGCAGAGGTTAGGACCCCGATTGCCTTTGTTCATCCTTTACAATGTAGAATATTAGGCCAGTATACTGCTAGATTTGGTGTCGAAACTAACTTTCAAATAGTTGCTGTGGACAGCTATGGAAACCCCACGGGTGAGATCCTTAGAATGGAGGAGCCTACTATTCAGGGAAGTGCTATCGTGGTTAATAGAGCCGGTAATATTGTCACCATTAAGTTCACTAACCCTTATGCGGGTTTATATTCCTTCCCTAACAACAATACTTTATCATTTAGAGCCACAAGCTTGAGGCCGGGATTAGTAGGTAGAATTTGTACAGAACCTAATATCCGGGTTACTGCAATACCTTGATCACAACGATAGTCAGTTAAAGTAGCCGACTGTTTTCTGCCGGGGGGTAAAAAATAAGAGGCTACTTTATTTTTATAAGGGATTTTAAATAGGAGCTAAAGCCTTCTAACGTAGATTCACTTAAAGAAAGTTGCCGATAAGAGATCTTAGACATCTGAAATATTTTTTTAGCAATTCGGTTCTCCGGGCTCTCAGAGTATTTATCTGAAAGATAGATAACCTCTCTAACTCGATGGCTCGCGAGTAATTTTGCACATTCATTACAAGGAAATAGGGTTACATAAACTCGAGCGCTCGCAAGATTTCCTTTGGCATGAGAAATAGCATTGGCTTCGCTGTGAATGACATAGCCGTACTTTTGGTGCTCTAAAGGTACCTCTCGATTATTTCCCCAGGGGATTAGGGTCTCATCAATGCCTGCGATAGTTCCGTTGTAACCCATCGTAATTTGATGATTGTGATCATCTACAATCACACAACCCACTTTGGTGTTTGGATCTTTACTTTTGTAGCTGGCAAGCATCGCCTGGAGCATGAAATATTCATCCCAGTTGATTTTAGAGTCCACGGGGACGTAATTGACTCTCCAGTCTGAGTTTGCTTTTTCTTTGTTTTTCATTATAGCCCTTGCCTTTGAGTTTTCAGAAATACCGAGGAATGCTAGTGTAGTCAAATGAAGCCATTGGCACCTAATACCAAAGTGAAAGTTCTCTCCCTCAAACTTGAGGGGACCCTCATAGAGCAGCTCAAAACAGGTGAATATCGAGTTCTTTGTGGATCTATGATTCTAGTGAGACCCGCAAAGGATCTAGAACCCTTAGCCAAAGACGCCTGGAAAAAATATGCTCATATCGCTCAAAAAAAACAGTATCAGGCCGATTCTTTGGAGGAAAAACCAATTGAGCGCATTGATCTCCATGGGATGAGAGTGGTAGAGGCTCTGTCCTATATAGAGATCTTTTTAGATAAGGCTATGATGGCTGATTGTGGGCGTGTGGAAATCATTCATGGGGTAGGCACCGGAGCTCTCATGCAAGCCGTTCATGAGTACTTAAAAAAGCAGAGCTATGTGAAAAGATTTCACCTTGATGAGAGAAATACTGGAACGACTTGGGTCTATTTTTAAAGAAGGAGTAAAACGCCAGGGGTTTTACAAAGGGCTTCGTAGACTACATGAACCTCTTGGGATTTTTGAAGATTGAGCTCTAAGGTCAAACTAACGTGCTTACCACTATCCGATAGACGGCTCAAATAGGCGGGAGCTACTACTAAGTTTAGTTTAATCTGTATTACTTCAAGGATATTTTTAATTATTGCTTCATCGTTAGCTGCAATAATTTTAAATGTGTAAGGGCCAGGGAATTTGTGCACCAATTCTATGAGCTCAATAGGAGGTAACTTCAAGGTGATCTCTTTTTAAATTATTTTGTTCGATTATTTTTGCCACTTTTACTTCGATCGTATCCGTATAACAGACCCTCAAGAACTACAAAACCATGGGGATGGCCTTTGCTAGAGGTGCTTTCATGAACCCAGTGAATGATGGCACCATCTGGAGATGGGGGATAAGGACCCGAAACTGCAGTGGCAGTAATATAGTCACCACAAGCTTCAGCACTCATATCTAATTCTAATTCAGGAATTTTCCCGAAACTTTCATTGTAAACAATTTCAATGGTGTCTTCGTTTACTTTATCGCTAAAGGTAATTTCAAAGTGACGATGACCATTTTTATCTGCGTAAAGTTTTGAAACCTTTCCCTGTATGTGGGCTCGACTTTCAAATTTGTTAGGGGTGGTGTGTTTCCACTTAATAACTTCCGAGGCATTGAGGGCGAGGGGCTGGCCATTCTTTCCTTCGCAGACTGGGATTTTTCCTTTGGATCCGGAAGGGGTTGCAAAGAGCATCGAGCTTAAAAATAGGATGGAAATCATTAGAGTTGTAAGAGTTGTCTTATACCTACTAGATCTCATATTGCCCCCGACAAATATCTTGATGTTATGCGTCACAAGGTAGTCAACTTTGACCCAATATTCAATCTATTAGTTTGAAATCTCTTAAGAGGTGCTTTTGGCTCGATTTTAAGTGGCTAGAATGGTTAAATAAAGTTTAGATTTCGTAAGTCTCTTCTTATTCTTAAATAAAAAACTATGGATCCAAATATTATGGAAGAGCTATGGGATGAATCCAAGGAAAGTTGGGGGAATTATCCCAAAACCAAGGCGATTGTTCGTAAGTTAAGGTCGCGTGGGCAGGAGTTCTCGCAAGTGACTGAAGGGTTAGATCCAGAGTTGGACCTCTTGCCCTATGGTCAGGGACGAAGCTATGGGGATTCTTGCTTAAATGATAGTAATGTTCTTCTTTCCACTGAAAAGCTAACACATTTTATTGAATTAAATCCTGAAACGGGAGTGCTTAAAGTTGAAGCCGGAATAACTTTAAAAGAGGTTCTAGATCATATTGTTCCTAGAGGGTGGTTTCTGCCTGTGGTTCCAGGAACTCAATATGTCACGATAGGGGGGGCTATCGCGAATGATATCCACGGAAAAAATCACCACGTGGGGGGAACCTTGGGCTGTCATGTTAAATCTCTAGAGCTTTTGAGATCAGATGGCACTCGAAGAATTTGTAGTCCTCAAGAAAATTTTGAATGGTTCAGAGCAACTGTAGGGGGCTTGGGGCTCACAGGGCTTATCGTTTGGGCTGAGATTCAACTTAAAAAAATTGTGTGCCCATGGATCTCTAGAGAGACGATTCGGTTTAGTCACCTTGCTAAGTTTTTTGAACTTACTTCTGATTCAGACAGTAAATACGAATACACAGTTGGCTGGTTGGATTGTCTTTCTCAAGGGGCAAATTTAGGGAGAGGAGTTTTTTTTAGAGGGAATCATTTACTTCTAAGAGAGGCTTCAGAGATTAAAGTTAAGAAAGAGAAGATCAAAACATTTCCGTGTAATGCACCAGAATTTATTCTTAACCGCTTCACAATGAAAGCATTTAACACTTTATATTATCACACCCATCCGAGTAAAAAGTCTGAACTGGTTCATTATCGATCGTTCTTTTTTCCGCTCGATGGAATCAATTACTGGAATCGTTTATATGGAAAAAGAGGATTTTTTCAATATCAATGTGTGGTTCCTTTTGAGGGAACTAAGAGTTCAATCTATGACATTATTGAAACTTTTGCGAGCTCGGGATTGGGCTCTTTTCTTACCGTGATAAAAACTTTTGGAAAAGTAACCTCTCCGGGATTGCTCTCTTTTCCTAGGCCAGGAGTTACTTTAACTTTAGATGTTCCTAATGAAGGTAAAAAAACACTGCGGGTTTTAGACAGGCTCGATGAAAAAGTAGTAGAGGCCGGAGGAAGAGTTTATCCGGCAAAAGATGCTCGAATGTCGAAAGAAAGTTTTCAAAGCTATTTTCCAGAACGGATAGAATTTGAAAAGTATAAGGATCCCAAATTTTCTTCGAGTTTTTGGAGGAGAGTCAAATGAAAATGCTTATCTTTGGAGCGACATCAGCGATTGCAGAGGCGGTGGCTCGTCAGGTCGCAGAACAACATGGGGAACTATTTTTAATTGGGAGAAACAAAGAATCTTTGGAAATTATTTCTCAGGACTTAATTGTGAGAGGGGCCAGAAAAGTAGGTCAAGAGACGGGAGACTTTACCTTTAGGGAAAAATTTTCTGAGTGGATTGATTCTGCTGCCCATTTTATGAAGGGAATCGATGTGGTGCTTATAGCCCATGGTATCTTGGGTGAGCAAAAAGAGCTCGAAAAGAATGGAGATCTAGCTTTTGATATTTTTAATGTGAATTTTATTAGCGCAGCTCTACTTGCGGAGGCCTCAGCACAATATTTTGAACGAGGTAAGCGTGGAACGATCGCTGTGATTGGCTCG
>SXPJ01000105.1 GCA_005776395.1 Bdellovibrionales bacterium | reverse complement strand
TCAAATTAAATACTTGTGATGTCCGCGAGGAAATCTACTCCAAAATTTGCGACAATCTTCAGGCTTTTAGTGAAGCGGCGTAGCCGCTGAACGTTTCAGATGCCGGCCGAAGGCCCTCCTTTATTGTCACTTTCAGGCTAAGCATGTACTGGCTACAGGAAACTGGAAAGTTTTTCAGTATTCATCTAATGCGTACCCCGAGTATTATAACCATCCCCCTTTAGTTATTTGGATTGAGGCCCTGTTTTTTAAACTGTTTGGGGTTTCTGACGCGGTAGCACGATTAGTTCCGGCCTTTTTTGGACTAGGCACTCTCTTGGGTGTGGTTTACTGGGGAATGCTTAATGGCTCCGTTCAACAGGGGCTTCTTGCTGGTTTTATTCTTCTTACTTCCAATCGATATATTAAATTTGCTTCAGATGTTCTTCTTGAAGGGCCTCTTTGTTTTTTTTTAGTCTGGGGAACGATTGGTTTTTTAAAGGCTGTTTCAGTAAAATCTTCTCAGTCGATTTACTATTCAATTTATTATTCAATTATTTGGGGCCTCTGTTTGGCCGGGGCCTTTCTAACTAAAAGTATTTTCTTTGTTATTTTACCTCTATCGATTTTGGGAGGGGTGGTTCTTAAGAGAGAAAAAGTAAGACCTCTTCTCGTTCCCATTGTGATAGCGACTGGGGTTTTTATTTGTGTTCTTGGAGTCTGGTTTATCGCAGCAGATGGATTTAATTTTTTAAGAAATCACTATAGTGCCATTTCTTATCGAGTGGAGAATCGAAACTGGGCTACAGTGCTTGCTCCAAGCCAGAATATACTTAAATCTTATTGGCCCTGGCTGCCCTTTTTCTATGGGGCTCTCTATCTCACATTTCGAAAAAAGGCAGAACAGAGTCTAGGACAATGGATTGCAATCTCAATGGTGGGGGTGGTGTTTGTGGGGTTTAGTCTTTCAGGCCATTTTTTTGAGCATTATTTAACGAGCCTATATCCGGCGGCAGCTATTGTGTGTTCATTAAGTCTTTGGAGTGTTTCAAAAAAATATTTTGCTAAATTTGAGAAAGGGCTTTTGGGTTTAGCTGTATTGCTCTCGGTTCTTCTGGCCGTTCTTCCCATTCGGTTACGTCGGGATCGTACTGAGCCTTTAGGAACCACTTTGAAAGAGATGTCGACTGTGTGTCGAGGACAAAGTGAAATTTTAGTGACTCAGAATGCAGTGGATAGATGGCTTGCGACAGCGATTGTATTGTGGATTACCTCTTATGAAGTGAGATCTACTTCAACCACAGATCTACCTCCTCAAGAGGGGCAGCTGCTTATAACAGCTAAAGAAGAAAGGCCTCGAAGTGAGATCTGGGTAAAGGTTCCGCTGTGTGAATCCCAATTGAATCTTTATCAATCGAGAAAGTATCCCTTGTGCCATCGAGAGTAGCCTATAGCACCGCCCCATTAATCTTAGTGTTACAGCTCTAGATTAATTCCTGCAGTAAAGCTGTCCATTCTTCCAAAGCCCAAAAGTAATCGATAACGAGAATAGAGAGTCCATTTCCAACTTGTAGGATAGGCAGAGTAGCTAACCTGTCCTTGAATAAATGGGTTATTAAGGTTGTAAACCGAAATTTCTTCAAATGTTGAGACCTTAATTAAACTTGAAATACTTTCATTCCATAAAATTTCCGTTCCAAAATCCACGGCAAAATCATGTTCACTAAAGCTTGATCCCACGATTGAAGGGAGAAGATAGGGTTTATTGAGTCGAACATTTCTTTTATACCATCCACCATGAATGAAAAATTTCCAAAATGAGAATGGAGTTAGATTCAATTTAGCTAGAAAGAGCCAATGAGTTTGTGCAGTGGTTGAATTAAGCAAGTTTTCGTTAGATAGGCGTACTGAGGTTTCAAAAAAAGAGAATAGAGGAAGAGAGGCTGTGAGAGCGTAGCTGAAGACTTCCAAATCTCTCGTTGAATTCGATAGTCTGGCTCCGATCTTAAAGTGAACCCCTAAAACAGGATCGGGATTGTAAAGAGCCGTGAAAGTTGTCAGATCACGAAAGGTATTTTGTACTTCCACTCTTCCATCGAGGCTAAGGTGACTTGCAAAGAGTGACAATGAAACTAAAAAGCAAAAGAGAAAACATTTAGGAAACACGGTGAACTTTAAAACCTCGACTGGTGAGCAACTTAATAATCTCTTCGGTGTGCTTTGCCCCTCGGGTCTCGATATCAGCTTCAACTTCGGCTTCACCGATACAGGTGTGGAGAGTCGCTCTCTGGTGATAGATCTGAGAAATATTGGCTCCCGATTCTGATAAAACCTGGGTAAGGGCATTGAGCCCCCCTGGACGATCGATGACGGTAATTAATAAACGAATGAGTCGCCCCTGTTCAACCATTCCCCTTTGTAACACCATCGATAGCGCAGGCAGATCGATATTTCCTCCGGAGAGTATGGCCGTGATATTTTTTTCATGGATTAGATTGTCACAAAGAGCCGCAACTGCAAGAGCCCCAGCCCCCTCAGAGACCAGTTTGCCGTGCTCGGCTAAGAGTGCAACCGCATGAGCGATAGACTCCTCAGAAATTGAGAAGATATCGTCTATCGATGCTTTAAGCGCATTGAGCATAAAATCATCGGGCCCTTTAGTGGCCACCCCTTCGGCTAATGTAAATTTGGGAGTCTCTTTGGTAGCGACTGAGCTCTTAAAAGATTTATAGGCTGCGGGTGCATTAGCTGCCGTCACTCCATAGACTTTGATGCCGGGTTTTAAAGCTTTTAGAGCGGTTCCTATTCCAGTGGCAAGTCCCCCCCCACCCACACACACTATAACCGCTTCTGTATTTTCAAATAGAGGAGAATCGACTAGTTCCAAACCGATAGTTCCTTGTCCTGCCATCACTTTCGGATCTTTAAATGGGTGAACCAAGAGAAGTCCATCATCTTGAGAGAGCTTCATCGCATGTTCGTAGGAGTCATCATAGACTTTACCCACGAGTTCCACTGTAGCGCCCCAGTTTAAAGTGTTCTGAACTTTAATCGCGGGGGTAAATTCAGGCATGACGATGGTCGCTTTGATTCCCAATTGATGACAGATTGCAGCTACCCCTTGAGCGTGATTACCTGCACTGGCTGCAATGACTCCCGATTTTTTGCTTTGGGTTAAGTTATCCAAAATGCAATTGGCAGCCCCTCGAATTTTGAACGAGCCAGTGATTTGAAGGGATTCACATTTAAGGAAAATATTTTTTTGGGTTTCACGACTTAAATAATCGAAACGCATGAGTGGAGTATTTCGAATATAGGGGGCGATTCTCTGTTGGGCCGCTTTAATCTCTTTAAGATCTATGGGTGCTGTGTTCATAGATTAGAAATGATAGCACTAAAGAGGGGAGGGGAAAAGGAGGCACTGCCTTTTTTGGATATACTTTCTAGGGCGCTACATGACACGTTGGCCCCTCTAAGTTCTAGGGGCAATTACCGATATACCTCTTTGCGATGCGCGATTTTTACAACCCATATCACAAGCTCATTTTCATGTATTGAATAGACAATTCTGTATGGGCCTTTACGGATTCTATATTTATCATCGCCAGATAGTTTTTCAGATCCGTCAGGTCGAGGATTATTTGCTAAGGTCCCAATTATTTTCGTAATGGCAGCCAGATAGACTTTAGGAAGGGCTTCTAGTTCCTTCTGGGCTGATCGTTTGATGAGTACATTATATAGCATTAACCAGTTAACTCCGCACCCGCTGGGCGGTTGCTTTTGTAGTAAATCTTTGTTGCGCCTCCTACGAGTACCAAGAGTACACGGTTGTCGGCGCGTCTCGCTTTGCTACCCAAAATCAACTCACCGATCTGGTACGGGGTTAACTGGTTAATGCTATATTTTGCCATCACGTTTGAGCTTTTTAAGAACCTGTTCAAAGGAAACTCCTGGTTCCTTAGCTCGTTCCTCAAATGCAGCCAAATCCTCGGCGTCTTCGCTAAGATAGGTCTTAATGGCTTTGGAAACAATGGCAGATACGGAACTCTCGGTTTCTACAGCCTTCAGCTGAAGGGCCCTGAGTAGTTTCGGATCGAAATATATAGTCGCCCTTTTAGATTCGTTTTTCATAAACTACCTTAGGTTGAATTATAGCGATAAAACGTTATAGCGTCAAGTAGCCATCGAATGGCCGGCAATTCTCGGTGAGTCACAGGGGATGATAAAAAGTGGAGTCATTCAAGAATTTGGATATGAAAGTGTGGCTACTAGCTCCAAGGGAAGTCGCTGTACGCCCCACTTTCATATCTGAATTCTTGAATGAGTCATCATAAAATTACCCTAATGGCACACCAATATTTTGCGGAAATATTTTTCTGGAGATCCTCAATTAGCCTCAAAATTTATTCACCGAGAACTGCTGTCGAACTGTCTAGGACAGAATCTTGAAATACCATTATCTGTTTAAAAATCAATTAAAGGTGAAGATCTTCTTTATAGGGTCAAACTTTTCAAAACTCTCAACTACTTTTCTCCGCTCAACAAAACTTTTTCTTATTTACCTACATTATAGTCTAAAGGATGATGACACCCCAATACTCATCGTTTAGAATTTTTATATGATTAAGAAGTCTCCTAACAACATCACCTGGAAGGGGCAAGACGTAAAAGGATTGCCAGTTCAGGAACGCTTAATTCATAGCCCTGAGTTTATTCAAGCCGCTGTTCTAAAGGCTCAACGGTTACTGAACTTGAAGCGAGTATGGGTGCTTGGATCTCGTGCGAGAGGAGATGCGACACCTCTTTCAGATTATGATCTTGTTTTTGAAATCGATGAGCAAAACGTGGGACTCTGGGCAGGATTTGTCGCGGATCAGAGGGAAATACAAAAGACACTCTTATCGGTGGACTGGATTTTATACTCTCAAATGGGAACTCAAATGATAACTTCATTAGAAAATGAGGGGATATTGCTCTATGAAAAAAAATGATTTTGGAAAGGAAAACTTTGCTCGAGCCTTGAAAAAATTAGAACAGTTCCTAGCAGAACCCATAAGATCGGAACGTGAGCAGGCGGGAATTATTCAAGCATTCGAGTTCTGTTTCGAAACGACGTGGAAAACACTGCAAAAAAGAGCCCACGCTGAAAAACTTGCAATTGCAAGTCCTAAAAAAGCTTTTGAATTTGCTTTGCAGGCTGGTTTTATAAATCCCTCTGAAGAAGGTCTCTGGGTTCAAATGTTAGAAGATAGAAACCTAACGACTCACACTTACGAAGAGACTTTAGCAAAAGCCATAGCTGATAGAGTTCCCATGTATTTCAAGTTGATGAGTGATCTGATAGGGAAAATATAGCATCTGAAACTAAAGATGCCTCTAACACTCATTTTCGAAATTACGTAAAAATGCGTGACTATTCCTTTTTGCTATTTTGCAGATCTAGCGTCATCCAATAGACTAGATTTCTTCTTGAGTAGTCCTGAAAGGCGCAAATACTCTCTCCTCGAACTGGCCAGCTTCTGAAAGGCTCTTGCATATAACCATCATAGTGAACATTAAGCCTCATTTGAGCCATTTCGGAGTTTCGTCCTACTTTATTTAGATCAAAGGCGCTTCTTAAAATGGCCCCTTTGCAGAGTGGGGCAAACTTTTTTCTGTTTTCGAAAGAGAGGGTTTGAATGCAAAGCTTGGATTTAAACTGATCAAAAGATCCAAACTCATCATCAGCCCCTCGAACTGCAGGCTGAGTTGAGACATGGAAGGGATAGAGCTCTGGATGCATCAACCTTCGAGTCCAAGGGATCACTCCATAGGTAGTAGGCCCGCCTAAAGAAAAGGCCCAGAATCCTGCCCAACTTCCGAAGTACCCTTGATCTCCCCAGGTATCTTTGTACAATCGGGACATAGTTCTGATATTGAGAAAACTATTAGGGGGTTGTTGCCCGTCTGCAATAAGTCCAAGTTCATCAATCACTGGATAAAGACTATCACTGAAGAGCTGTTCCAGGGCCTCAAGATTTCGCTTATTTACAATTTGAGCTGAAGCTAAATCATTTTTCATAACTGTGGGATTGTGCCCTGTGGAACTTAAAAGTCTAAAGAGCATTTCGTTTCCACTTTCAAGAAGAATTTGGTTTTCCCATTTCCCTAAATCTTCCTCCTGTTTAATTCTTAAAGCATAGTCGTACTGAATGAGTGTTGAGAGTCGATTGGATAAGAAAGTATCTCTCTGAAGAAGAACATTGAACTGTTCGAAGGCCGATTCAATCACAAAAGCATAGGCCTTTTTAATGTCGTCACTTAAAGAGATCTCATCATTTTCGATAGCGGCCTTAGCGATACTTCGAATTTTTTCATAGCTATCTAAAACCTTTTTAATTCTAAGTCTTGTATCCTGAATCGTGGGAATTAAGATCAGGTCACCATTGGAGTCCACGATCTTTTTCTGAAGAGTTTTTAAATAGGCCGAAACGCGCTGTAAGCTTTCAACCACAGTGACCGTTTGGCTTGTGACCGATTCGTTCACAAGATTTGGCATATCCACAATCATTCGCTGCTGAAAATAGAGACTGGCTTGATTTAAGGCCTGTTCCATTAGTCGTTCTAGCTGCTGACCTATGACTTTGGAAAGCTCATCAGGATTTTGAAAAACCCCTTGGAATTGCCCTCCATTAAGCATCCATTGGTCCCAGCTCACTACTATTCGACTCTCTCCATTACTTGGAGGACGGCATTCATTGGGCATTACGCTGAGGCCAATAAGTTTGAAAGGGATCATGTCCTCATGGGTAGCTAGGGTAAAAAAGTTTACATGCCCATTAGTAGATTCATGGTTGCCGCCTGAAAGTCGTGAGGTCAGACCTCGAATTAATTTTAAAAGAGCGTTCTGTTTACTGGGGAGATTATTAAGGGTGGAGTAGGTGAGCATCTCCTCTGAATAGGTTCCTTGAATGGAATAGATATCCATCATGAGCCCATTTACATCTTGAAGAACGCGATTTTTAAATACGGCATCGGTGGATAGTTTAGGACGAATTCCAAACTGAATTTTTTGCAGCCATTGGGAGATCTTGGGGATGTCATGCGATAGAACATAGTAGCCCTCGAGAGGATTATCTATGTAGCTTTCCCTTCGGTTATTACGGGAGGGCTTTAAATTTTGAATGGAATAGTCGAGGAGTTGTCTCGCGTCTCGAGCGGCACAATAGGTTTGGCTAGTGGTTTCCATGAGACAGCTCATGGAAAGCCAGAATTCGCTTTGATCGAGTTTTCTTAAAACCGTGGTGAACTTTCGATTTCGAAGCATAGTCACGAGATTGGCGATAGAGGTTGCAAGTCGGCTTGTGACCCCTTCCTGAGAAGAGACAAAAGCTGCTGCCATTTTTACCGAGGCCGCAAGAAGGGCCATTCCCTGATCGGGGTTGCCGATAAGACATCGATCATAGCTAGGAAGGACTGTGAAGACCTGGTCCATCATGTCCATTCCGGTTAAAGCGGTTCGTCTTACTCTGACCGAGAGATCCTTTAAGCCCATCGCAATCGCTGCAGCAGCAGGGTTAGCCGCAGCTCCAATCCCTGAAGTTATCCCCTCGATTTTCATTGTCTCAGCAGCTAGTGAGGCCCCTTCTAGGGTCCTTGCAGTTAATAATTTAAAAACCTCAGATTTTAGTTGTGGGGTTGCAACGGCGAAGCTTCTAAGCGAATTGATTTCGTTGGGGATACTCTCCATTCGGTCGGTTCGTTTGGATTCCCCTTCAGGCGTTTTTAGAGCATCTTCGGCAATTTTAAGTTTAGGAACAATGGATTCGATCCCTTTACAGTTGGGATCATTCTTTAAAGACTCCACAATCCCCATGATGTTTTTGGTCTGTGTAAGGGCAGCCTGGGACCAGGCTCCGATTGAGGCACAGCCCCCTCCGAAGGAGTAGGTTCCTGCCAAAGCAGGTCCGCTGATTAAGAAAAGAATAGCCAAAGCCCTTAAAGATCCAAAGCTCATCAAGTCTCCTTTAGTGAAGGTTGACGCGTTGTACCACTGTTCAGTGAAATTCCGAAATGGTTTCTTGAGGGGGGGCTTGGAGGGCTTTAGCCGATGACCGGAATCGAACCGGTGACCTGCTCATTACGAATGAGCTGCTCTACCGACTGAGCTACATCGGCGCTATGGAGGGCAAAACTGTATTCAATTTCAAGGGGTTTGTCTACTTTGGGGGGAGGGCTAAAGTTTGGGCACCTAAAAAAGCTTAAATCTAAAGAACTTAAAATCTTTTTTATAGAATTTGTCTAGAGATTAAACAGTCAGAGGGCTCAATTTAGCCTGGGATAGACTTACATTTTTTGGCTCTAGGGTTGCACACTTATAGTGAACAACAGAGTTTTATTATTTGTTTGAGGTGAACAATGGGTAAGGTAAAAACACTTAATATAATAGCTTTATTTCTTTTGCTCATTTCACTCTCGAATTGTGGTGGAAAAAGTCGCAGTGCGATTGAGTCTAGAGTCGAGTTTAGTAATATAACATTATTCATTCCCCCCTCTTCATCGGTAACGACAACCACCTTACCTTTTTGCTCTCCCAACCCCTCAGTTGAAGTTTTCCCTGGACAGCTTGTTCGCGGGGTTCCTGCAGTTATTAGGTTCATAGGTTTGGGCATGTGTAATAGGCAGTTTAAGGTTGTGGGGTTTTCTGAAGTTTCATCCAATGGTTCTTTAGATATTAGACAGACCTTTAATGTCGCTGGAAACCAAGAGGTTCGCTACAGCATACAACTGGTAGATAACTCAGGTAATCCTGTGGGAAATTCCTTTTTTACCCATTTTATATTAATAAATGTTTCTGAGCCCTCAGTTACAACGATGCCCACAACACCTGTTTGCTCTCCTAATCCCTCAGTTGTCGTTATTTCCATTGAACAGATTGTTCGTGGGGTTTCTGCAGTTATTAGGTTCATAGGTTCGGGCATGTGTAATAGGCAGTTTAAGGTCGTTGGGTTCCATGAAGTTTCCTCCTCTCTCTCTTTAGATATTAGACAGACCTTTGATATCGCTGGAATTCAAACGGTTCGCTACATCATACAACTGGTAGATAACTCAGGCAATCCTGTAGGAGCTTCCTTTTTCACCCCTTTTATATTAATCAATGTTGCTGAGTCTCCAGTCACTACGACTACAACAACTTTAAATCCAGTGGTACCTGTAACAACAAGTACAGCAACTAAACATAGTTACTACGGTCCTGCTAGTGGTTATAATTTAGATTATAATAATAATGAAGTTGCCGTCGGTTACGGTGCTGAAACAACATTTGATTATTGGCAAGTTACAGGCGCAGTGACTTCTAAGAAGATTATTACCTCGAATATTACTTTGAATGATAGTCAATGTCCTAATAATCGGGTTGTTGTGGGATTTTCACCTGGTAATCGTGCAGGGGTATATTGCGCTCTAGTCGACTCAAACATCATATTGAGTCCAGGGGATCAGATCCAATATCGGTGGACATTTGGTTCTTCTGCTACATGTCCATCAAATCAAGTGATGGTTGGAAATATTCCTAACGCCAATGCAACATACTTTACCCTTGTTTGTAATAGGATTAGTTCAAACTAGAAATCAAAACTGTTTCAGATTAGAGATAACTACCGCGCTGCCAACTCTCAGGTTTAGGTAGGGTTATGCAGGTACTGCGCAAACGGGTTGTTATTAAAGACTAATGACTTTAGGAGTAAAGATCGAATCCTCTTTGGAGAGTGCCGCAGAGGCAGAATTTTCCAAAACTCTATCGACTAAATAGAGAGGACGCTCTTTAACTTCATCGTAGATTCTTGCGATATATTCTCCAATGATACCTAAACATAATAGTTGAATTCCGCTTCCAAAGGCGAGAGCGGACATGGTTGAGGCCCAACCGGGAATAGCTAAGTTAGTAAATATCTTGATTCCCATAATCACACTGCCAGAGAAGATTGCGATAACTGATGCAATCAAACCAAAAATACTCACCAATCGGACTGGAGTGCTTGAAAAACTTAAAAAGGCGGTAATCGCCAAATGAATGAGCCCTTTTAAACCAACCTGAGATTTTCCATTTTGTCTTTCAAGGCGATGAATGGGGACCGCTTCAATTTTAGGTGAGCTAAATCCGACTAGCCCTGGAAAGTATCTGTTTTTTTCTTTAAGCATTTTAATTCGTGCCATCACACTTGCATCGAGCAAACAATGGGTTCCGAAATTAACGGGAGGAAGAGTCGGGGCGACTTTATGAAGGAGATAGTAAAAAGTATTAAATAGGATTTTATTTTTTTCAGCTCGTGAAGATCTTTCGGCTACGACAGTTTTGGCCCCCTTTTTCCAAGCCTGAAACATTTCAGTAATGGCCTCGGGAGGATCTTGAAGGTCCGCATCCATGAATACAGCAAGATCTCCTCTGAAATGTTGAACCCCACAGGCAAGTGCTGGGCCGTGACCAAAATTATGGAGCAGATGAACAACACGAATATCAAATCGCGTGGAGTGAAGCTGGTTTAAGTATTCGGTGGATCCATCTTGAGAGCCATCGTTAATGAAAAGATAGCTGAAAGTAGCTTCAGAGCTTAGTTTCTTTCGGACTTGATCGAGCCTTTCTACAAGAATAGGAATGTTTTTAAGTTCATTATAAATAGGAAGAATGATTTCAATATGGGGCATGAAGGTTTTTCCGTGGAAAAGTGTTGCTTTAAAAAAGGGAGCTATAGTCTATTTTAGCGCGGTTTTTCAGGGTTCGGAAGGATTTCTGAGAAGAATTCCCCGTCATGAAGCTGTGTGACAATAATTTGCCCTGGGGATACATCTTTTATTGATTGAATAATTTTATTTTCTGCAGTGCGAGAGAGTGAGTATCCTCGAGCTAGAACATTGAGAGGAGAAAGAGAGTGAAGCATTTGAAGATCTCCTTCCAGCTGATTGCGTAGGAGTTTAAGTCGATTTTTAAAAGATGAAAAAAGTTTTTGTTCTAAGAGATGAAACTTTTCCTTTATATAGCGAATTCGTTCTCTGGGATCCACTAGGCGATTACTTAAGTGGCCTAAATGCAATCGTATTTGCATTAAGTGTTTTTTAAAGATTGTCCTTAAGCGCACCTCTTGTTGAGTTACCTGTTGGAGAAGATCCTCTTTTCTAGGAATCACCAGTTCGGCTGCCACTGAAGGGGTGGGGGCTCGTAAATCGGCTACAAAATCTGCAATGGTTACATCGGTCTCATGCCCTACGGCTGAGATAATTGGAATAGGGCAGGCAAAAATAGCTCGAGCTACGATCTCTTCATTGAAAGGCCAGAGATCTTCAAGTGAACCTCCACCACGACCTACAATAAGAACCTCAATAGCTCTTTCGGGATGAGTTTGATTCCATTCCTCGACAGATTTTAATGCCGCCACGATTTCAAGGGCCGCTTTGTCCCCCTGAACACTCGTGGGAAGAATTAAAATCTCTCTCTCATTAAATCGACGTTTAAGAACATTTAAAATGTCCTTGATTACAGCTCCAGTGGGGGAGGTAATCACTCCGATCCTTTTGGGAAGGGTAGGGATGGTTTTTTTGTATTTAGGATCAAAAAGTCCCTCTGCATGGAGTCTCTTTTTTAATTGCTCAAAGGCTAGTTGTAAGGCTCCCGTTCCTAAGGGCTCGGCGCTATCGGCGACAAGTTGGTAATCTCCTCTGGCTTCATAAACTGTCATAGTCCCATGAAGCAAAATTTCCATTCCATCTTTTAATTCAAATTTAAGTTTTGAAAGAGAGCCTTTGAACATCACGGCTCTTAATTGAGCATTGGCATCTTTTAGATTGAAGTAAGAGTGGCCCGAAGAGGGTTTTTTAAAGTTACTAATCTCCCCCTTAACCCAGACATCAAAGAAAGCATTCTCAATGTGCCCCCGAAGCCTACGGGTCAATTGAGATACTGAGGGGATTTTGCTTTTCCAGTCAGAAAATTCAGAGGTTATTTCCACGAGGTTAAAAAGGTTGAAGAATGACGAGCAATACGATTCCAACCATCAGAATTGTCGGCACTTCATTTAAGATTCTAAGCGTTTTTGAACTATAACGACATTCGCCCTTAAGTAGTTTTTTTCTAACCGCTTCAGCCATGTGAGTAATCCCTACCATCAAGAAAGCTAAAAATAGTTTTCCGTGCATCCAGTGGTAATGAAGAAGATTGGGATTATAAGCGATCATTGCAACACCAAGAATAAAGGCCACTATGAGTGCTGGCATTGTGATGTAGCGAGAGAGTTTGAACTCCATCATGGCTAAAGTGTCTTTAACTACCTGTTCTTTAGCCTCTACGTGATAAACAAATAATCTCCAGAGGTAGAGGACTCCAGCCATCCATGCGATAACTGAAATAAGGTGAAAGGCTAAAAACCATCTATATAGGGAATTCACAATTGTCCTTTGGTTGACGAGCCTCTAATTTCTTAATTAAAAACTCTACTTGATATCCTTGCGTAGGTTGAAATTGCATTGTTTGAGAGACTTTGTCAAAGGCATGGATCACAGTGGCATGATCTCTACCGAAAGTTTTGCCGATCTCTTCCAATGGCAATAAGGTATATCGACGAGCTAAATACATGGCAACTTGCCTAGGCCAAGCAATGGCCTGTTTTCTGGATTTAGATATCAGGTCGGTTCGGGTGATACCGAAATTATGCTCAACTAGAGAAATGATCTCATCTAGAGTGATCACCTCTTTCTGAGACTCCTGGATCCAGCCCTCTTTAGCTAAAAAATCGTTGTTAAGAGGTTTATTTTCAAGTTGAGCTTGGAGATGAATTCTAAAGAGAGATCCAATCAGCTCTCTTACGTCTTTCTGTCCTTTATCTGCAATACTTCTTAAAACGGTGGCATCTACAGAGATTTGACTATGGAAGCTAACCTGTCCCAAGAGTTCTACCTTCTCTTCGTGGTTGGGTGTTTTGATCTCAATGCTTAATCCTGAAGCGAGTCTTGATTTGAGGGGATCGATAAATTCAGTGAGTCGGGAAATGGGCTGTGATGTTGTGAAAGCTACCCGTCCCCCTCGAGCTAAAATTTCATTGAAAATGTGAAGTAGTTCCTCTTGGCTTCTTTTTCTACCTGCGAGTCCTGCTACATCATCAAAAAGCAAAACATCTGTATCCATACGATAGCGATGTTGAAAGGCGCTTGCAGTCTTATCATTAAAACTTTTTACCATTTCAGAGGTGAAAGATTCAAATGTGGTGTAGCGAATTCTTAAATTGGGTTGTCGACGATGAATCGCCTCACCGATTTCACTTAATAGGTGAGTTTTTCCCATCCCCACCGAAGACTGGATAATAAGCGGATTGGCTTGAGCATTGGACCCTTCAGCAAAGAGCATCGCGCATTGATAGGCCAGTTGATTAAATCCTGTGACTAGAAATGGGGTAGTAAATTTTGGATAGTTGGGGGCCCTAAAGGATTCAACAGATGAGGAATTATCTTCATTAGAGCTATTTTTGTTTTCAATTAAGCGCAGTGCCGGGCGGTTGTTGGGATTGATATTAGGAGCAGAGGCCTGAGGTATTAAAATTTCAGATCTTGAGGCTTCAGTGTTTTCATCGCGGACCAGAATTTCAAATTCCAACTGGAGATCACTTCCAGTTTGTCGACGAATAGCTTTCTTCAAAGTATCGATGAAACGGCTGCGAAGCATGTCTTCATGAAAGCGACTAGGAACGCCTAAATGCACACTTGTCTCGTTAGAGCTAATGTATTCGATGGGCTTTAACCAGTTTTGAAACTGAGCCGAGGGTAGATCCTCTTTGATCGAATTAAGTGTGGCTGTCCAATCTAAACTATTCATTAATCTTATTGTGTAATAACGAAATTTATACGTTAGAGGTAAGATCAGCGGCAATTCCGGTATTTTTAGAAAATTAAAAATTAATTCACAGCTTTATCCACATGGATAAGGCATTGAAAGTATTAAAGATGACATGTTGAGCAGCTTGCAAAGCTCATCAGTTAATGGTTTATAGATATTACCTATATAATATTAAGTATATTCAATTACTTACAGAATCAATCCACATACTGTGGATAACTCGTAACCTACAGTTTTTTTCGTTTTTTGATGTTTTTTAAAGTTTTTTTAAAAATAGGTTAGGATTTTAAGGATGAAAAAAGGATTAACGACTCGTTTGAATGGACAAAGCTCGACCTCTCATAAAAGCGTAGATACATTCAGCCGCAATTCGGCTGCTGCGTTCTGTAGGATCCAAGGAAGGGGCAACTTCGGCCAACTCGAAAAATCGAACCTTAGGTTGGCTACCTGCTAAAGAGGCGAGTGTGTAAAGTTCAGTGGCAGAGAAACCGATAACCGGTGCAGCACTCATTCCTTCCGCCTCAGAGCAACTATCAAGATCTAGTGTAACCCCCAAAGAATGGTGGGTTCTGGCTAGTCTCTCAAGTTGGTGTTTAAAAACTTCAGAGATGGGCTCAGCTCTCATTCTAAGAGATTCCCAAGTTATCACTAGAGCATTTCTTTTTTTTACATATTCGAAGTGGGTTCTTGAGTTTCGATTGGATCGGGTTCCAAATTCGACAAAGCCATCTCCTGAGATGGCCTCAGAATCCAGAATTTGCCGGAAAGGGGTTCCGCTATGAGGTAACCCATTTTCCAACTCCCGAACATCTAAGTGAGGATCAATATTAATAAGGGCTACTTTTTCTCGAGGGTTTAAGGCTCTTCTTCCTTCGACAAATCCTAAAAAATGAGGAGCCGCTACGTCATGTCCCCCACCTAAGGTAATAAGAGAGTGTCCTAACGATGAAATTTGGTGAGTAAGCTTTTGAGCTTCGGCGTGGGTCTCAAGAATTGATTCTGAGACTTGGGTATTGCCTGCATCTAGAAGAGAGAGATGATTCTCCCAATGGAGATCCATAGGTAAAGCCATCTTATACAGGTGTTTTCTAATACTATTAGGCCCTTCTTTAGCTCCGGGGCGTCCTAAGTTTTTGACAACTCCAGTGTCATCTGGGGTTCCAAGAATCACTATTGTTTCCTTATTGGAAGGAGGAATAGAGGATAGCTCAGAAATAGCTTGAACCCACTCACCTAAGCGGGAATCACCAGAGCGACCTTTGAAGAATAGTTCCTTGGGAGTCGGGAGTGATTTAAGCATTAATATAACTTTAAAGCGGATTTAAAGATGTTTCAATCAAGAAGGGGAGGGTAACTGGTTAGTGCTATAATAGGTCTCATTATGACAAACTCAATAGATGAATCCTTTTTAGATGAAACCATTTTAGAAGAAGCGGGGGATCGTAAGGGATGGATTTTGCAATTTGCTATTTTTTATTTGTTTTGGGTGGCTCAACCTCTGATTTTATGGAGCCTTGGGGCCTGTGAATTTCAAAAAGGTCAGATTCTCAGTCTCCTCTCAGTATTTATAAGGTTTCTTTTTTTCGGAGCTGGGCTTCATGTTGTGTTGATAGGCCCTCTTATCTATTTTGCTTATCCTGATCTTAAGAAAATAGAGACTAAAGTTTTAAGGGAACTGGCTCTTTTTGTTTTTCTAGCACTTCCTATTTTATCCTTTGGGTATTTTATATCTCAAATTAATCATGTAGGGGCTTTTTATGAACTATTATTTCCTACGGTAAGTCTTATTTTGATTTCGGTTCTTCTTTTTGAAACTACACAGAGTTTAACCTTACTCTCGTTAGGCCTTAGTACATCACTGTATCTTCAGTGGTTTGGGAGTTCGGATATTTTGGGGCCATTTAAAACGGCGTATCAAATGGTTCCTAGTAGCGATCTCTTTTATTGGGCAAAGAGCTCATGGATAGTTTTAGTTTTAGGTTGGGCCATCTGGAAAACAGATCGTTTGGATAAGGGGGCAGTTCAGGAGAGAAATAAAAACAGAATCGTGACATTTTTGGTTTGGATGTTTGTAGGGAGTTTACTTTATTTTGGACTCCCTTGGATTGTGTCCTATTATGAAAAAGAGGCCCATCTGAGTCTGTCTGTTTTTGATTTTCTATTTTGCTCGATTCCAATAGTAGCTTTGGTAGAACTTAACCCTAGAATTGCAACTTCCAAACTAGGGCAGGGGTTTAAAATTGTTTTGGGGATTTTGTTTTTGTTAAGAGCTTTATTTTTAGTCTTATCTCAAGAGGCGACGTTAGTGTTTATGAGTTGGGCTGCTTATGATTTTATATCAGTGGTTCTATTGGCTTTAAGCCTCCCTCAACGCCACCGAGTCTAAATTGTCGGGCCTACTTGTTTTTAGGGGAGAGAGTTACCCCTCTCCCCTGGCTTTTATCTAGAGACTCGATATTCAATCACGATGCGATCTGAGATGCTTAACTTAGATGTATCTATAGTATCCCAGTTTATAGTTACCGCATTACTGGAGGCTTCATAGCTCCACTGATCGGTATTGGAACCTGTGTTTCCAGCTAAGGATACATTACCTATAGAGACTTTGATTGTTTTCGTACTCAAAGGCTGTTTAGAGAGTGTGAATGGATTGTGACCGTGAACCTTGGCTCTGAAAATGACATCCTTAGCGTAGTCATGAAGAGTTTGTTCCATGTCGAATTGACATTGGTTTACGTAATACTTCCCATTCGTTTTCTGAACGATCACATTGTAAGCGTTAGAAGGGGCCGCAGTTCCCGGATCACTGGAGATAAGAGTCGGGCATCCGGGGGCTATAGCACTTACTCTGTATCCTTTTTTCTCCTGCTTATGGAAAGTAACGAAATCTCTAGCAAAGTCATTGGGAGTATAACTCTTTAGAGGCTCCGGTAACTTTCCAGTGTAGTGCTTATAATGATCCAATTGATGGGTCACAATGAGCGCATCTGTAGGAATCGACTTCATCACATAGTTTTTGTGATAAATGTCTGCCAGTTTGTCTGTGGGCAGTTGCTCATAGAATCTAAACATCGACCAGATGGGCGAGTTATTACAGTTATTGCAAAGCCCAAAGCTACCTGCAAGTCCCACCCGTTTTTGGAATTCCATAATGATATCTTGGTTCTGATTTCCAAAGAGTTTGGAACCATTATTTTCAGTGATAGGCAGCCCTTTAAATTTCTCCACATCGCTAGATAGGAGAACATTTTGGTGACTTACTTGAGCCGTATCCAAATCAGCATAGAAGAGATTGATATATTTCTTCAGCGATTTGATCGTGGAATCACAATATTTCGAATTATCAATGATCCATAAGAGCTCTGTTTTTGCAGGTCCTGAGGTATCAATATTGAATAGATCGAGTTGTGTTCCAGGAACTACATTGACGACTAGGGTGCCATCGCTAGAAAGCCCGTCTTCGTTAGTGACTCTTAATTTAAATTCTTGAGTTCCTAAGTCAGCATCTTTCGGAGTTCCAGTGACGATTCCCTCCGCACTTACGGTTAACCATTCTTGACCTTCAACCTTCGAGAAGGAGATCTTCTCACCATCTAGATCTTTCGCTAAGGTGGAGATCGAGTGGGTCATTCCTTCATTGGTTTTAGCGGTCAGTGTGGTAATGGGCTCGTTTAACCAAATGGGGGCCCGAGGGTTTTTTTCCACTGTAATTTTTAAGGTTCCTGCGACCATGAGTTTGCCGTCATCGACTTTAAAGTTACAGTCGTGATTTCCCACATGGATACGTTTGGGGTGATCTAAAGTTAGTTTACCTTCATTTGAAAGGATAACCCAATTTTGGCAGTCCGATGAATTGAGTAGAACGAAGTGTAGAGTATCATTATCTTGATCTTTCACTAGATCAGCTAAAGAAAATTCAGCGACTTCCCGTTCTTTAACTGTGAAAGAGGGCAAAGTTCCAATGACAGGCGGATGATTTTTATGAATAACTTTAATGATCGCCTGGGCTGTGGCGCTAAGCCCTGCAGGATCAGAGACTTTGAAGGTTGCAGAGATATTGTCTCCTAGATCGGTACCGGTGGGTACGCCTGAGATAGTTCCACTAGAGCTCACCATCATCCAGTTAGGTCCGTCTACTTTTTCAAAGGTTAGAACATCTCCATCTGGATCTGAGGCATAAACATTGAGAGGGAATGCATAGCTTGTGTCCTCATAGGCATCATTGAGAGGTATTGGATTTGCGCTCCATCGAGGAGCATGATTAATTTTATCTACAGTTACTTGAACTGTCGTTACAGCTTCTGCATTGGCTGCATCAAGAACTCTCACTTGGAAAGAGTGAGTTTTTCCGGCATCAGCCATTTTGGGACGACCTGTGATAGTTCCATCTTGAGCGACAACTAGCCAAGAGGGACTTGCTGAGATTTTTATTATTCTTAAGGTATCATTGGGGAGATCGGGATCTGTTACAAAGGGGGCTAGCGAGGCTGTGTAGTTTCCATCTTCCGTGGCGTTGGCTAGCACAATAGGATTTTGTGTCCATTTTGGAGGATGATTTACATGAAGGACTTTGAAGATCACTGTGGCTTGGACCAGTTCCCCACTTGCATCAGCTACGGCCACTTGAAAAGTATTATCCCCTTCATCTGTTATTTGGGGAGTTCCTGTGAAAACTCCTTTGGAATCAAGTTTTGCCCAGGCTGGACCTGAAATTAATGCAAAGGTCATAGCGTCGTTGTCGATATCCTTGGCATATTGGGCAATACTTTGAGATATGGCTTTCTCCTCTGGAATATTGAAAATCATGGGATTAATAGTCCAATAGGGCAGATGATTGGTGTGAGTTACTAGAATTTTCACTTCAGAGATGTCATCTGGGCTAGAGATTCGATCGGAAACTCTTAAATGAAAAGTACTTATCCCCACATCATTGCTGCCGGGAGAGCCGGAAACGGTTCCGTTTTCATTGATCTGTAACCAAGTCGGTCCGTCCACTTTGGAGAAGTAGACTCTATCAGCATCGGGATCGGTAACATATTGGGTGAGATCGATGTTGTTGTAGTTTTTGTCTTCTGCGGCATCTGGAAGAATCGTAGGGTGTGTCACCCAGACAGGAGGTTCATTAGCCTTTTCGATTGTAATTTGAACCTGCGTTGTGTCTTTAGCTCCACTTTGATCGGTTACAGTTAATAAAAAGGTGTTGAGTCCTAAGTTGCTTTTACCAGGAACTCCCGAAAAAACTCCGGTAGAGGGGGTGATTTTAGCCCAATCCGGACCCGACATTGAGAAGGTTAAAATGTCTCCAACATCAGGATCGGTTGCAGAGTTGGCTAGAGGTTGAGAGATTAAGGAGCCATGTTTTGTCGTGGGGAGTGTGATGGGGTTTGCTAACCATTTTGGGGGATGGTTAACGTGAAGGACTTTGAATTTAAAAGTGGTGGAATCGGTGTAGGTGACACCGTCAATCACCGTAGAGAGAGAGATGACCACCTCTACATTGCCCGGCTGTTTCGGTGTTCCAAACACAGTTCCACTAGCGCTTCCCATGTTAAGCCAAGGTGGAGGAGTTTGATTTACTAGCGTGTATTGGATGGGAGTGCCTTCGGGGTTGATTACATGCTGTGCTGTATCGGCTGAGTAACTAGAATCTTCATAGGCATCGGCCAAAGCGATAGGATTAGCTGCCCATTTTGGGGGGACAATCTTTTTCAGAACATTTCCATGAGCTGTCATAGTGGATGTTCCAGATGAATTTGAGGCACTGATAACAATGTTACCGTAGGGGCCTGCATATTTATGATTAGGTGTGTAGGGGGGAACTCCTGTGAGTTTGCCTTGGGCTCCATCAAGAGTGAGCCAGCTTGGAAGTCCCTTAGCTGAAAAGCTCTTGGCTGATGCAGGATCGGTTAGAAACTGAGTGAGATCTACTGAAAGTGTATCTCCCTCTTTAGTGACTCCAAGATCTAAATCGCTCACTGTAAATTCTGGCGGAGGGGGTAAAATTAACAGATGCCCTGGATGGTTGAGATCGGAGCCCTCGGGGGTAGAATCTTGTACCGTTAATTTCGGTATAAAGCTTCCGGCCTGAGAGGGGGTTCCTTTTAATAGATTGTTGGGCTGATCAATGGTGAGTCCGGGAGGGAGACTCACTCCAGACCACCTGTAAGGGGGCACCCCTGGATCGGCTAATAAGGTTCTTAAATCTAAGGAGTAGGCAACACCTACAATGGCATTTGGCAGGTTAAGAGGCTCTTGGAATTTAACTGCTCGTGAACTTGCGTAAGCTTCAGAGGAGGTTGTTATCGTCGATAAAAGCAGAAGAAGTACAGTTGAGATATAAGAAAAACGTGATTTCAAACGAAGTGCATGAGCCATGTTGTCCCCCAATAAGGTGTTAAAACTGCAAAATAAAATCTGAATTTGACTTCAAGTTTACTTCAGTAAAAAAAAAAGCTTAAGATAAACAGTAAAAAGAGTAGACAGTTGTTATCACTTAATTACAAATCTCTTAGCGGCGTTTGAGCCAAAAAAAGGGTTAGGGTTTGATTCTGTGAATTAGACGCGGGAAGGCTGCCGCCTCTCTCAAATGTTCCAATCCGCAGATCCAAGAGAGGGTGCGTTCTAACCCCAATCCAAAACCGGAATGAGGCACTGAACCGTATTTTCTTAGGTCCAGATACCAATCAAAGTCCTCTTCTCGTAATCCGTGTTCATGGATACGTTTTTTGAGGACTTCAAGATCCTCTTCCCGTTGACCTCCGCCGATGATTTCACCATAGCCTTCTGGGGCAATACAATCACAACCAAGAGCTAATTTGGGATTTTGCGGATCTGGCTTCATATAGAAGGCCTTGATCTGTGCGGGAAAGCGGTGAATAAAAATAGGTCGATCAAAGTCTTCAGAAACAGCTGTCTCTTCGGGAGCTCCAAAATCGTCACCCCAGTTCGAAGGCAATCCTTTTCTTTTAAGGATCTCAATGGCCTCGTCATAGGAGACTCTAGGAAATGGGGCTTTAACATTTTGAAGTTTTGTAGTGTCTCGCCCTAAGATCTCCAACTCTTGGGCGCATTCTTTAAGAACATACTGAACGGTATATTCCAGAAAGTTTTCTGCAAGCTTCATATTGTCATCAAGATCATTAAATGCAACTTCGGGTTCAATCATCCAGAACTCTGTTAAGTGGCGACGAGTTTTACTCTTTTCAGCTCGGAAGGTCGGTCCGAAACAGTAGACCTTTCCAAAAGCCATGGCTGCTGCTTCACCATAGAGTTGACCGCTTTGAGATAGATAGGCCTTTTCACCAAAATAGTCTGTTTCAAAAAGGGTAGAGGTTCCTTCACAAGCCGCCGGAGTAAAAATAGGGGTATCGATTAGGGTAAAGCCTTCCTTATCAAAAAAATCCCTAACGGCTTTAACAAAACGATCTCTGATTCTTAAAATGGCATGGGGCTTTTGAGATCTTAGCCATAAATGGCGATTGGAAAGTAAAAAATCTGGGCCGTGTTCTTTAGGGCCAAGTGGATAATCTTGGGCAATTTGAAGGATCTGAAGATCTACCCCCTCCAGTTCAACTCCAATGGGAGATCTCTTATCCTCTTTAACTTTTCCGGTAACGATGAGGGAGCTCTCTTGAGTTAGGGTTTCAAGCTTAGCAAAGATCTCTTCCGAGAGATTGCCTTTAAACCAAACCACTTGAACGGTACCGCTTCCATCTCTCATTAAAAGAAAACGGAGTTTCCCAGAGCTTCGGATGTTATAAACCCAGCCTCTAAGCTCAACGGTTTCCCCAACTTTGGTTTTTAACTGACGAATAGGGGTTTGTACGGCCATAAATAATTATACGGTTATAGGTTTAGAAGCAGATCGGCTCGATTTTGATTTGCCATTTCGAGCCTCTATGAACTTTTCAACGTAAATTGTGAAAGGCGAAGCAATATACATTGTAGAATAGGTTCCCACCAAAATACCGAAGCACATCGCAATTGCAAAACTTTGAATCTCCCCTTTACATAGAAAAATAATGGGGACTACTGAAACAAAGGTTACGAGCGAGGTAAGAACTGTTCGAGACAAAGTTAAATTAATCGCCTTGTTAATAGTTTGAGAAAGAGGGAGGTTAGAACCGCTCTGTTTTAACATTTCTCTGACCCTATCGTAGACCACAATAGTGTCATTCACGCTGTAACCTGCGATAGTGAGAAGAGCTGCAATTGCGGTGATAGTGAACTCTCTTCCCGTAAGCATGTAAAATCCGGTTGCCATTACAAGATCGTGGATCATGGCTAGCGTAGCTCCTGGGGCAAATCGAGCGTCAAATCTCAACCAGATGTAGATAGTAATAAGAATGACTGAGTAAAAAAGGGATCGTAAAGCGGCACTTTTTAACTCAGCTCCCACTTTAGGCCCTACTACGTCAATGGATTGTACGGTGACTTCACTAGCCCCCACCTTTGCCACAAAACGAGCACTGAGGGAGAGGTTGTTTTTGGCCTCTTTTTCATCTTTAGCCACTCTTGAGGTAATCATGAACTCTTGACCGGCGTCGCCTAGCCCTACCACTGAAGCATCCCCTTCACCTAACTCTTCCATAACTTTACGAACAGATTCGGCTGAGTGAGGTTGGTTGAACTTAATTCTCATTACAGTTCCACCGGTGAAATCGATTCCATAGTTAAGTCCATGGGTCCATAGCCCAACTATAATGAGAGCGAGTGTTACCATGGAGAAGGTAATGAAGTATTTAAACTTTCCAATGAAATTTAGGGAAAGGTTATTAGGGATCAAGTGTAAATATTTTTGCATGGTTTTTTCCTAAATGCTGATAGTTTTTTTACCTTTAACAACCACGAAGTAATCGAAAATAACTCGAGTTATAAAAACCGAGGTGTAAAGTGAAGCGACTAATCCAATGAGCAGAGTCACTGCAAATCCGCGGATAGGGCCGTAACCAAAGCTCAAGAGAACAATACCTGCTATTATCGTGGTTAAGTGTGAGTCGATAATGGCTGAAAAAGCTCGGTGATAGCCTTCTGCCAAGGCCATTCCAAGGGATTTTCCTATGCTAAGCTCTTCTCTCATGTGTTCAAGAATCAGAACGTTGGCGTCAACGGCCATACCTAGAGTTAAGGTGATACCTGCAAGTCCGGGTAGAGTTAATGTCCCTTCAAAGGCCGCCAAAATAGCGACAATAAAGAGGCCATTTAACAGAAGCGCCAGATTCGCAAAAAGACCGGAGGTTTTGTAATAGATTCCCATGAAGAGAAACACCAAAGTTAAACCTGCAATCAAAGAATAGGTTCCAGCTTTGATGGCATCGGCTCCAAGAGAAGGGCCCACCACTCTTTCTTCCAAGAACTCCAATCGAGCGGGAAGGGCGCCTGAACGAAGAACCAAGCTAGTGTCCTTAGCATCATTAAGAACCTCCGCATCACTGCGACCCTGAGAGCTCATTTCAATCATGGCTCGACCGCCCCCAATTTTAGATTTAATTCTTGGGGCCGAATGAACATTGCTATCTAAAACAATAGCCATGTATTTGCCGACATTTTCCCCTGTCGCTTTTTCAAACTTAGTAGCGCCTAGGGAGGTCAATTCAAAGTTTACGATGGGCTGTTGAGTCTCGGAATCGAAACTGTAATGGGCATCCTGAAGATCTTCACCCGTCACCAAGGCATCTCGATCAAGAAGATAGGGAATATACTCAGCGATTTTAGTATTGATGTTGCTTTTTTTCTGGAAAAGAACTTCAGTTCCACTAGGAATTTTTCCGTTTAAGTAAATATTAAGTTCTCTTAAATGCTTTGTGATGGGTTCCGTTTCACTTAGAACGATCTTCTTCTCAGTTATGAACTGCGAAATAAGTTTATTCAGCTCGGATATTGAAGGAGAACCATTCTCTTCAGGCCCTGAACGTTCAATCTGGAAAGAAAGTTTAGCTGTTCGGGCAATGATCTCTTTTAATCGGCCTGGTTCTTGAAGACCAGGAAACTGAACTAAGATCTTTTCCTCCCCCTGTTTCTGAATAATGGGTTCGGCAATACCAAATTCGTCAATACGATTTCTTAAGGTTTCAAGGGATTGTTCTATGGCCCGTTGGTTAACCTGAGATTCCCAAAGAGCGGTCATTCTAAATTTAGCTGAATTTGCAATCTCACTGTCAAAATCTACAAACTGTCCGAGATCTCGCATGAGGGCTTTATCGAGATTTTTCCAGTCCTGAACATTAGTAAATCCTACGGTGATAAAATTGTCTTGAGTTGTGTCAAATTTAAAACCGGTCAACTTTTCTCGGTCGGCGACATCTTTAAACTGAGATTTAAGCTTACTGACAGCATCCCGGTGAACCTCTTGGAAGTCGATTCCCAAAACTAAATGTAATCCGCCTCGAAGATCTAGCCCTAACTTAAGAACTTCAGACGGAAGAACATTGTAATACCAAGGGTCTGAGGGTTTGCTTATCTTTGGAATGGAGACCCCTTTTGAAAACTTAAGAAATGTAGGGGTGAGTAAGTAGAATGAAAATAGAACCGTAGCTATGATAGTGCTAATACGCCAGGTCATTCCCTTCATGTTGTTGCCTCTTTCTGGCTGGAGTTTTTGTCATCTTTTAAATTGGCTGCACTCTCAAGAATTTGAGATTTTAAAATTTTCAAAGAGACCCCTTGATCGACTTCTAGGGTTACAAATTTATCACCTACAGTTTTTATTGTTCCAATGATGCCGGCTTGGGTAACGACCATATCCCCACGTTTTAATTCAGTGATGAAGCGCTGTTGATCCTTTTGTCTTTTTTGTTGGGGACGGAGAATTAGAAAGTAAAAGACACCAAAGATTAAGATTAGGGGAATAAATGGGGTCAGCCCTTCACGCCCTGGAATGGATGGAGTTGCAGCAGGTGCACCTTCCGCTAAAACTAACTTAGTTAATAAACTTAAAGACAATAACAATTTTCCAGTTACACCCATCTTAATCCTCCCTAGTTTGCTCTGTCGTGGTTCGCTCCGTTTTATCTGGGTAACTAGCCGTTAATCGCGGTTTCATTTTTTTATAGAAACTAGCAAACGTGCCGTTATCCAAAGAGTTGCGGATTTCCGACATGAAGCGGTGATAGTAGTAAAGATTATGAAGCGTGGCAAGACGTAACCCTAAGATTTCTTTTGTTAAAAAGAGATGTCTTAAATAGGCGCGGCTATAATTTTTGCAACACTCACATAAACACGTTGCGTCGATTGGGGTTTGATCATGGGTGTGAGCGCTGTTTCGAATATTTAAAAGGCCATCATCTGTAAAAAATCCTCCGTTGCGGGCGTTACGGGTAGGGAGAACGCAGTCAAACATATCAATACCGCAGTTCACTGCCTCTAAAATATCTCTTGGGGTTCCCACTCCCATTAAATAGTGAGGAAGGGATGAAGGGAGATGGGGTGCAATTTCAGAAAGCACGTGGATCATTTCTGCGTGGGGCTCTCCTACACTTAATCCTCCTACGGCAAGTCCATCTAAGGGGAGTTTAAGAGTCCCTTCTAAACTTTCAAGGCGCAGAGATACTGAAGTCCCTCCTTGAATGATGCCAAAAATTTTCTGATAGGGATGGCTAGGGACTTCAAAGAAACGCTTTCCCCATCTCAAACTTCTTTGAACGGCATCACGCAAATTTTTCTCAGTATTAGGAAGTTCAACGCATTCATCAAACAGCATGGCGATATCGGAACCGATGGTTTGCTGAATTTGGGCCGATAGTTCTGGAGTTAGAAAAAGGGGGTCTCCGTTTAAGTGGGACTGAAACTTAACCCCTTCTTCAGAAATCTTTTTAAGGTTTCCCAAACTAAAGACCTGGAATCCACCGCTATCGGTGAGCAGGGGTTTGTCCCAGTTCATAAATTTATGGAGTCCGCCAAATATCTTTAAGGTCTCAAGACCTGGGCGTAAGTAAAGATGATAGGTGTTGCCTAGAATAATCTGGCTTCCTAACTCTTTGAGTTCAGGCGGAGCCATTGTTTTAACAGCCCCTACGGTTCCTACGGGCATAAAGACTGGGGTTTCTACAACTCCATGATGGAGAGTGAGTTGTCCGCGTCTTGCGAACCCCGAGGTTTTTAAAACTTCAAAATGAGAGATTGGGGTCGTCATATAAGGCTTTGGTTCTAGGCGTGGTAAGCTCCTTTAGCAAGCAAGTTTCAACATCTGATTTTTAAAAGTTTCATTATTAATCACTTATTTTTGTTTTAGGACACGAGGGTTTTCTGTAGAGTAGTAAAACCATGTCAGAAATCATTCCAATTCCAGCAGTCAATACAGCGATTTTTAATGAAAACAATGAAATTCTTTTGACCCGACGGTCTTCGATAGTTCGAGAGCCTGGAAAATGGTGTCTCCCTGGGGGCCATCTAGAAGTAGGAGAGTTTTGGTTAGAGGGGGCCATTCGTGAAACCCAAGAAGAGGTTGGGATTACGGTTAAACAGGCCATTCTTTGCGGAATCTATTCGGATCCTAAATTAACGGTGACGCAAGATGTGTTAGGCGTGGAAGGGGATTATGGGCAATTTGTAGTAGCTCTGTTTAAAGTATTATCTTATGAGGGGAAAGTTTTTCCTAATGAAGAGGTCGATGATTGGGATTGGTTTTCTCTGGATAATTTACCTGACCCCATTTTAAAATCGCATCCCATTAGAGCTCAGGATGCTTTTCATTTTAACGGCAAAGTTTTTGTTCGCTGAGGAGAGGTTATGTTTAAGTATCAAGAACGTCCCAGACCTGTGGTTTCCGCAATCATTTTGAATAAGAAAAATGAGGTGTTATTAACCTTACGTTCGGACAAAGTGGGGGGAGCTGGAAAGTGGTATCTACCCGGGGGATACCTAAAAGGTGGGCAGGATTGGCTTACCGCAGTGAAGGAAGGGATCAGCGGGGGAGTAGGTCTAGAAGTAGTTAAAGTAGAGCTTACGGGGATCTATTCTGACCCTAAATTGAATCAGCTTTATGAGTTTAAACTAGGTAAGACCTTAAATTTTGTCGCTGCCACTTTTTTAATCAGGGAGTTTCAGGGAGAGGTTAAACTTAACCACGAGTCTTCAGAGTTTGGCTGGTTTTCTTCGGACAAATTACCGGATGCGATTTTTGCTTCAGAACGGATTAAGATATCCGATGCCCTTCGCTTTGAAGGGCAGCCATTTGTGAGATAAATGGAAAGTGACTCTATTAAAAGAGTAAGTCTATCTCTCCTCTTTTCCTTCAGCGATTCTCGGTGAATCACGGTGCATTATAAAAAGTGGGTTCATTCAAGAATTTGAATATACAAGTGGGGCTACCAGCTCCAAGGAAAGTCGCTGTACGCCCCACTTGTATATTCAAATTCTTGAATGAACCCTCATAAAATCACCCCAATGGCATACCGAGACTTTGCGAAAAGGTTTTTCTAGCTCTCCTCAATTAGCTGCAAAATTTATTCACCGAGAACTGCTGCTTTTTCTTTGAATATTGTTAAGGCCAACACAAGAAAAAGAATAGCCCCCCCTAAGGTTCCTAAGAGCTGAGCTAGTTGAAGTTTATGGAGAGCCCATTCGATGGGAACTGCACAGCTAACGGGGGTATCGATAGGGGGTTTGAAATACCAGGCGATGGCTTTAGGGGCTAACCATGAAGTCGTTATACCTCCAAAAACGCTTCCGATAGCCGCCATTCGAATAAGTTTTTTCATGACGGGTTTTTCCTCTATCTCTTTTAGTTATTCACTAGAGTTGAAGTTTAAGGAGTCCAACGATAAGCCGGGTTCTGTCAGAGTTTCCTCCGGGCTATCATTCATCTAGCTCTTCCGTTACCAGAAGAGTCGAGCGATCTACCTGGAAGTCATTTGGGCAAGCGACCCAAAGGTTTTTTGATTTGACTCAAAATACACGCTTCGCTGTTTGATCTTGCATCCCGTAGAGCTTGCCTGTTTTCACTACAGCAGCTTTAGCTATTGCTAGCCCACCTTTTCACTTTGCCAAGGTAAAAAGTATCGCCCTGTACTTCCTTTCTGTTGCGCTGGTCCGCAGTTTTTACACTGGACGGGTGTTACCCGCTACGGTGCTTTTCGATGTCCGGACTTTCCTCGGGTGTTACTAAAAACACACGCGATAGCCTGTTGGACCCCTTAATTGGGGTCTTTATAACCGTTTTTGCCCCAAAACTTAACCTATAAATGAAGGAGGTCTTAGTTCTTGGTCTTCTCTCATTTTTACATTGACTAACCCTTTAAATTTTTTAAAGTTTGGGCTTCTAAAGGGGAAATCATGGCCATTGAAAAAGGTTTAAAATACACCAAAGAGCACGAGTGGGTTCTTATTGAAGATAACATCGCAACTATTGGAATCACCGACTTTGCACAGGAATCTCTAGGAGATATCACTTACATACAGCTTCCTAAAGAGGGTGAGAATATCCAGAAGAATGATACTTTTGGAGTTGTTGAGTCTGTGAAAGCCGTCAGTGATCTCTATGCTCCCGTGACAGGCAGGGTGGCCGAAGTTAATCAGCCCCTTCTTGAAGCCCCTGAACTCATTAATGAAGATCCCTATCATGAAGGCTGGATGCTTAAGGTTGAAATGGAGGGGGAGGCAGATGAACAGGATTTGATGTCTGCAGATGAGTATAAGGAATATGTAGAAGAGAACTCCTAGAGGCTTCTTTTGGGGCACCATTTAGACAATCAATTATCTCGTTGGGGTAGCTCTTCGAGATCCTCTTCCCGCTGGAACTTAGGGTTCTCCAATCAGTGGTATGGGATTAGCTTGTTCCTGCTTGCGGGCTTTCATCTTGTTTTGTCAGGTATTCTTCCCCCAACGGAAGATGAGCTTTACTATTGGACCTGGGCCCAGAATCTCCAGTTAAGTTACTATGACCATCCACCTTGGGTGGCCATTCTCATTAAACTTTCAACCTCTATTTTTGGTAACAATCTTTTTGGGATTAGATTTTTTGCGACCCTTTTTCATCTCTTTATCTTTCTTTTGATAGGGGTACTGACCCCTGGAAGAAAAGTTCTTGGACTAGTGTTACTCACTCCACTTGCTTTGTACGGTGCGGTTTTAATGACCCCTGATGTCCCTTTTTTGTTTTTCTGGACTCTGTATCTAATATGGCTTGTTTCCATTAATAAATCTTTCTCTCAGTGGGGAGATGATCCCGTTTCGAGAGTGTATAGAGTCTCTCCTATTTATTGGGAACAGTGGGTATTGGGTGGAGTGTTACTTGGACTAGGGTTGCTTAGTAAGTACACCATGGTTCTAGCGATTCCTTGTACCCTTTTAGTTTTGGGAACTAAGTATCGAGTTCGGTCCTGGCTTAAAGGTTTTGTTATTCTTTGTTGTGTAGCGCTTATCATTGCCTCGCCTATTTTATTTTTTAATCTCAAACATCACTTTGCTCCAATTCAGTTTCAATGGAACCATAGTCTTTCAGATGGCTCTGGAGTTTTTGGGGAGTTTATAGGAGGACAAGTTTTACTATTGGGGGCTTTGCCTCTTTTAATGTTGGGATGGGTGTTGTTAAGACGAAGAGATATCTGTTCCAACCCAGTCTTCCATGTCTGTTTTTACTGCTTTATTTTTCCGTTTTTATTCTCATTGTTTCAAGCCGCGAAGACTCATGTTGAAGCCAATTGGGCCTTAATGAGTTATGTCGCATTTTGGCCTATGGCTCAATTTCTTCTTAATCAAAATTCCATAAAGCTTTTAGATTACATTTTGCTAGGGTTAAGTTTTATTCCCCCTATTCTTGTTTCGGTATTGGTGGCAGTTCATCTGGTTTATCCTCTTAAGTTTGTGTCACCTGAAAAAGATAGACTGGGGAAATATCAAGGGCTTTTTGAATTGGTAAAGACGGTAAAGTTCGATCTTAATGAGAATGGAAAAGAGGAGCCCTTATTTTTGCCGACCTATCAATTAACCTCCTATTTTCGTTTTTTGGGATTGAAGGCTGATCAAATTTCTCCTTTGGGAAGAGCGAGTCAATTCACTTTGGAAGCTATTGATCCCTGTCAATATAACAGCATCATTGTGCTTACAGAGTCTAAAGATCCTAATTATGAAGCCCTTAAGTGCTTTCCCGATCGACAATTTTTAAAAGAATATTCTATAGAAGTTAGAAAAAAGAGGGTCTCACAGTTATACTTAATAGAATTCTTTAGACCTTTATGAAGCACTACTACTTTTGGACAGTGTTTGTTGTTATTTTTGTGGTTGAGCTTTATTCCGTATTGCCTCCTAGAAACGTAACTCTTCCTAAAGAGAACTTAAGCTCGAGTAGAAATTTTGCTCAGGGTGTTATTCATGTTCATTCTAAATTTTCTGATGGGGGTGGAACTCCTGAGGAAATAGCTCAAGCGGCGGATCAAGCCGGTCTCGATTTTGTGATTGTGACAGATCATAATAATTACGAAGCTAGAAAAAGAGGGCTTGAGGGAACTTATGGCAAAGCGGATCTTTTTGTGGAGATGGAGAGCTCGACTCCTGTCGGGCATACGGTAAGTTTTTTTTCTGAAAGCGATTCATTACGAGAGGCCCCTAGTGATACGGTAGTCAAAGCCTCTTATCAGCAGTTTCTAAAAAAAGAGTTCTATCCAGGGCTTTTTGTTTCAATTGCACATCCGAGTAATATGAAGAATCCCTGGTCTCGTTTGGATGAGTTTGCAGAAGGATTAGAGGTGGTTAATTTTGATAGTAGCTGGCAACGACAAGTCGCAGAATCTCCCCTGAATTTTTTATTCACTTTGGCTATTTATCCCTTCAATCAGTATCTATCTTCAATTAGGTTTTTGGAGATCTATTCCAAAGATTTTGTGGCGTGGGATGAGATGACATCCCGAGGTCCTGGCCATTTTGCTTATTTAGCTCAAGACACCCATTCTAAGGTTAAGTTGAACAATGAGAGATCTCTGGAATGGCCTGGATATCTTCAAACGTTCAAGCTTGCATCGAATGTTTTGTTATTTAAAGAGCCAAAGGCGACCGATTTTTTAAATCGAAAGAAACAGTATTATTCAAGTCTTCGTAATGGAAGATCGGCTATTTTGTATCAGTCAGTTTTTCCGTATCAGGGTAATAGCTGGATTGTGAAGTGTGGTAATAATGAATTTATTTCGGGAGACATTATTAATAACGGCTCGAGTTCGTGCCAGGCCGTTATTACAGCGCCTATCACCCCTTTTACCAAGATTGTTAGGTTAATAAAGAACGGTAAAATGACAAACGAAGTCGCCTTGAAGGGGGATTCCATGACTCCATTGAATCTTGCCTTGAGTGGAGAAGGGACCTATCGTGTTGAGGTTTGGGGGAAAATGCACTCTGCATTCCGTCTTACGCTAAATCGATTAGTCCCCTATGTTTTCTATAGTCCTATCTATTTTCAGTAGTTTATTCGTAAAAGAGATTACTTGAGCAGATACGTTAGTTTTTTTATGTCTTGGTTTTAGGATCTGAGACACTTCCAACCCCACTCACTAAAAATATTCTTAACGCTATCAAAATCCTTTGTGGCCAATAAACTGAGTGGTTCCCAATCTATTTTTCGAGGCGTATTGATCTCCTCTGTTATTTTAGGGCTCATAAATTGCTTTTCTATTTTAATTATTTTATAGCCCTTTGAGATTAAATAGTCTGTTGTTGGGGTAGGGGGAACCTCTAGTTCTTCAAATAAAATATGCCGTATTCTCCCCTCTCTCAATAGCTTTTCTGCCCCTTTAAAAACCTCCAATTCATGTCCCTCTACATCCACTTTCATTAAATCAATAGTTATATTATTTAAATCAGGACAGGCTTCAAGAGTCTGTGTTTCCACGCTAATTTTTTCCCCTGTGACTTTACTTTCAGAGCTTAAATAGCCAAGTCCTTGATTTTCATTATATCCCTGAGGCAAAACTAAAGTAGCCTCTCGATTTTGAGAAGAAAGTGCGAAGGGGTGAATTTCACAAACCGATTTAATCCCTTCCCACAATTCCACATTATTTCTAAGCAATTTCAACAAACGAGGATTGGGCTCAAATAAATGAACCTTTCCTTTTGTTCCAATTCGCTTTGCTAAAATACTTCCGGTGTATCCAATATGGGCCCCCACATCACAGACAGTGCCCCCCAAAGGACAAAGTCTCCATAGAGCTTCCGCTACGACCAAATCATAGAGCCCTGTTTTAATAATAGCGCGACCGATAGCATCCTCGGTATTGACTATTAACTGAAGCCCCCAGGGTAATGTGAGACAAATTTCCCCCTTTTTGGGCCAAAAAACACTGCGGTAAAGTCGTCGATATATTTGCCAGGGCCTAAAAAAATATTCTGGTTTGTCTTTCAGTCCAAATAACATAGGTCTCTCAGTTGAAATTATATTTCATCTGATCAGATAAGGGTAATTTTGATCAATGCAAACAAATCTCTTTTGTCAGAGCGTCATAAAAGCGCTTTGCCTTGTTGCGTTACTTGCCTAATTTAATCAAGAGGAGCCCATCCGCGTGGACTTCACAAAGAGTTTAGTTTTTTAGGCTAAACAGTCGATAAGAAAAGAAAAGTCATTATGATGAAAACTCTTTGGGCTCCATGGAGAATGGAATTTATAACCTCGGAAAAAAAAACGGGGGGCTGTGTGTTTTGTGACCTTCCAAAGGAGAAGGAAGATAAAAAGAATTTGATCCTTTATCGTGGAAAAAAAGTTTTTGTGATCTTAAATAAGTTTCCCTACAACTTAGGACACATGATGGTGGTTCCTTATGATCACACCTTTGAATTCAGATCTTTGAAATCGGATCAGTTATCCGAAATGATGGCTGAAGGGCAGAAAATTATAGATGTTCTCACTGAAGTCTATCATCCAGAAGGTTTTAATATGGGAATGAATCTAGGGCAGGCTGCGGGAGCAGGAATTAAGGATCATTTACATCTGCATGTGGTGCCGCGATGGAACGGAGATACCAATTTCATGCCTGTCATTGCTGAAACCAAGGGAATGCCAGAGCATTTACAAGTTTGCTTTGATAAGTGTTTTGAATCTTATAGGAGACGAATGAAATGAAGGGCTTAAAAATCATACCTATGTTTCTTTTGTTAATTGCGCTGACCTATACTGGAATGCTTTTCGTTCAAGCTAATGGGGATGAGATGGTAGTTAAGTTGGGATCTTATCAGACTCCGCCAATTGCAATTGGATTTATCATCTTAAGTAGTGTTTTTGTTGGAATGATTATTTGCGGAGTTTTGTGTAGTGTCGAAATGTTAGGTTTGTATGTTCAGAATAGAAGATTAAAGAAGAAGCTTTTGGGAATTAACCTATCAAATAAAGTTGTTTCTACATCGCCGCCTGTTCAAGATGTGACCTCTACAAAAGCCTCTGGGAGATTTACCTAACCGAAGGGTTCCTTTTATGAAGCTTCTTTTTGTTGATGTAGTGCCAAGCAGGGAGTTTCAAAGAACGGTGGTGTCCCATGGGTTTTCCTGTGTTGTGAGTCAAAAATCTACTACTATCCACAAGCCTCAATCTTATGAGATGGTTATAGTTTCTGTTGAAAATATCGAGGATTTAAAAAAAATAGAAATACTTCGAAATAAGTTTCCGGGTAGTTGGTTGTCAGTGGTTATTAATAAAAAGAGCCTATTGAATGCTGAGTTTTACAGTTCACTGATCGAGAATGAATTAAAAGATGGGGTTTGGTTGGAAGATAGTTGGGAGTCAGTATTTTGGTTCTCTTATCAACAGATGCTACAAGTTCAAAAAAACTCTAAAAAAGTTAAGTTATTGGAAAAAGAGTTGTTTCAGTTCCGTGAAAAAACAACAGAACTTTCAGAAGTTTCAAATAAGCTTCTAGATAAGTTTAAAAAAGATATTGATTTAGCAGAAAATATCCAGAGAGTTTTGCGGCCTCGTTTTTCACCCCATATTCCAGGAGTCAGTCTGAGTGTGAAGTTTGTTTCATCACTCGAGGGAGGGGGAGACTATTATGATGTGTTTGAGTTCGGAGATAAGAAAAGGTACGGAATTTTATTGGCGGATTCTAAAACCCATGGAATGGCTGCTGCACTTTTGTCTGTGCTTTTAAAACTAAGATTAGAAGAGATGAAGGATCGTTTTCCAGATTCAAAATCATTTATCAGTTTTTTAAATCAGGAAATTAAAAGTATTCACACTAGTAAAAATGAGGCCTCCATGGCTTTGTTTTATGGAATCTTAGATCGGGCTTCACTTACTTTTCAATTCAGCTCTGCAGGAAATCTGAAACCCATTTTATGGAGACAGGGGGAGGCTAAACCTGTTCCCAATCTGCAAAATCCTGAAGTGGGGGGGATTGAATATTTTGAGTTTCGCGAGCATGTACTTCAGTTACAACCTGGGGATCTTATGATTCTCTATACTAACGGTCTTGAACTTCCCTTGAAAAAACGGGGGATTTCGGGTGAGGAAAGAATTTTAAGTTTGCTAAAAATGGGCAAGCAATCGCCCGATCCTTTGAAAATGCAGAATGAACTTATGGGTGTTATCGATGAATACACTTCAAAAAGAAAACTTAAAGATGATTTAACCTTGATTCAACTGGCTGTAGATGAACGGGCTATGTATGTGGCTAAAGCGGAGTGAGATTAGTCCAAGTATATTCGTGGGACTCTTGGGGAGATGCCGCAAAGAATTTCATAAGGGATCGTTCTTGCCCAGTTAGCGATATCCCAAGCTGTAACAGTCTGTTTCCCTTCTTTTCCAATTAAAGTCACTAAGCTGCCCTCTTTCACTGAAGGGATAGAGGTGCAGTCTACTGTGGTTAAGTCCATGGAGACCTGCCCTCTAATACTGGCTTTACGGCCTCCCATAATAACATTTCCTTCATTGCTGAGAAGTCGTGGAAGTCCATCTGCGTATCCAATCGATATAATAGCAATCTTTTCCCGTCGTTTAGCTTTGTAGCTACGTCCATAACCTACAGTGTCTAAGGGGTTGAGACTCTTAACGGAAAGAACTCTAGCTTTCCATGAGAGAGCAGGAACCAATGCTTCGCAAGATGAAAGACGGGGGTTAGGAGAAATTCCATATAGACCAATTCCTGGCCGAACGGAGTAGCTCAGTCCGATTTTTTTTCTTAAAACAGCCCCTGTATTGGCAATATGAATACTGGCATCGGTTTGAATAAGGCGGCGATGTAATAACTCCTGATAAACACCATGAAAGATAGCGATCTGCTCATCAACAAATTTAGAGACCGAATTTTCGCTCTCGGCAAAGTGTGTTGCAAATCCTGAGAGTTTGATTCCGAGCCGTTCGAGAGTCAGGTAGGCTTCAGCCATCTCTTCGGGGAGAAGACCCAGTCGGCGCATTCCAGTGTCGAGTTTTAGATGAATTTCTGGCAGCCTTTTATGATAGAGAAGGCTTTTTAAGTGATTTAAGCTGTGGATGACAGGTGTTAGATGATATTTTAGATAGGCCTCTAGTTGATGAGGTAAAAATCCTGACAATACCCAGATTGAGATCGCGTAAGGGATCTTTTTTCTTAATTCAATCGCCTCTTCTAGAGTGGCTACGCATAGAGTGTGGCAACTTCCTCGGGTCACTAGAGCTCGTGAGACAGGGAGAATTCCATGGCCATAAGCATCGGCTTTTACGACCGGAACTATTTCTCTTTGCGAGAGGCTTCGAAGAGTGACAAGATTTTTTATGATAGATCGGACCGAGACTTCGGCTACAGATCGATACGGAAATTGAAACAATGTCCCCATGACCTCACTTTAGCTTTTTTAGGAGCAGAGGCAAGTATACTTTACTTCACCCATTGAGATATTAGGGCCATGACAGAAGCTCTTTCTGTTGCAGTTAATCTAACACTGGTTTGAGCCATTTGTCTTACCCCAGTAAAAGCGCTTAGAACGTCACTTTTAGACCTAGGGGAGCCATCTTTGCTTAGATTCCCATTGGCATCAATGGAAACTGCACCGCTATGGCACTTATTACAGGTAGTTAAAATTGTTGTGTATGCCGCTGCTGCTCCATTTCTATTATTAGAATTAGAGGCTATTGTGGGATTGGTACTGGTCGGTGGGTTTACAGTATTTGATTGGATTGGATTTCCTGTTTGAGATCTGCTGATGGAGGAAGGGGTAGAGAACGAGGAAGGTGCACCGGTAGAAAAATTACCATTATTATCAACAAACCACTGTTTCATGGGACGGGTATTAAAAGGGGAAAAGGAGACTACAGCTCCGTTAAATCCCTTTCTGTTTTCAATAAACTTGTCGAAGGCATTAGATACACTTTCTGAAGTTTGCCCTAGGTGTAATCGTTGTGTTTCATTCTGTTGAGACATGTCTAGGAACTTATTTCTCCCCTCTTTGAAAGATAAAGCATCAATAATACGATCGGCGAGTTTTTCGTTGCCATGTTTTTTTTGCCCATCGACAAATGACAACAATGAACTTGGATCTAAATTGGTTCTGAGCCAAGTTTTAGCCTGTTCATTTCCTTCAGATGCCTGTTTAATTTTTTCTAGAATATTGTTGTTTCGTTCCACCACCGTTTTAAAGGCCTCATCAAACTCTTTATTGTATTTCTCAGCCGATTCCTCTTTTGAAGGATCTTTTAAAAAGGCCTTGGCTCCCCAAACTATACGTTCCATTAGGGCGATATAGCGTTCATCACCTGCATTGGGTTTTTTTGCATTTTCCGTATCTTTCTCTTTTTTTGCATTTTCCAAAACTTTTTCAGCCTGATTTTTATTAACCATTCCCATAAGTTCTGCAATTGCTTGACTGCTATCTTTTTCATCTTTGTTTTTTATGGCCTTTTCAATCGCTTGAGGAAGTTTTTCAGAATATTTATTCCAAACAGTTAGTTTAGATAAGAAAAAATTATCAGATAAAAATGTCATCTCTCGATCAGTAAGAGGAGCCGCTTGAGTTGCTCGAGATCCAGTTGTGGTTTGTGAGGGGGAGGCTCCTGAATTGCCATGGGTTTCACTTTCTGCGATCCCATGATTTCCATTTAAAAAAAATAGGAAAAATAAAAATAAAGCACTACGAAAAAAGCTTTTCATAAAGAGCTCCTTTTATAATTGAACTCATGACTAAAGTCTGCAACCAGGGTGCCACGAGTTTAGTGTATACAATAGAGAGCTGTAGGTAACTTAGAGGTATTAAATTGAGAGGGTTTTTTGGGGGAAAGAATGAACTAGGGTGGCTTAATTTAAAAATCGAAGTGAGTACAAACCATTAATTGTCCCTTAAAGCTTAGTGGGAAGCTCTCAATAATTGCTAAGTCATCGAAAATAAAAGTTAATCTCAGTTGTGTAACTCGGCATATCGAGAGGTCAGCTTTTAGACAGTGTATACTATAAGTCTGACTTCAAACCTTTCCTTAATTCTGTCGAAAAGAACAATATGAAGATTTTTTTATCTCTACTAATTTTATTAGTTTTTTTTACAGGTGCCTTTACATGGGCTGATGATTCTTTTGCAATTTCGACTGAAGGACTCTCACAGGAAGGGGTTAGTGCAACTCAAGATCTGAGTTTAGATACGCTTTTACAGGGGAGTTTATTAGGGGGGGACTCAAAAAAGGATTCTATTATGAGTGGGGGTAGTACGACTTTTATGGGGGGATCATCCCTATCGAGTTTAGATTTTAACTCAGAGGGGGATTTTTACTCCTCTCCATCGGTTAACTCTCAAAGATCCAAAAAAGAGTTTCTTGAGCTATTTGATTCCAGCCTTTTAAATAGCAGCCGTGATATGAGTACAACAGAATCTTTAAAAACACTTTGGACTTCAACCCAGTTTTCCATGGGAAATTACTTCACGGTTGATTCTTCATCTGACTCAAATCTAAATCTCTTCAGCGAACACAAAGCTGAACCTCTTAGAATTAATGCTCTTTGGAATGAGGATACGAATCTTCAAAAATCAGACGTTTCATCAGAGCCCCCTTTGGGGTGGAGTTTAGGTCCAAATACAGCTAAAAAACCGGCCAAAAAAGGATGGTTAGATTGGTAGATTAAATTCAGCTATAACGGGCGCGTGATCAGAGGGCTTTTCGCCCTTTCTTTCATCTCGATCAATTTGGGCGTGAGTGCATAGTTTAGCCAAATCTTTTGAGGCAATAATGAAATCAATTCTAAGCCCCTGATTTTTTTGAAAGCCAAGTGCTCTGTAGTCCCACCAAGAGAACAATCCTTTCTCCTGAAAGTGCAATCGAAAGGTGTCTTCGAGCCCCAACTTTAGAAGCCCAAAAAAGCTTTCCCTTTCTAGATTGGAGCAGAGAATTTTTTCTCTCCAAAGAGCGGGGTCATGAACATCTCTGTCTTCGGGAGCAATGTTAAAATCTCCTGCTATGATTAGAGGGGACTTTTTCTCTAATTCTTCTTTAATGAATTGAGTGAACCCTTTGAGCCATTCTAATTTATATTTGAACTTTTCAGAACCCACCTCTTGACCGTTGGGTACGTAGCAGCAAACAAAGGTGATTTTGCCAAATTGCCCTTTTATAACTCTTGCTGCGGGATCCTGATAAAAAGATTCCATTCCCTTGCTAATGTTATTTAGAGGTTTTTTAGAGAGTATCGCAACTCCGTTATAGCCCTTTTGCCCAAGGACTATAGCCTCGTAACCCGCCTGTTTAAGAGCCTCGAAAGGAAATTTCTCCTCAATAGATTTTAGTTCTTGAAGCAATACGACATCAGGCTTTTCGCGATTTAATAAGGCAAGAAGCCTCTCTAGTCTGACAGTGATAGAATTTACGTTCCAGGTGACTACTTTCAACATGCAGGGTATCCTAAGTAACAATGATGGCTAAGAAAAGAACAAAGTTAAAAAAAATTATTTTGGCCTATGTTACGACAAAAAACAAAAAAGAGGCCTTAACTATAGGTGAAACGTTAGTTAAAAAACAATTGGCAGCTTGTATTAATATCATACCTTTAATGATCTCTTCTTATCGGTGGCAGGGAAAAATAGAACGCGGAAATGAAGCTGTTTTGATAATAAAGACTCTCAGGAGTAAAAGGAAAGCTATCATTAAAGAGGTTAAAAGACTTCATTCTTATTCCGTGCCCTGTATTCTTTTTTTAAATATCGATGGGGGCAATCCTGATTATATGGGGTGGTTAAATCAGGAAGTTACATAGGTTTTTGTTAAAACAGAAATGAGGCATCTAATGATCGACAAAAGTATTAGTTTTATGAGAAATCTATGCATGGGAAATATTGTTGAAGAGATTCTTTTCCCTTTCCCTCAAATTAATAAAAATGAAAAAGAGCTTTTAAAAACAACTTTTGATTCTTTCAGCTCCTGGCTTAAAGGACGTGAGAGTGAATTTAGAAAGTGGGATAAAGCAGGTGATTTGCCCAAAGAGTTTCTCGAAGAGATGAAGCAAATGGGGCTTTTTGGTTTTGTAATTCCTGAGGCTTTTGGTGGTTTGGGATTTTCTGCAAGTGCTTACTCTAGAACTATACAGGAATTGTGTCAGTACGATGGTTCTCTTGCCATTACGGCAGGAGCCCATAGTTCCATTGGCCTGAGAGGCCTTATACTTTTTGGTTCTGAGGAACAGAAACAGAAATATCTTCCCAAATTATCGACGGGTGAGATGATTGCTGCGTTTTGTCTTACGGAAAGCACTGCCGGATCTGATGCTGCAGGGATTAAAACGAAAGCTGTTAAAGAGGGGGAGTCCTGGGTTCTAAACGGGGAGAAGCTGTGGATTACTAACGGTGGAATTGCCGATTTTTATACTGTCTTTGCTAAAACTGATGTCTCTGAGGGGCAAATGACCGCATTTATTGTAACTCGAGATCTTCCCGGGGTCAGTTCGGGGCCTCACGAAGATAAAATGGGGCTTAGAGCAAGTAATACAACTACCGTGAGCTTTGATAATGTGCGTTTGTCTAAGGAGCACGTATTGGGGGAGGTTGGAAAAGGCTTTAAGGTAGCCATGAAGATTTTGAACGTGGGTCGAACCGGTTTAGGCGGGGGGAGCATCGGAGCTATGAAGAAGGCTATTCGCCTTGCTTCTCAACATGCAAAGAGTCGACAGCAGTTTGGAAAAAACATTTCTGAGTTTGGTCTTGTTCAGCAGAAGCTGGGCCACATGGTGGTGGAGTGTTACGCAAGCGAAGCTGTCGTTTCGATGGTGGCCGGCCTATCTGACCGCGGTTATCAAGACTATGCTGTTGAGGCGGCTATTAGCAAAGTGTTCGCTACTGAATGCCTGTGGAGAACTATCGATGAGTCCTTACAAGTGGCTGGCGGCACAGGATACATGAGTGAATATCCTTACGAGAGAATTATGCGTGACTGTCGAATTAATCGTATCTTTGAAGGTACGAATGATATTTTAAGATTATTTATCGCTCTCACTGCAATGAATGATGTGGGGGCTCAATTAAAAGAGGTTGCTCAATCTTTAGGGAATGTGCTTCAAGAGCCGATTAAAGGATTTGGAGTGCTTTCTGAATATGCAAGAAAACGGGTAAGTTATGCCACAGGGTTAGGTAAAGCCATTATTTCTAAAGCTCATCCTGCAATAAAAGCTCAAACTGAAGTGTTTGAGGACTGCACAAAGACCTTAGCTTCATTTGTGGATCGACTTTTACGTAAATATGGAAAAGATATTGTAAATAAGCAATTTGCGACTCGACGTTTAGCCGATATCATGATCGATCTGTTTGTGTTGGCTTCGGTGATTAGTCGGGTGACCGCTGCGATTGAAGAAAAAGGGGTTGGAGGAACGCAGCAGGAGCAGGAGATTCTTCAGGTTTTTGCGGGGCAAGTTTCTCGAAGAGTTAGAAGCAATTTTAATAAAATTGACGATAATGACGATGAACAAATTATCTCATTAGCTTTGCATGCAGTCGAAAAAGAGGGCTACAGTTGGGATACTATTTAACAAGTAGATCGCTGAAGTCGGAATTATTTTCGTAAAGTTTTCGATACCAGTGGTAGCTACTTAGAACGTTAGCTACATAATCTCGGGTTTCACGATAGGGAATTAAGTCGATCCACATAACTTTATCCTCTCGAGGATATCTTTTCTTCCAGTTCTTAGCCTGTGCTTCTCCTGCATTGTAGGCGGCGAGAGTTAGGGGAAGATCTCCATTCATTTCATCCAAAACTTTTTCTAGATATTTTGAAGCAATTGTAATATTGGTCTCGGCATCTAATAAATCAAACTTGTTTTCAGGATAAAGTTCTTTGACTGTGTCAGGATTCATTTGTAGTAACCCTTGGGCATTAGCGGGAGAAACTGCTTTTGGATTAAAAGAGCTCTCTCTTCTAGCGAGAGCTAATAACAAATAAGGGCTAGTGCCTCTTCGGTACTTTTCAAACAGAGGAAAGTACGCTTGAGGAAAATTAAGAGTTAGTGTTTCTTTTGAAATTAATTCTGGTCGAAACATTAGAATTCCTGGGAGTTGCATTACTTTCGCCTGCGCATCGCCCAGTTGTGCTAGATAAACTCGAAGTCCAGGTTCGAGAGTTTTGGGTTGAGTGAGGAGCCAATCCACTATGAGGTGAGCACTCTCTTCAAATCCTAAACGAATAAGGAGCTCTACACTCTGAATGTCATTATTAAATTGTTTAAACTTGCTGGAACGAGTTGGGAAACTTAAACTTCTTGAGTGTTCAGGTGGTGGCTCTTGATTCTCCTGATGAGAGGCCACTAAATTGTGGAAGGAAAAACGGTGATGTTTGGCGAGTCTACTTAAAACCTGAGAAGCCCCGTGAGTATCCCCCTCTTGCTTTTTAGAACGATAGAGCCAGTATGCGGTTCTTCCCGAATAGGCATCGGTAGGATTAATCTTAGCCAGAATAGCCGATGCCTTTTTATAATCCTTCGAAATGAAATAAAAGATTCCGGATCGAGTTAAAAAGTGCTCTCGATCAATCGGTGAGTTTTTAGTGCAGATTCCTCCACGTTCATAAAGTGATGCAAGTAAGGTGAATGGAATTTCATCGGGAAGATAGTCTTCGAGGGTTGCCGCAGCAGCTATTGCAGCGTTATTGGGGCATTTTTTTTCCATTTGAGACCGTTGGGATACCCATTGTAATTGTTCTTTAGTTAAAGAAAGAAATCCTTTGAGTAGATTAGGAATGGGAGTTTTTCGAATTATTTGCCAGTTAGTGATCCTGTTTTTTAAAAAGATTGGAGCCAAAGGGGCTAAGGGTTTGATCCCCAGGGGTTGGTAGACGGTCGTTTTTTTAGAGAGGAGTTTTTTGAGAACTTTTAGTTTTTTTAACGGAGAGCATAAGGCCAAAGAAGGATTTTTGTGACATTCTTTTTTTGCGATTTCGAGATGAGTTTCTTCTTCTGGTAGGTCCTTTAAGAGATTATTAAAAGCTAAGGCTAAGGGGTAATTGGGGTCGGCTTGAGCTTCTGCAGGGCTTAGGGTTGAGGTGTGCTCTCTTGATTTTAGAGGTTGAGAGGAACAACTTAAAAGAATCGCAAGATAAAATACGATTAAAAGAAATTGTCCCATGATTAATAACTTTCTAGAAAAAGGCATTTGAACTTTTTAAATTATAGCTCAAACCTTAGGTTTCTCACAGAATCCCTGAGTGGCAACATTGAGGGCCGAGTTAAATCTGGCCGACATATTTTGATAAGCAATAATTCCAGTTAGCTCCACTATTTGAGCAGAAGATAAAAAGGTTTTTAATTGATTTACTTGCTCATCAGTGACTGTACTTGTCGTATGAGTCATGGCCTCGGCGTATTCTAATACCCATTTTTCATTTTGAGAAAACAGAGTGCTTTCTCTCCATTGGCTGACGGTTAAAAGCTTTTCTTTGGATTTTAGTCGCTCCATGAAAAGAAGTGAATTGAGATCAACACAGTAGTTACAGCCGTGTAATTGGGCCACTCTCACCATAACGAGGCTTCTCAAACTCGGTGGAATAGGGGAATTTTTCCTCTCAATGGCTTGATAAAACAGGATGAAAGCCAGGCTTTGCCAAGTGGAATATCCCCATAAGAGGGTGGGATTTAAAATTTGGCCGAACCTCTTTTTTTGGAGCCAAAATAGAACCTGCAGTATCCAAGGATATTGATGGGGGTTTTTGTAAGGAATACGAGCCGTCATGAGATAAAAGTATCCTTCATAATGAGAATAACTCCAACTTTAAAAAGTTAATAACTCGGGGTGTTAGCGGTGTTTCTTAAGTTGCCAAAACTCTAATAGACAAAGTAAGTTATTTATCTGAACTAAATGGGGGGGGATTCTCATGAACTGGATAATAGGCTTAGCATTGGCAGGGGGGCTCTCGCTTTATGCTACCCCTCCTAAATCAGCTCTCGATTTAACGATAGAGAACTGTCAAAAACCGCTTTTAGTTGAACTTTCGAAAGCTGAAAGTCTAACTGATTTTGTAAGCCAAGAGATCGAGAAGTCTCGTCTAAACTTTTATTTAGGGCGATGCGCTTTTATTGAAAAAGAGTCCAGTATCTCAATCCCGTTTTTTGAGCAGGGAGAAAAAAATGCGGAGAATGCACTAGAGTTAAAAAACGACGAACCTGTAGCTCTCTTCTGGTGGGCTGCTAATAAAGGGGTTTTGGCCGATATTTATCGAAGTTTGAGCGCCTTAAAAACCGTTAAGCTCATAGAAACGAAAATGTTATTAATTCGCGATAAAAATCCTGATTATGGGTTTTTAGGGGCAGATCGGATTTTAGGAAAGTTATATCAGAAGGCTCCGAGATTTATTTCGATAGGATCCTCATCCAAAGCTGAAGAGTGTCTCAAAAGAGCTTATGAGAAGTTTCCGAAGTTTCCTGGAAATATCATAGCCCTTGCAGAGTTTTATGATGATGATGGACGATTAGAAGAGGCTAAGAAGGTACTTCTTCCTCTGGTGGACTCTCAGCAAATTCAAAAAGGGGATTATGGCCCCTTTAACGTGGAGAAGCAGGAGTGGGATAAAATTGTGACCGCTTTGATTGAAAAGTGGAGACCTAAAGGTGAGTGAGAGCCACTTTGATTATGATTGTGTCTTTGTGGGCGGCGGGCTTGCTAATAGCCTTCTCGCTTATGGATACAAGCAGAAGTTTCCTCGACTTAAGATTCTTATACTTGAAAAAAATAATCATTTAGGCGGAAATCATACATGGTCGTTTCATAAAACCGATCTCACCCGACAAGAGTTCGAGTTGATAGAGCCCTTCGTTTCCAAAAAGTGGGAAGGCTACTCGGTTCAGTTTCCCAAATATAAGCGAGAACTTAATACTCCCTACTTGTCAGTTCGAGCAGAGGAGCTTAACGAAAAGGTTAAAGAGTGGGTAGCTGTTGAATTTGGGGTCGATATCGTGGAAGTGGCTCCTCATAAGGTAATAGGAAAAGAGGGGAAACAGTGGTCGGCTCAGTTGGTTTTTGATGGAAGGGGTTTTGTTCCTCATAATGAAGAAAAAGTAGGCTATCAAAAATTTGTCGGTTTAGAGGTGGAGCTTGAGAAGCCTCATGGTTTAACCCGACCCATACTCATGGATGTTATTTGTTCTCAGAAGGAAAGTTTTCGTTTTTTTTACAGTCTGCCTTGGGATGAAAGAAGATTACTAATCGAAGACACTAGGTACGCTGACACAGGTGAGGTTAATGTTGAAGAGTTTCGAGATGAGATTAAAAGATATTGCGAGCAAAAGGGCTGGAAAATACTTAAGATCAATAGGGAAGAGGTGGGTTCACTGCCAATTCCTCTGAGCTCTCAGTATCTTTTTTCAAATAAGGGTTTTCCTGAGGAGTGGATTCAAAATTGGGTCCCTTGTGTGGGGGTTAGAGGTGGCTTCTTTCATTCCACGACAGGCTATTCTCTTCCTGATGCAGTTAGAGTTGTTTATAGGTTGATTCAATTAGAACAAAAGTATGAGGTTGTTTTTCCAGCCCTTGTTAAGATGGCTTACTCGACCGCAAGACGTCAGTGGTTTTTTAGATTGTTAAATCGAATGTTATTTGTAGGGAGTTCCCCAAACCAACGGTATCGAATTCTGGAGTTTTTTTATCGAATGCCAAAAGGGCTGATTAATCGGTTTTATTCAGGCCATTTATGGCCTGTCGATTACTTAAGAATGTTTATTGGGCGACCCCCCATTAAAATTAAAGATGCTTTGAATTGTATTTCTTACAATCGGGAGAGAGTTAATGCTTAAAAAAGAGTCTTCAATGATTCCTGAGAATCATCAAATTGAGTCATTATTAGATCTCAATTGGGGAGGTGAAGTTGGGGAGGTTGTTGATTCTTATTTGTTGTCACCTCTTAGAGAGTTTTTGGAGCGGCCTAGTAAAAAAATACGGGGTCGAATGGTGGAGATTGGCTTTCAGTTGGCAGCCAAAGGAAATGTGATTGAGTCTTTTAATGAAAATCGGCAGTGGATTGAAAATGCGGGTATCTTGCTCGAGTCTCTTCATTCTGCGTCATTAATTATTGATGATATCCAGGATAATAGCGAAATACGACGGGGAGAGCCTACGGTTCATCGTAAACATGGAATGCCTTTGGCGTTGAATGCGGGCAATTGGCTCTATTTCTGGCCGCTACAAAATATTGATCAGTGGAAAATATCGGCTGAAAAAAAACTAAGTATCTATCGAATTTGTCACCAAGGTTTGTTGCGAGCCCATTTTGGTCAGGCTTTGGATGTGGGATTAAATATTTTTGAGGTTCCTAAAGAGAAGGTCAGAGCTACCTGCTTAGCCTCTCTTGAGTTAAAGAGTGGTGCTCTAATGGCCATGGCTTTAAGTTTAGGGGCTGTTATAGGTGGGGCGGATTCGGAACTTGAAGCGCTCTGTGATCGGTTTGGTCATGCTTTTGGAATCGCATTGCAAATGTTTGATGATGCGGGAAATGCTTCGATTGAAGGGGCTAAACAATTTGAAGATCTGTTATTGAATCGTCCTTCGTGGTTGGTTGCAACTGCGGCCGATAAATTAACTCAAGAGCAATTCAATGAGTTTAAAAAGGCGGTCAAACAGTTGCCCCATTCAGAGGTTTTAAAGCAATGGCTGAATCAAAACTCATTAATTTCGTTAGCGAGAAATGAAGCTAGTAAATATTTAGAGCAATCTTTAAAAATTTTAAATCATGAGAAATTAGAAACAAAGACAAGTGAAAAAAAGCAGCTTAATGAACTGGCAGATGTACTAATGAGGGCTTATGTCTAATCAAAAACAGGCAGCGGTTATTGGAAGTGGTTTCGGGGGGCTCGCAGCGGCTATTCGTCTTCAATCAGCGGGTATTCAAACTACAATTTATGAAAAACGAGATATTCCTGGGGGACGAGCCTATGTTTTTAAACAGGATGGTTTCTCTTTTGATGCGGGTCCTACGGTTATTACTGCTCCTGACTCTATCAGAGAATTATTTAAACTTTCGGATCGAAAACTTGAAGATTACTGTGAATTAATTCCGGTGAATCCTCTTTATCGATTGTGTTGGGAAAATGGTTATACTTTTGATTACACCGCAGATTTAAAAGAGACACTAAGGCAAATTGAGAAGAAATCGCCCGGGGATGCTAAAAATTACGAAAAATTTTTGGCCTATTCGAAAGAGGTCTTTGAGGCGGGCTATGCGGAATTGGCTCATGTTCCATTTTTGAATTTTTGGAGCATGATTAGAGTGGCTCCGGAATTGGTAAAGCTTCAAGCGCAACGAAGTGTCTATTCAATGGTGGGTAAGTACATTAAGGATCAGGAACTTCGTGAAGCTTTTAGCTTTCATTCGTTGCTAGTAGGGGGAAATCCTTTCAATACAAGTAGTATTTATACCTTGATTCATTATTTGGAAAGAAAGTGGGGGGTCTTTTTTGCAAAAGGTGGAACTCACGCTTTAGTTATGGCTTTAGTAAAGTTGTTTGAAGATTTAGGAGGGAAAATCCATTGCAATGCAGAGGTTGAAGAGATCACAACCTGCGAAGGAAAAGTCACTGGGATTAAAAACAAGCAAGGGGAGGTGACCTCTTTTGATCTTGTGGTTAGCAATGCGGATGTGGCCCATACTTACATGCATCTACTGAAACAAACCCCTGAGCTTCGCAAGATGCGCCATAAAGTGGAGAAGATGCATTACAGCATGTCTCTATTTTTAATCTACTTTGGAACCAATAAAAAATATCCTGGAATGGCCCATCACAATGTTCTATTTGGACCTCGTTACAAGGAATTATTGAAAGATATTTTTACTCGAGGAGTTTTGCCTGATGACTTCTCGCTCTATTTGCATTGCCCGACAGTTACGGATCCTTCATTGGCACCTGAAGGATGTGAAAATTTTTATGTGCTTTCTCCTGTGGCTCATCTTGGAAAGATGAATATCGATTGGAAAGTGGAGGGGCCTAAATACGCTGAAAAGATACTTAAGTATTTAGATGAGCGTTATATTCCTGGTTTAAGAAAACATTTGGTAACTCAAAGGATCTTTACCCCTGAGGATTTTAAGACTGAGTTGAATGCATTCCAAGGCTCTGCATTTTCTTTAGAGCCCCGACTTACTCAAAGTGCTTACTTTAGAACTCATAACTGTGATGAAAAGATTCAAGGATTGTATTTTGTTGGAGCAGGGACTCATCCAGGGGCTGGGGTTCCTGGAGTTGTGGGATCTGCGCGAGCTACTGCCGATCTGATTATGCAAGATCTTCAAGGGAAAATAGAACTTAAGACCTCTGAAAAAGGGGTTTTGGATCATTGCCAGAAAATGATCGAAGTGGGATCAAAAAGTTTTTCTTTTGCTTCGAAACTTTTTGATAAACCGGCTCGCGAGGCGGCTTTTTGTCTTTATGGATGGTGTCGTTTCTGTGATGACGAGATTGACAAAACTACTTCTCATAAAAAGGAAAAAGTTGAGAGACTTGAAGCCTTGACTCGATCTGCTTATGAAAAACAGGAGAATCTTCCTGTTGAATTTAAGGCACTGAGCCTCATTGCAGATCAATATAAGATCCCATCCTATTATCCTTTGGAGTTAATTGAGGGAATGAAAATGGATGTTGAAGCGACTCGGTATGAGACATTTAAGGATCTTGACCTTTACTGTTATCGTGTTGCGGGTGTGGTAGGTCTCATGATGTCACACGTAATGGGAGTAAGTGAACAAGAGGCGCTCAAAAATGCATCTGATCTTGGCTCTGCCATGCAATTGACCAATATCTCAAGAGACATTGTGGAGGATTTTCACTTGGGGCGTGTTTATTTACCCTTGCAATGGTTGAAAGAGGTTGAAGTTGCTCCGGAGGAAGTTGGATTACCGAAACATCGCCAAGCGGTGGCTTATTTAGTGAGAAGACTATTGAAACAGGCTCAATTCTACTATGACTCAGGCAATCGAGGACTTCGTTATCTCTCTTTCCGCTCAGCTCTTGCAGTGGGGGTCGCAAGTTGTGTCTACTCAGCGATTGGTAAGAAAGTAATGAAGCGAGGCGAGAGGGCTTGGGATACTCGTACTGTGGTATCTCCTGTTGAAAAAGTTTTCTGTGCAATTAAGGGCTTGGGCTTAGTATTAATGACGATACCTTATCGGTTGGCCAGACCCTGGAAGCGGAGTATGATCACTACATTATGGAGACAAGCATGGACACAACCCGAAACTTTATAGAAGATACAGTTTTTTATGCTCGTCGAATAAGAATGTTCGAGCGTGAGGATTGGAACGTTTACTTTGCTTGGGTTGGATTGATGATAGGGCTTTTATTCTCCGTCTGCGGTTTTGTGGGGGTGGGATATTTTAACGGTGTAAAATATCCCTCCTACGTATGGAATCTTCCACTCGGAACGGTGATTTTTATTGCAGCCATTTCATTTGATACGATAGGACATCGATCGGTCTACAAGATGGCTTTGAAGAGGGGCGAGGCTCTCGTTCATCACATCACGATCGCGGCCGGGATTTCAAGTTGTGTACTTCTTTGTTTAGCCTATACATGGCCAGAATTTTTAAAAATTCCAGCTTTTTGTATGGTGGCCCTTTCGGTTTTTTACAGCATGATTGATGAGGGGATGCATTGGTTTCGTTTTTATCAAGGAAACTCGGATCGAGTTGAAATGTGGAGCCACTTTTTTATTTTTGTCGGACATACAATTCAGATTAGCACCTGGTGCTATTGGTTTTTAATGGGATATCCGGGAGTCAAAGAAACACTGCAGTTTTTACCACTTTAAGGGGAACTTATGCTAGGTGTGATTGGCGGAACGGGCCTTTATAAAATGGAGGCTCTCCAGGATATTCGAAAGAGATCGATTGATACTCCATGGGGAAAACCTTCTGCTGAAGTAACTTTAGGAACTTATGAGGGGAACGAGATTGCCTTTCTCCCTCGCCATGGATCTCATCACGAGCTTCTCCCCAGTGAAATTAATTATAGAGCCAATATCTGGGCCTTAAAATATCTCGGAGTTAAACGTGTTATCAGTGTCTCTGCGGTGGGGAGTTTAGACGATTCTATTCGGCCAGGGGAATTAGCTATCCCCAGTCAGTACGTCGATTGGACTCGAGGAAAAAGGGACGCAACTTTTTTTGGTGAGGGGCTCGTAGCTCACGTTTCTACTGCCGAGCCTACATGCCCAGATCTCACTCAACTTCTTATTAATGCAGGCAGAGAGTTGGGGATTCTTCTCCATTCGGAAAAAACTTATGTTTGTGTTGAAGGCCCTCGTTTAGGGACCCGAGCTGAAAGTTTCTTTTTAAAAAATAATGGATTTCATTTGGTCGGAATGACCAATGTCCCTGAGGTTTTTTTGTGCAGAGAGGCTCAAGTTTCCTACTGCACTCTTGCTGTCGTGACCGATTACGATTGTTGGATGGAAGATTCCAGTCAGCATGTGAGCGTTGATAAGGTCATGGCTCTTTACATGAAGTCTATTGATCTTGTTCAAAAACTTTTGAAAAATGTTTTTGCCATCAAATTTGATGAGGATTCTTCTAAATGTCGAAAAAGTTTAGAGGGGGCGATTGTAACCCAATCTATTCCGCTTTCTAAAACTGAAATGCTGCGTGTCTTAAAACTTTAAAATGAACTGGGCTAGACAACTTTCCATTATTATTCCTGTGGCTTCTGGAGATCTGAGCTGGAGGGCTCTTTTGCCCGATCTGGAACCTCTTAAGTCAAACTCTGAAATTCTTTTCGCTTCAACCGAAGAACTGGAGATGCCTCAAGCCTGGCAAGGAATTCCAAATGTCAGAGTTCTTCATTCAAAATCAGGTAGAGCAAAGCAGATGAATCACGCGGCTATTCAAGCGACGAGAGAGGTGTTGTGGTTTCTTCATTCAGATTCAAGATTTACTCCGAATACTCTAAGCTCATTAGAAACAACTCTTAGAAACTCGATTCAAGGGGTTCAGTTTTTTAATTTGGGATTTTTTGAAGGGCCGGCTTTAATGGCGGTAAACACCTTTGGAGTATGGATTCGTTCAAATATTTTAAAGCTTCCCTTTGGGGATCAGGGTTTTTTGATGAGCGGTAAACTCTTTCAAAAACTGGGCAGGTTTAGTGAGACTGCACCTTATGGAGAAGACCATTTGTTGATTTGGAAAGCCCATGAGATGGGAGTTCCTGTTAAAGCAGTTCCAGGTAAGATGCTGACAAGCGCCAGAAAATATTCTGGTCAAGGGTGGTGGGCCACGACTCAGAAACATTTAATTTTGACATTTATGCAGGGGAAGCAGGAGTTAAAAAGAATTGTTATAAAAAGACGGGATAAAAAATGACCGCAGTCGCAGTCTTTGTGAAAACTCCTGGCCATTCTTCTATTAAAACACGATTGGCTGCGAGTCTAGGTAAAGAGAAAGCTGAGGCTTTTTATCTCTTGTCCTGTCAGTGGACAGCTCAGGTTTTAAAAGAGACACAAAGCCAGGTTATTTGTAAACCTTTCTGGGCTGTAGCTGAGAAGGAGGCTCTGAACTCTTCCTATTGGAAGTCTTTTGAATCTGTTTATCAGGGGGAGGGGGATCTAGGGGATAGGCTTTACCTGGTTTACGAGAGTTTGTTACGTCGTTTTGGTTCAGTGATTGTTCTTGGTGCTGATTCACCAGAGTTGTCTGCCGAAGATATAATCAAAGCAGTCCGAGAGTTGAATGGTTCAGACAAGGCCTCCTTTGTATTGGGAAAGACCATTGATGGAGGGTTCTATCTTTTCGGTGGAAAAGTGGGAGTCCCTCGAGAGATCTGGAAGTCGATTGAGTACAGTCAAAATACAACTGGAAATAGTCTCGAAAAGTCTATTCAGTATTTGGGTTCCATTAAATTCTTGCCTATTTGTGCGGATGTAGACCTGAGAGAAGACTTAAGAGAGGTTATGTCGCGTTTAAAAGTTAATGATCCTCAAAAACATTCTGCTCTTCTCGCTCTTAATTTAATTTGAGATAATAACGCTTGTGGAAATTACACTCTATTTTCTGTCTCTCATAGGCTCTGGCGCCGGTTTTATGACTCAGATGTTGGTTTCCGGCTATTGGACTACAGCCTTTAGTCAGGATGTATTCTATTATTCGATTAATTTAGCTTTCTACTTATTAGCTTTGGGTATTGGAAGTCTATTATCGAATCGAATAAGGAAGCCCCAACTTAGAGATTTGGGGTTAATTATTTTGGGGTTGTTATTAATCTCCGGTATTGCAATTCCATTTTTAAGATGGGGAATCAAAAATTTTGGAAATGCAATCTTAGTCCCTATGATAGTAGTCATTTCTACTGGAGTGATGAATGGAATGGTAATTCCTCTAACTTTGAAGGTTGGAGAAAATTATCAGAGGATGTCTCTTGGACTTCTTTTCTTTATTGATTATAGTGCTGCGACTCTCTTTGCTTTTTTATTTACCTTTGTTCTGCTGATTCCTCTAGGGTATTCAAAGACGGGGCTTTTTCTAGCCATAGGCTCATCGTGGCTTGTTATGGCCGCTCTGGGTTGGCAGAAACAATTAGGTCGTCTGGAATTAATAGGAGGGTTGTTAATATTATTACTTCCTCCTCTGTTTTATTTTGGAACGGGTGCTCATAGGGCGCCTAGAATGGACCGTACAGGCATCTCTAAAATTATTCACAACGAACAGAGTCATTATCAGAAAATAGTTCTTACGGAGGAACAGCCTTCTCATGAAGTCTCTCAGGAGAAGTTACAACATGTTCTTTTCTTAGACGGATTTGTACAGTTTAGTAGTATAGATGAACAAAGTTATCATATGTGTCTTGCTGATATTCCTATGCTTGCCGCAAGTTATCAAAAGACAAAAGCTAAAAATATTTTGATTTTGGGAGGAGGCGATGGTCTTGCCGCTCGCAATTTTTTAAAAAATCCTCGGGTCGAAAAGATCACGATGGTAGAGTTAGATCCTGCGATGATTAAATTGGCTAGTGAAAACCCCATAATTCGTAAATATAACAATAATTCCTTGAACAATCCTAAAGTAGAAATCATTGTGGCCGATGCTTTTCGTTGGGTTCAGGACAAACAAGAGATTCTAAAAGGGAGATTTGATATCATAGTGATCGACTTTCCTGCGCCTAAGAATCTGACATTAGCCAGACTCTTTTCTGCTGAGTTTTATCGAGCTGCCTTTAAATTAGTGGCTCCTAAAGGATTTATCTCTATTCAAGCGGGCCCCTCCTATTCTTTTGAGGATCCTTTAAGAAAAACTCTTTCCCAGGTGACCTCTTCCATTTTAAAAACTATTAATTCTATTGGATACAGAGCTTTTCCTTATGTGACTCCACAGAATAGTGAATCTTTTGTTTTAGTCACTTTAGATGCAGCATTTGATATGGAAAAATTTAGTCGGAGTATAGGAATTTATACGGGGGGAGTTATGTCGTTTTTTTGCCGCTATGACAGGGGTTGGATAATTCCTGAGGTCGAGAAAAATACATTAAACACGTTACATCTCAGTCGATATATGATCGATTGGTTTAAAAAGGCTGGTGATACCTTCTTTTATTATCGCGGAAATCACTTGGTTTTTCTACCCGAGTAATTAGTTTGCATTTATACATTCCGAAGTTAAGGACACCGAGGATCCATTCGGATCGGTAGGATAAGGAAGTACAATACTAGAGGTTAATCCCTCTTTTTCCTTAATTAGAATACCGCCATACATTGTTTCTTTTGTATCTTTATAAATAAGATAGAAGTTACAGTGTTTAGGGGAAGAGCTCTTGTTAAGAATATTGAAAAAAAGAGAGAAGAAACCTGGGGAGTAGTTCAGAGTGTAGCCACACTGAGTATGAACATCTTTGATTGGAGGTAAGGTTTGGCAATTAAAGCGGGGATTAGAATTAAATCGTTTTAAATCACTTATCATTAAAGTTAACGAGAAGAGAAAATATAATATCAGCGTGGTTCGTGGAAACCTGTTAAAAGGGGTTTGTTTATTTGAGAGTTCAAAATAGATTGAGAGAAGTTTCAATAAAACAAGGGAGGTCCCTGTGTATAAAAGTAGAAATATCCAAGGATAAGAACTAAGCGATATTTTATCAAAAAATTCAATACAGACTAGTCTTGAACAGTTGGGATCTGCTATTGCAGTAAAAACAAAACGAGAGATAAGAAGCCCTCCTATCGATAGAAGGGAAGTTAGTAAATAAGGGGTTTTTGAAGGGCGAGGAAGCCTTCGAATAATTAAAAAACTTAGAAGAATCAAAAGAAGTGGATAGTAAGAAAATAAGAATTCTGCTTTTGAAAGTCCTGGGTGAAATCTCGCTTCAGCGAGTCCGAACAGAGATGCTTTAAAGAAATTGAACCAAACTGAATCGATTAGCCAAACAATAAGTTGAGGTGCTGCGATTGCTAAAGTTGAGAGAGCTAAACTTGGGAGTCGAAATAGTCCCGCTAATCCTAACCCCAAAAATGTTAAAAGTAGGAATGTAAAAAATAATCCTTGAAAAAATGTGTAGTGCCAAAGAAGGTATCCCCCATAAGAAAGGTAGAAAAGAATAGCAAGGACAGATGAAATATTTAAAGTTGAATCTCTGCTTGTTTTAAACATTAAGGGCCTCGTTAGCTTAGTAATGAAAGTGTTTTATCTTTTCTCCTTTGGTCCCAATATCGGTCATGGCCTCGATACCGATATTTAAATGGAGATCAACAAATTTGGCCGTAACCTGTTTGTCGCTATCTTCAGTTTTTACTCCTTCGGGAGTCATGGGTACGTCTGAAACGAGTAACAGTGCACCCCGGGAGATCTCATTAACCAAACCTACGGAAAATAGAGTCGCTGTCTCCATATCGATTCCAATGACTCTTAGATCTGTGAGCTTTTTACGGAAAACTTCATCGTGTTCCCAAACTCGACGGTTGGTAGTGTAAATAACACCGGTACGGTATTCGACCCCCGCCTTAACTATTTTTTCAGAAACGAATTTATGAAGTTTAAATGAAGGCATTGCGGGTACTTCAGGCGGAACATAGTCATTTGAAGTTCCTTCGCCTCTAATAGCAGCAATAGGTAAGATAAAGTGTCCAATCTCGGTTGATTTTTTAATTCCTCCACACTTACCCAAGAATAGAGCCGCTTCAGGTTTGACTGCAGTTAAGAGGTCCATGATGGTCGCGGCATTGGCCGAGCCAATTCCAAAATTGATGATTGTTAACCCATCTTTATTGGTGGCGGTTTGCATTGGGCGATCTAAACCGCGTACTGGAACTCCGAAAATTTGTGAAAACTTATGAACGTAGTTGTGGAAATTGGTGAGTAGAATATATTTCCCAAATTCCTCAAGAGCGGTTCCTGTATAACGGGGAAGCCAGTTTTTTACTATGAGTTCTTTGTCATGCATAAAGTATCCTAGTAATAGATTAGAACTGTTTATTTTATTGTACTACGATTTTATAAAGTAGGATTATTTTAGTCGATATACTAATCACTATGTTAGGGTGTTCAGTTTTTATACAGTTGTTTAAAAGTGTGACGGCCTTCATAGTTATTTCCTACTGTTTTCAGCCTAAACAACTGTCAAATTCACGGTATCCTGATTGCATCTTAAATAGGGTATACTTAAGGAAAAGCTCTTTGGAGGTTACTCATGAGAACACAATTCACCCTTCTCTTGGCATTAGGGCTTCTAAATTTTAGTTTATTGTTTACAGGGTGTATGAAGCAAATGCCTGGGAGTGGACAAAGAGGCTCCTCTGGCGGTGGGGGGTTATTAAACTCAGGGACCTCTTCAATTTTAAGTGGAGCGACTCCAGGAGCGGGGGGAAGTGGTGGGGCAGGAGCTCTTACTCAAGGCGATACACAATCTTTACAGGCGGTTGTTGGGGCATCTAATTCCTTATCACTTTCAAATGATGCAAATGCTAACTCTTTGGGAATCGATGGGGCTCTTAGTCAAGAACTTCTCAATCAGATTAATCAAATTCAGGCGCGGGAGCGTAACGGAGAAGACATGTCTGCCGAGAAATGGGCACTTGTCCCTAAAATTTTAGAGCAGTGTGCTTCCAAAGTTACTAAGCTTTTTCCTCTTCCGGGGCAACCTCTCATCGGAGATTGGACAGGAAATGGAGCTTGCGGTTTGAATACATTCTCGATTAATGGACCGGGAAATCAACAAGTTTATCCTGGAAATATTCCCGGTGCTCAGGGGGTTCAAGTGGCGGCTTACAATGACGGAAGATTTGAACTTAGATCGGATAAATGGAATGGAAGTGGAAGAGATAGTGGCTTCCAAGGACAGAATTTAAGTGGCGTGGGGACTCTAACCACTCAAATTAGCTCAACCACTAAATATGGAACGACTCTTACTCCTTGTCAGGCTCAGGTGCAATTGGTCACTTCGAGGAACCCGATTCCTGCCAATTATCAATCTGCGGTTAAGGCCATGGGGGGCTGTTATCGAAAAGCTCTGGGGTTTTTGGGAATGGATCAGATCTTTAAGAATATAGATCCTGTCTTGGCCCAAGTCCTTTTACAGCAGATGCTGAAATAGGTTTGATCAGTGATGGGTATTCCTTTTTTGTAACTTGGAGTATTTATGTTAGGTTCTTATTTATTCGAAAATAAATTATGAAAGTTAGTTCAGTTAATTCTCAGTCCGCCATTGATTTTCACAATTCTATATCAACCTCTTGGGTTGAAAAACATGGTAACAAGATCAGTTTTCAAAATAGGATTAAAGCTTTTGAAAGCCTGTTACCTAGGAATAAACTCGGTGGAAGTAAGTGGTTGGATGCTGGATGCGGGACAGGAAGCATGTCTAGATTGCTAGCGTCTTACGGTGTTAATGTTCTCGGAGTTGATGGTGCCAAAGGGATGATCGAAAATGCAATTCAAATCTCTAGTGAATTTATGAATTGTAGTTTCGAGTTAATCGATAATCTGGATACTTGGCAAAGTCCTGGTGAGTTTAATGGAGTTCTTTGTTCAAGTGTGCTTGAGTATCTAGAGAATCCGAGACAAACACTGAATCGAATGGCTGGTTGGATCTCGCATGGTGGGCATCTACTAATTTCTATACCGAATGCTTATTCGATAATTCGTAAGACGCAACAATGCATTTTTGAGGTTTCTAGATTTATTGAAATAACCCCAAGGCCTAGATATTTGCAGTTCTCTAAGCACGAGTATTCTTTGCATGCATTCAGAATTCTATTGGAATCACTTAATTTTGAGCTTGTTTCCTACTCGTATGCTGGAGTTCCTTGGTTTGGGGCTGGGTTTGAGTCTTTATTGTTTTCTCCTCTCTTGATTGTTCTTGCCAGAAAAGTCTAATCCCCTTTGATTTGGCAAGGATGGACTCAGCAGTTCTCGGTGAATAAATTTTGAGGCTAATTAAGGAGTACTAGAAAAACCTTTTCGCAAAGTCTCGGTGTGCCATTGGGGTGATTTTATGATGGTTCATTCAAGAATTTGGATGTAAAAGTGGAGTGTACAGCGATTCTCCTTGGAGCGGGTAGTCCCACTTTTACATCCAAATTCTTGAATGACTCCGTGAGAATTACTGGGATGAACTCAATTAAGTTGCCTCATTTCCATTTTAAATTAAAATAGCCCCTCTAACATGGGAGGGGTCATGAGCAAGTCCGGCAAAGCTTTTTCTTTGAAGAAAAAAATATTTTTAATTTCATCTTCTCTCATGGGAACTGGGTTTTTATTTGTGGCTACAGTTCCTCTTTGGTTTAATGTGGATCATTATCGGCCAGAAATTATTTCAGTGGCTCAGAAATTTATAAATGGCAAAGTTGATATGGGTAAATTGTCGCTTTCGCTTTGGGGAAAACTTCGAATTAAAATGGAGGGTTTGGAGTTAACCGATTCTCAAAATGAAAAGATACTGAGTGCTAAATCAATTTACGCTGAGATGCCTATTTTTTCTATCTTTTCATTAGCCCCATCTTTGACTTTAGTCATGGATAGCCCTGAAATTAGAGTCCTTAAAGACAAAAAAGGGAAACTAAACATCTTCAATGCTTTTTATTTCCCATCTAAAAAAGAGGAATCTGAAAAAATAGATAAGAACAAGAGGGGGCAGATAGGCGTGAAAAGCACCTCTGAACTGCCTAAGTTTATTTCTAGGGCCCAGTTAAATGTAAAATTGAAACGAGCTCGGTTTTTTTATTTGGATGCCGAGACAGATACACAGTCAAATATTAAAGAACTTAATGTCGAAATGACGAAAGTCTCATTGCAAAAGCCTTTTGCCATTAAAGTTAACGCTAACTTGGACACTCGTATGGGGAGCTCTTATGCCATTATCGGTCCTATGGAATTTTTAGCTCACATCGATGTGAAAAAGGGGCTGGGTAACTTTAAGCTTGAGGCACCAGGAATTCAATTGGAGACCCAGGTTAAATTAACTTCTTTAGAACAGCCCTCCGGTGACATAGAGATTCTATCTCAGTTGATTGATCTAGATCAATGGGCCACTCAAGGCTCTGAGGTAAGTGAGGTAAATAAGGAACAGTCTTCCATTTTGAGTAGGACTTCAATTACAGAGGCAAGCTCTAAAAAATCCGTGGATAAAAATGTTTCAGAGTTAAAGGCTAATCCTTTTGTGAATAATGCGGCATTTAATATCAAATCAAACTTTAAAAAAATTACTAATAAAGGGATCAGTATTACCGATTTAAGATCCCAGATGAGCTTTAAGTCAGGTGTTCTTTTTCTAAATTCTTTAAACTTTAATCTGCTTGGGGGTGAGGGGGTTGGAAAAGGAGAAGTTAATTTAATGACCTCAGTTCCCAGTTATCAATTCAGCTCAGAAATAAAAGAGGTTCAATTGGAGCAGGTAATGGCTTCTAAATCGGAGATATTAAAAAACTTACTTAAGGGAAAAGCCTATTTTCAAATAGCTGGGAAAGGACAGGGGTTTGACCCCTCTTTGGCAAAAAAGCAGTTCTCCGGTAAAGGAACTCTGAAAGTTACTGAGGCTAGATTTGCGACTTTAGATATAGGTAATTTATTGGCCCAAGGTTTAGGAGAGTCTTTAATCAAAGTGTTTGAGCAGGTTCCGATTCTTAGAGGAAAAGAGATCTCTAAAATGGGGCCCATTGAATCTGAGTATGAGATTATCTCTAGCGACTTTAGTATTCAAAACTGGGTTTTTGATTCTCCTAATTTTCAGGCTAGGGCCAAGCATGGAAAAGGTTTAGACCTTAAGGGTCATACTCAACTCAATTTAGACGATTGTGGGGTTAAGGCCGATTGGCAGATTATTGATCGTTACAATTTAACTAGGATCAGGGATATCTCTATAGAACAGGCCGGGGTTAAGATTGAACACATTCTAGCTCAGGGAAATGATCCTGTAGTCTTTCCTATCCAAATTAAGGGAACTTGTAAGGCCCCTCAAGTTAATTATGAAGCCATGACAACGGCCTTAGTTAAAGTAGCCCTAGGAAATGCGGCTAAGGGAGTTGCTCAACAAATCACTCAGGAGATCTCCAAAAAATTGGGGCAAGAACTTCAAAAAAGGGCTGCTAAGCCTTTACAGGACGTTTTAAAAGGCATTTTTGGAAAATAAAACCTGAACTCTCGACAACGGACCAAGAATATGGCTCAATACGGCCTTGCCACTTGAAACACTGGATCATTGGGGCGTCGACAAGTGGTAAGTCACTGGATTTTGATTCCAGCATTCCCCGGTTCGAATCCTGGCGCCCCAACCAGGTGGTATATTCCGGGCACCCCCTTTACATTTCATTCCGGGCACATGGTTTACACTTTAAGGCATAACAATTCTCAAACAGGGGGAGAGCTATGCCTTGGAAGGAGACGTGTGTCATGGACGAGCGAATGAAGTTTGTGGGG
>SXPJ01000104.1 GCA_005776395.1 Bdellovibrionales bacterium | reverse complement strand
TGAGCGCCCATGTTTTCAAACTTGTTTTCAAGCTCTACTTCTTTAGCGACAGTCACACCATCTTTAGTAATGGTAGGAGCACCAAATGATTTTTCAATAACTACATTGCGACCTTTAGGTCCAAGCGTTACTTTTACAGCTTCCGCTAAAACATTAACCCCTTTAAGAATGGATGAGCGGGCCTCTTCTCTAAAACGTAATTCTTTTGCTGACATAAATAATCTCCTTATTGATTAATTATTTTTCAATAACTCCGAGAATGTCTTCTTCTCTCATCATCAAGTACTCGGTTCCATCGATTTTAATCTCTGTTCCAGAGTATTTACCAAAAAGAACTCGATCGCCCTTTTTGACTTCAAGAGGAGATTTTTTGCCATCCTCTAAAACTTTTCCTGCACCTACTGCGATAATTTCTCCTTGTTGAGGTTTTTCTTTCGCATTATCAGGAATAATAATTCCACCTTTTGTGCGTTCTTCTTCTTCGAAACGCTTCACAATCAAACGATCGTGTAAGGGACGAATGTTCATTTGTTTTCCTCCTTGTTTATTAAGTTTATATGTTTAGAAAAACCCTTAAATAGAGCATCCTAAAACCGGCCATTAAAAAACGAACGAACCAATATTGGTTGGGTTTATTTAAAAGTCAAGGAAAGTCGCTTTGTAAAAAATGTAAAAACTAAAGAAAACAATAGCTTATATGAAAATTAATTTGTTGAACAGGCGGGTTTTTCGCATCCACCTGTGGGGGCTGCACAGCTCTCGCTCTTGGAAGAGGAGCTAGTGGTTGCAGAGGTCTTCTTATAGTCAGTATTATACCAACCACTCCCTTTAAGCTGAAAACTGCCTAAAGACATGAGTTTCTCAACCTCTTTTCCACAATCAGGGCAGGCTTTCAAAGGCAGGTCCGAAAATTTCTGTACAACTTCAAAGGTTTTCGCACAAGTTTCGCATTTGTATTCATATAACGGCATAGCTTACCTCATGTTTAGAACTCTTAATTTGCTAATTTTTTAAATAGAGTCAAGTCCCTTCCTTTTCGAGTTGACTTAAAAAAAAGCGAACCCATATTGCTTCTCGTTAAAGATTGGGATTAAACAAAGAGTCCCTGAGCGACTTAATGAATGTGAATTTATAGCTAAAAACATCAGTTTAAGGAGAATGATATGAGTAAAATTATCGGAATTGACTTAGGAACCACAAATTCGTGCGTCTCAGTTATGGAAGGCGGCGATGTTAAAGTTATTGCTAACGAAGAGGGCGGACGAACTACCCCTTCAGTTGTAGCCTTTACTAAGGATGAGGAACGGTTGGTTGGAACTGTAGCGAAGCGCCAAGCTATCACTAACGCTGAAAATACAATTTACTCTGTGAAGCGTTTCATGGGGCGGCGATTTGATGAGGTAACGGGTGAAACCCAATTGGTTCCTTATAAGGTAGTCAAAAGTGGGAACGATGTGGCGGTGGATATCAGAGGTAAAAAATTTTCAGCCCCAGAAATCTCGGCTCTAATTCTTCAGAAATTAAAAAAATGCGCTGAAGATTATTTAGGCCAAGAAGTTAAAGAGGCTGTTATTACAGTGCCTGCTTACTTTAATGATGCTCAAAGACAGGCGACTAAAGACGCGGGTCGCATTGCCGGTCTTGAAGTGAAACGTATTATCAACGAGCCTACTGCAGCAGCTTTGGCCTATGGATTGGACAAAAAGAAAGAAGAGAAAATTGCAGTTTACGACTTCGGAGGCGGAACTTTCGATGTCTCCATTCTTGATGTAGGGGACAACGTGGTGGAAGTGAAATCCACTAATGGAGATACCCACCTTGGGGGTGACGACTTTGACCAAAGAGTTATTCAATGGTTGATTTCTGAGTTCAGAAAAGACCAAGGTATCGACTTAAGTAAAGATAAAATGGCTTTGCAACGATTAAAAGAGGCTGCTGAAAAGGCCAAAATTGAACTTTCATCCTCTCTTGAGACAGAAGTTAACTTGCCCTTTATTACAGCAGATGCAAGTGGGCCTAAACATCTTCAAGTTAAGTTGAGCCGAGCAAAATTTGAGCAACTCATCGATGACCTGATTCAAAAATCGATTGAACCTTGTAAACAGGCTTTAAAAGATGCGGGTTTAACTGCAGCTGACATCGACGAAGTCGTGTTGGTAGGGGGATCTACTCGTGTGCCTAAAATCCAAGAGGCTGTGAAAAAGTTTTTCGGAAAAGAGCCTAATAAGAGCGTAAACCCTGATGAAGTTGTGGCTATCGGAGCTGCAATTCAAGGTGGAGTTCTTGGGGGGCAGGTAAAAGACCTACTGCTTTTGGATGTGACTCCTCTATCTCTCGGTATCGAAACCTTAGGTCATGTGTTCACTAAGCTAATTGAGAGAAACACAACTATTCCGTCCAAGAAAACCCAAGTGTTTTCGACCGCGGAAGACAATCAGACCACAGTGGAAATCCATGTTCTTCAAGGAGAACGAGAATTCGCCTATGACAATCGAACTTTAGCTCGATTTCAATTGACCGGTCTTGCTTCAGCTCCAAGAGGAGTTCCACAGGTTGAAGTCATATTTGATATTGATGCTAACGGTATTGTTCATGTAGCAGCTAAAGATCTTGCCACTGGAAAAGAACAGTCGATTAAGATTACAGCTAGCGGTGGAATTAGCGAGTCTGACATTCAAAAGATGGTGAAAGACGCTGAAGCCAATGCTGAACAGGATAAGAAAAAACGTGAACAAGTTTCTCTGAAAAATAATTTGGATAATCTTGTGTACAATACTGAAAAACTTCTCAAAGAAAATGGCGACAAAGTTCCATCTGATATTAAAGGGGACATTGAATCTGCTGTTAAGGATGGCCGAGAAGCGGTCCAAAAAGAAGAGTATGACCGTATGCAGGTTTGCTTAGATAAGCTTACCTCGCTATCCCACAAAATGGCAGAAGCTATGTATAAATCTTCAGCTCAGGGAACCGGAGCAGCTCAAGGTCAGGAGGCTCCAACTGCCGAAGCTAAAAAAGAGGATGAGCCCATTGAGGCTGAATTTCGAGAAGAGAAAAATGATTAAAATTAGCGGGTAAGAGACCTTCTAGTTAAAGATTAAGCCCCTCGAAACTTCTTAAGTACAATTTTACTCGACCAAAGAGTAAAATTAGATTTAGGATAAGTTATCGAGGGCTTTTTTATGTCATATAAAATTTCTAAAGTTCACGGTCGTGAAATTCTAGATTCTCGTGGAAACCCCACCATTGAAGTTGAAATAACGTTAGCTGATGGAAGTTGGGGAAGGGCGATGGTTCCATCGGGTGCTTCGACTGGAGAGCATGAAGCCTTGGAACTTAGAGATGGGGATCTTAAAAGGTTTTTAGGTAAGGGGACCTTAAAGGCCGTTAAAAATGTCAATGAAGCCTTGAGTAAGTTGCTGGAAGGAAAAAGTTTCTCAAGCATTCGTGAGTTAGATCAAATAACTCTTCATGCGGATGGAACCCCTCAAAAAGGAAAATATGGGGCTAATGCTTTACTAGGAGTTTCATTGGCCTTTGCTCATGCGATAGCTAATCAGCAGAAAAGACCTCTTTTCCTTACAATGAATGAGATGTTGGGGTTATCTGAAAAAGAGATGCGGCTTCCAGTGCCCTTGATGAATGTTTTAAATGGCGGATTGCATGCCAATAATGGATTAGAGATTCAGGAATTCATGATTGTTCCTCATGGTTTTGAAAGCTTTCATGAAGCGCTACGAAGTGGTTGCGAGGTTTTTCAGTATCTAAAGAAAAAACTTCATGATCTACACCTTTCTACTGCAGTAGGTGATGAAGGAGGTTTTGCCCCTTCTCTTAAAAACAATGCCCAGGCCCTGGAGTTTATTTCGGAAGCAGTTGAAAAAGCGGGTTATCAATTAGGAAAGCAGATCTCTTTAGCTCTTGATGTCGCTGCAAGCTCTTTCTTTAATAAGAATAGTCAGCAATATTCACTCAATTATGGCGGTAAAAATCAACTCTCCAAAGAAGAACTCATGAATTATTATTCAGGCCTCTTGGAGAAGTTTCCCTTAGTGAGTATTGAAGATGGGCTTGATGAAAACGATTGGTCAGGATGGAAAGAGCTTACTGAAAAATTTGGAAGGCGAACCCAGTTGGTGGGCGATGATCTGTTTGTCACTCAACCTTCGAGAGTGGAGAGAGGGATCTCTGAAAATGTTGCTAATTCGGTTCTTATTAAAGTGAATCAAATTGGAACATTAACAGAGACTTTTGATACTATGCTTCTCTGTAGAAAAAAGGGTTATACAGCGGTAGCATCTCATCGATCTGGCGAGACTGAAGATGTCACGATAGCGCATTTAGCTGTGGGAAGTGGTTGTGGACAGATCAAAACAGGTTCAGTGTCTCGTTCTGAGAGAACAGCGAAATACAATGAACTTTTGAGAATTGAAGAGTGGGCAAAGACCCATCACAAAACAATTCCTTACGAAAATATTTTTAAACGTTAAATCTTTCTAGTTAAAACTAGAAAGGCCATTTTAAACTCGGAAAGAAATGACCATCCAGGGAATTGCCACGCTGCGGGATTATTTTTTTCTATGAGGAAATGGGAAGTCCAAGCAAAACCATAGCCACAAACTAGAGCTAACCCAATGTAGATCCAGTTAAGGGTTAAAATACCAACGATAAATAGTGAGACTCCAAGAAGAAGTCCTGCCGTATGAAAGAGTTGAGTGCCTCTTTTGGAATGTAAACTAAGATAGTAGGGCCAAAATTCTTCATAACTTTTAAACTGGGGTTTATTCATATTAATAGGATACTCTCTTGCATGACTTTCGGATAGAGAGCAAAATAATCATATGGGGTTTACCTCGTACAAGCGGGCTAAAGATTTAATTAAAGAGGGATTAGTGCTGGCCCATTCTGGTCATGCTGACAAAGCCAAAGAAATATTCGAATCAAGTATTAAAGTTCATCCTACGGCTGAAGGAATGACCTATTGGGGATGGATGGAACATCAATTAAATCAAAGTGATAGGGCTATCGAACTTTGTAAAAAGGCGATTTTGTTGGATCCTGATTTTGGAAATCCATTCAATGATATTGGATCGTATCTCATTTCTCAGGGTAAATTTGATGAAGCTATTCCATGGCTAAAGCGAGCAATGAAAAGTAAAAATTATGAGTTTCGTCATTTTCCCCATATAAATCTTGCCCACATCTTCATAGAGAAAAAAATGTTTATGAAGGCCATGCGAGAACTGGATAGGGCCTTGAATTATTTGCCAGGCGATCCAGGGCTAGTGAAAAAAATGGACGAGCTTCGTAAGGAAATAAACTAGGTGCATCTTCCTAAATACACAGCAAGAGTTTCTGTAGTGGTGGCCTCTTTTGTTGTGATCTCAGGCGCGGTGTATCAACAGTTATTCAAAATGCAGGAAGATTTAAAAAGTAAGACGGTGCGCGAGACATCCGAATCCAAACTTCCTTCCGAGGTTGAGGTTCCATCAAAAATTTTAACCGAATCACTTTGTACCCATTTTTACCAGACTGTTTGTCTTTCAAACGAGGTGGTATCCGATCCTACCGGAAGTGTTCAGCCTGATATCAAAGGTGAAGTAGAGGCTCTAAGACTCTATGAAATGATTCTCCATCAACATCCCAATTGGAGTAATGAACAGATTGATGAAGAACTTGTTAGTCGTATTTACACTCCTCGAAGAAAGAAGATGCTTTTAGAGATCTATGATTGGATTCAAAAGCAAATGATTAAGTTGATTGAAAAACAACCAGAGCAAATAATTCCAAAAGCATCAAAAAACGAACTCACTCGCCGTTTAAAACATATTGTGCTTGAGATTCCTCCTCCTACAAGTCTTTATGCCAACGAACCTGATCTGTTTACTAAAAATGATGTTTATTATGAGAGTTTTCCTGGGGAGAAAAGAGTGATTCGGGTTGGAGGAGCCTATTTGCTTTCTGCAAAATCTTGGTTTAATAGAGTTTTTACTATTGCCCATGAAATAAGCCATGCCATCGATCCTTGTGAATTAGAGATGAGCCAGATAAAGATCGAAGGGTATCGACAACTACTGCAATGTTTTCAAAATGAGAAGGTGGTGGGGCCTAACCGAGTTGAAAATGGCTGTTCTAAGAACAATTATCTTGGAGAGTTGTTTGCCGATTGGCTCGCTACTCAAATCACGGTACAGGCTCTAGAGACCTATTCTTCTAAGTTTAAAAACAATGAAGAGTTGAGCTATTCGGTTGTAAATTCTGTTAAAGATCTTTGTAATCAAGAAAGCTGGTTAGATCAAAACTCTGAGTCTCATCCTGAATCCAAAGTTAGAATCGAGAAAGTATTCGGAAGAAGTCCGCAATTAAGAGCCTTATTAGGCTGTTTTGAACAGGGCCAGTCAATCTCCTATTGCACGTTTGAAGGGAAGAGATAATGCAGTTGAAAAAAATATTAGATCTGGGATTAAAAAATAAAATTCTAAAAAGTATAGTTGTTTTAGTTTTGCTGGAACTCATGACCTCCTGCTCATCTATTCCAAATAGTAAACATTCCATTCCTGAAGAGCTTGTGTCAGTTTATTTAAATGATTTTAAAACAGCCTCAGTAGATATCGTTTTTGAGAGAGGACACAATTCTCATCGAATTTATGCTTTTCATAAGCAGTACTCACCTGAACTTCATATTTTTCATGATAAACAAATTTACAAGAGTTTAAAAATTGATGAAGTTCAGTTTAAGGATTTGTTGGCTAAATCAATAGAAACAGCGGGCGTATTTTATAGAAAACCTGCCATGAGAGAACTTAATCGATGTCGAACCCCCTTTATTATAAAGATTAAAAACAGCAAGGAAGCCTTTGCGGTTGAAGGGTGTCGAAGTTCTGATGAGGGAATGATTTTCGGAAAACTAATCGCAGAGATTGAACATTTGGCTTTTGCTAATTCGATTCACTAAAAGAGTCTTCAGATTCTTCATTTTTGGATTCGTTTTCCGATTCGAAGTTTTTTAGCTTTTCGTAAATCACAAGTCGCCGAGAGTGGCCCGTATGTGGGAGTTGGTACTTCTTATCTGAAATCAGCTTAAAATATTCTCCAAATCTTTTTCTTACCGCTGAGATCTCTGGATCCACCGCAGGCCCTTTAAGAAATATTAGGCGACCTCCCACTTCGAGGCAGCCTGAAGTTCTAAGCATCGTCTTATCAATGGTCTCTAAGGCTCGTGTAATAACCGCTTTCATGGGGGTTCGGAAGCTGCGACTGACTATTTTATGTTCGAAGATCTCTATATTTCTTAGTTTTAAAGTGTGGATAACCTCTTTTAGAAAAGCAATCCTCTTGGGACGAGGTTCGGCCAATGTAATTTTTAAGTGAGGGTATCTAATTTTAAGTGGAATTCCAGGAAATCCAGCTCCTGTGCCCACATCGACAATTGGAGAGGGGAGTTCAAGAAATTTTCCTACAATCATAGAATCGACATAGTGTTTGATAATAATCGGCTCAAACCCAATAATACGGGTCAATTCTTGGTCTGTATTCCTGGCTCTGAGCAGGTTATGGAATGTCCAAAGCTGATGGGTCTGTTCTTTATTAAGCTTAATATCACTACGCTTTAGAAGCTCAATCATTGAGTTCAGGGTAGGGGGAAGACGATTTTCAACTGGGCGTCGGTTAAAGTTAGTCTTTCCCTGTTTGGTGCCTGTAGATTTTTTAAATTTTGGGGGATAGCTTTTCATGAGTGTTCTGAGCTATAGAGAATTCAATATGCCGTCGTCAAGTACATTGAGCCAAAAGTTGAAAGTTCTCTACGAAGACTCACATCTTATAGCCGTTTTTAAGCCTCATCGGGTGCTAACCCAGGGGGATTTGACCGGGGACTTTTCTTTGTTTGAAGCTGTTAAATTATGGCTTAAGGCTAAGTATTCCAAGCCTGGGAATGTCTATTTAGGGTTGGTTCATCGGCTGGATAGGCCTACGGCTGGAGTCGTGGTTTTTGCCAAAACTAGCAAAGCTGCGAGTCGCCTTTCGGAGCAGATGAGAAGTCATGGGTTTAAAAAGCGATATAGGGCTTGGGTTTCACAGGAACTTAAACCCCACAAAGGCACCCTTGTCCATTACTTGGATTTTAATGAACAGGACAAAAAAACTCGTGTTTTTTCAGAGCCCCAAGGTAAGAGGCAGAAGGCCGTTTTAAATTATTCTACTAAGAGACGGGAGAATAAGGCCTTTTTAGTTGAGATAGAGCTCATTACGGGCCGTAAACATCAGATTCGAGCCCAGTTATCCGCTGTAGGAGCCCCTATTGTGGGGGATAAGAAATATGGCTCTGACAAAAAGTTTCGTGAAGGAGCGATTGCATTAGAGTCATGTTATGTAAGTTTTCTTCATCCCACCACTAAAACCATGATTGAGATCTCAATTCCTGAAGAGGAGTCTGCGATTGTAGGCGGCTTTACTTGAAGGGGGAAAATTTCCTAAAAGCGATCGAAAAAGCTTTGAAATCTAGGGAAGGGATGCTTATAGCCTTTCAAACTGAAAATACCGATTGCTACCGACTTTTTAATGGTATCGATGAAGGTGTTTCCGGTTTTATTGTCGAACGGTACAAAGATGTTCTAGTGTTTCAGTGGCATGAAGGTAAGTGCCAACTTGAGACTTCTCAAATGTTGGAAATAGCCCAATTTTATGCTGCTAATCTAGGAATTAAGAGCGTCTATTTAAAAAGGTTTGTAAGTGATAGAAGTTCACACAGTGCCGATTTAAGTTACTATCTCAATCGTCCTCTTTGGGGGGAAGAGAGCTCTTCAAAAATTATTTGTCATGAAAAGGGAATAAAATACGAGATCCATCCCTGTGATGGGTTCTCCACTGGAATTTTCTTGGACCAGAGAAATAATCGTGAATTTTTAGGAACTCAGTTTTCGAATAAACAGGTCCTTAATTGCTTTGCCTATACCTGTGCCTTTAGTGTGGCCTGTGCTTTAAACGGGAATCAGGTCACCAGTGTAGATCTCTCTAAAAAATATTTGGACTGGGGACGAAATAATTTTAATTTGAATGGACTTAGTACGGAGGCCCATTTTTTTTATGCGGTTGATGTTTTTGAGCAATTTAATAAAGCTAAAAAGCTTGGAAAAACCTACGATCTAATAATCTTGGATCCCCCTAGCTTCTCTAGGAATAATCGGGGAAAAGCATTTTCAGTAAAAAAAGATATGCAAAAACTAATTTCAGAGAGTTGTGATATTTTAAACCCGCAAGGAACTTTGTTTATTTCTTCAAATTTAGCTAGCTGGAACTCTTCTTTGCTAAAGCAGCTTACCAAGGAAGTTATTGCAGATAAAAAAATAAAAGTGGATGAATGGGATCTTCCCAAAATCCCTCAGGATTTGATGGGGGTAGAGGCGCCTCTATCCGCCTATTGTTTTAAGAAACTCTCCTAAAATGTAGCATCTCTAGAGTCGATGATATCTTCAATAGCATTAACACCATTTTCAATTTTTGTAGTGGAATAAAAACCATCTCCATCGAGCGAGTTTCTGTAAAGTCTTCCCCCTTCTATTTCGGCGAAAATTGTGTATTCCCCAGGAGGAAGCTGAGTTTTAAATTCACCATTTTTATTAGAGTTAATTACTGCAAAGGGCTTTGCAGATAAAGGTGAAAGATTAAAATGGGGGGTTCCATTGCTCTTGATTTTACCTTTGAAAATAAAGAGCTTGGTTTCTAGTGGAAGCTTTTGTGAACCCTTATTTATCGAGCTTCTAGAGGGAATAAAATTCCCTGACCATTTTATAATTCGACCCGAGAGAGTTGATTCATGAACTTCTGGATTTTGAACATCACTTCTTGGGAAACTATTGAGTTGATTCGGAATCGATCTCTTGTTTTCAGAAGGAGATGTCTGTTCTTGAACTGTAGGTCGCAAAGACCTTCTGTTTTGCATTTCAGGCTCTGAATGAATTGCAGAGGGATCCTTGACCGGCTGCTGTTTAATTGTTCGATTTCGAATGGAATTTAAATGATCCCTATTTTCTTTGCGGAATGTCTCAGACTTAGCATAGGCACAAATATTTAGAAGCAGAAGTGCTGCCCCGATACTATAAGCTGAAAAAAGGTATTTAATTTCTAACATTAGATTCTTTTCTTTTAATACTAACCTCTCTGGCTAGGTAATTGCAAAAAATCAAAAACAGAAAAGTCATTATGATTTAATTTGGAGGTTATTATGGGCGAGTCCGTTACGGTTAAGGAAAGTTATGAAGAGTTCACTGAACAAGAACGACGTTACTTAATAGATGTTCTCATTGAGCGTTTAGGAACTCAGCGTCAGGGGGTTTACCATTCAGATAATACAGAGTTTAAAAAAGCCATGAAGGAGGAGGAGGGGATGATTCGTCAACTTATTTACAGGCTGGAATCTGGCACCTTCTTTTCATTAAAAGAAGAATCTGGTTCTGAGAAAAAAAATTGTTAATCCAAGAGGAGATTAGGAGAGCTTGTGAATTCAGACTCTACAATTAAGGTGTTAGGTTTTTCAGGTAGTTTGCGCCAAAGATCATTGAATACAGCTGCACTTAATACGGCTTGTGAATTAACCCCTATAGGGATGGGGATTTACATTTTCGATCTGGCCCCAATTCCACTCTATAATCAGGATATTAAGGATAGAGGTTTTCCTCTTATTGTTGAAAAATTTCGAAGAGAGATTAAAGAGGCTGACGCATTGTTAATAGTAACACCTGAATATAACTATTCCATCCCTGGAGTGTTAAAGAATGCTATAGATTGGGCTTCTCGCCCTCCACATCAAGCATTTAACGGAAAGCCCATTGGAATTATGGGGGCTTCTCCGTCCGTATTTGGAACGGTTCGCGCTCAAACTCATTTAAGGCAGATTTTGACGCCTTTAAATGGTCTTGTGATGAACTCTCCAGAGGTTTTTATTAACAATGCAGATAAAAAATTTGATAACGAGGGTCTAATGATAGACCGAGAGACAAGGGACTTTATTGTAAAATATCTTAACAGTCTAAAGCAGTGGATTCTCAAAATAAAGGCTCCTAATCTCCCCGAGTGTTGGGGGTGGGTTAATTGAAAGAGAGTGACCTCTGTTTGTATGTTATATCGAATTGAAACCGATAGCCTTGGAGAAATTGAGGTTCCATCAAATCGATATTATGGTGCCCAGACTGCACGAGCTTTGATTCACTTTGAGATTGGCAGTGAGAGAATGCCAACAGAAATCATTCGGGTATTTGGCCTAATTAAAAAAGTGGCGGCTTGGACGAATTTTGAATTGGGCCTATTCAAAGCCAATGAAATTTCGGCTAGTGAAAAGATTAATTTGATTTCAAAGGCTGCGGTTGAAGTCTTTGAGGGTAAGCTTGATGAGCACTTTCCATTAACAGTATGGCAAAGCGGCAGTGGGACTCAGACTCATATGAATGTCAATGAGGTCATAGCTAATCGAGCTATCGAGCTTGCCAGAGGTAAAATGGGTTCAAAGAGACCTATTCATCCCAATGATGACGTGAATTTGTCGCAATCTTCAAATGATACTTTTCCTACCGTGATGCATATAGCAGCTACTCAGTTCTTAGTTCATTTGCTTTTACCTAATCTTCGTGAGTTACAGATTGCTTTGACTCTCAAACAAAAGGAGTTTGAGAATGTAGTTAAAATAGGTCGTACCCATCTTATGGATGCGGTTCCAGTGACTTTGGGACAGGAGTTCTCAGGTTATGTAGCGCAATTAGATCATGCTACAAAAGTCATTGAGTCGACTTTGCCAGGGCTTTACGAGCTTGCTATCGGTGGAACCGCTGTAGGAACAGGGCTTAATTGCCATCCAGAATTTGCGAAAAGAGTCGTTTCAAAAATTGCAGATGAGATGAAACTTCCTTTTGTGTTAGCTCTAAATAGATTTGCGGCATTAAGTTCACATGAGCCACTGGCCAATGCGATGGGGGCCCTTAAGATTTTAGCGATAGCCTTGATGAAGATTTCGAACGATATTCGCTGGATGGCTTCCGGCCCAAGATGTGGTCTTAATGAAGTGACTCTCCCAGAGAATGAACCAGGATCTTCAATTATGCCAGGAAAAAGTAATCCTACTCAGTGTGAAGTGTTAGCAATGGTCTGTACTCAAGTATTTGGAAGTGATGCCACGATAGGATTGGCAGCCTCTCAAGGGAATTTTGAGTTGAATGTTTTTAAACCTGTGATCATTTACAATTTTTTGCAGTCTACTAAGTTATTGAGCGATTGTTGCCACTCTTTTCGAGTGAATTGTGTTCAGGACACTCCATCTCGTCCAGGAATAAAGCCTAATATTAAGCAAATAAAAAACTACGTATCAAACTCACCGATGCTTGTAACCGCATTAAGTCCCCATATTGGTTATGACAAAGTCGCAGTAGTTGTAAAAAAAGCTTTTCAAGAAAATATAACTCTTAAAGAGGCTGCGGTTGGATTGGGGGAGGTTACCGAGCAAGACTTTGAGCTATGGGTAAATCCACTTAAAATGACTCATTCCCAATAATAGAATTTTTTTAAGAACTCTTTCTCTCTTCTAGATGGGTGCCGTCGTAGATTGAACTCTCTTTATCGGGTTCAAGGCAAACTGGCATTTCATTGATATCTTCTGGTGGGCCGCCGGTGACTGCGCTAATGGCCCCAGAAAATCTGGGAAAAGCTCCAGTGTATTGTTCGTCAACCTGGGAGTGAGTAATGGAAGGGGCCTTTTTCTCTTTCCGTTTGCTATAACCCTCGAGAGTTGAGATTTTATTGAGACGACGTAAGTGCCGTGGGCTGTTACCGAAACGGGCCGTTAGAAAAATATTAATTAGATTAAGAGCACTAGAAAAGTCAGTAAGTTGACTCCCCAAACAGAGGATATTCATATCGTCATCTTCAACCCCCTGGTTAGCCGAGAAGGGATCGTGAATGAGACCTGCTCTTACGCCTCGGACTTTATTGGCTGCGATTGAGGCCCCTATTCCGCTTCCGCAGATAGCAATCCCTCTTTCAATTCGGTTCTCTGCTATGGCTTTGGCTAAGGAAATAATAAAATCGGGATAGTCATCTTCAGGATCGAAAATCGTATTACCAAAATCGGTTACAATAAAAGTCTCTTTACGAAGAGCTTGAATTAACTCTTCTTTCAATGAAAATCCGCCGTGGTCTGAAGCAATTCCAATGATCATAGAAAAAATATTCTGCAAAACAAGCGCCGAATAAATGGCGAAGTTAGAATTAGTTTCGGCTTCTAGTTTGCACTTATCAAAAAATTACAATGGCTAGTTATAAAAAAATCAAAAAAATAAGGCAAGAGTACTCGGCAGTTCCCCCTGAGGCCATAGAGAGTAGTCAGCAATTACATCAAGGGGTCAATCTTCAGATTATCGAAGAGCTGTTTAATCGTTCCTCTAAAGGAGACCTCTATTCTGAAGATAGGATATCTGATGTTTTTCCTAATGAAATCGTGGAGCAAGGGGTTGTGGATTCCGATGTCATGCCAGGGTAGAGAAGCTGATCTTGAAGGATGATGAAATAATGGAGCTCGAGAAACAATCTTTTAGAGTTGTGACCTCTAAAGCTGAAGCTAACTCCTTCCATCATAGAATCGGCGGATTCTATGATCGCATGACGGGATGGGTAGAGGCTCCCCTTCGAAAACAGGGATTAAATCTCCTTGGGACCCGAGCCGGCGAAAGGGTTTTAGAGATTGGTTTGGGAAGCGGCCATTCTATATTAGCTAGGGTGAAGGTCGTGGAAGAAGATGGAAAGATATATGGCGTCGATATTTCAGAGGATATGATTGAGATCGCTAAAAGTAAACTAGAGCATGAGAAGTTGTTTAAGGAGGGTGATCTGCTAAGTATCGATGCGATCACCTTGCCTTATCCCACTGGAATGATGGATGCTATTTTTATCAATTTCACCTTGGAATTATTTGACACCCTAGAGATTTCGAAATTTCTTGCTGAATGTTATCGAGTTCTGCGTCCCGGAGGACGAGTCGTTGTTTTAGGGCTTTCGGGCCAAGTTTATAAAGCGTTATCATTACGTCTCTACGAGTGGGCCCATCGACGGTTTCTAAAAAAAATTGACTACAGACCTGTTTTTATTCCGCAGATGCTAAGGGAGGCAGGTTTCAACATTGAGAGAGTTGAGCCAAGAAAGAGGGGGACTATCCCAGCTGAAATTATACTTGCTAGACGAGGGGCTTCGCGTTGAATTGTAAGTAACCCCAGGGATTTTTATTCGTTTAAACTAAAAGGCTTTTATACAGGAGAGATACTCTTCATTTGGGGTCCATTCACATTTTCCATTTTTTTGGACCTCACACTTTGTATTTTTGAGACATTTGTATTGAGGCATCATTAAGCATGTTGTAATGATTTTCTTTCCTTTCTCAGTGCATATTTCTCCACTGCAACCTGACGGCTCGCAGACTAGAGTTTTCGATATCTTATCGTGTTGTTGAATTTTAGCCGAAGCGCAACCCATAGTGGCTATCCAAAAAATTGAGACGAGTCCTAATGTTTTCATAGTAATGAGTATCTATTAAAGTAGATGTCCAAGCCATAAGAAAAATGGGGACCGTTGCAAATAACAATACTTGGCTTGATGTGAAGATTAAATATCAGCGCTCTTCTAATCAATATTCTCTAAAGACTCCATCTAAAGCAGAGTGAACCTTAATCATTTAATGGCATATAGGATGCACAGGAATTATTAAAACAATCCTATAAACGGAGGAACATAATGTTGGCACAAAAACGGTTACAAAAGGATCTCGAAAATTTACAGAACGATTTAAAAGTTCTGATTAATGATGCTAAGGAAGTGGGTGTGGAGAGATTGAGTGAAACGGAGGCTGTACTTACTGAAACCAGTTCAGAGCAGTTTAAACAAATGGCAAAACGAGCTCAGGAAACCATCTCAAGCTTGCGAAGTCAGCTTCGTGAATCAAGTCAAAAGGTCGAGCAGGTTGTAGAAAATCATCCCTTTGCTGCTATTGGAACCGCTTTGGGCGTGGGGTTTGTCCTGGGAAAGTTAGGGACTATGAGAAAGTCTTCGAGTCCCTAGCTGCGGTTACAAGTCCTCTTTTGTCTTTGAAATTTCCTAAGCCAGTTTCGAAAGATTATCTTCCCTATGTAGTTCGGGGGGGGGCACAAGTAAGTCTACTAATTTTTCTGTTAAGCCTGATTATTGCTGGAGTTGGATTTTTTATTTTGGCGCTTTATCGAGGTCTTGGGACCGCATTAGGATATGAGTGGGCTAGATTGGCTATGGGATTCTTATGTGGAATCTTAGGAATTCTAGGAGGTGTTATCTTTTTACGACAATTAAAACAGGAAACTCAAAAATAAGGCCCACAAGTTTAGGTTCTATTTAGAGTTCTCGATGAATAAAGGCTATTATCTTAGTAGGATAGTTTTTTTATCGATAAAAGAAACTTCATTCCAACCTAAATGGGATGCGATCCAGTTAAAGGTTTCTTTGCAATAAAAGACGACATGGGTGGGATCTTTTCGATAGTGCCAACTGGCGAAATCCAAGTTGTCATACATCTGGGTCATAATTCCTAGAATTCCATTGGGTTTGACGAGTGTTCTAAGCCTCTGGAATTCAAAGGCTGGATCATAGAAGTGTTCGCAAACCTCTGAGGAAAAAACGAAATCATAGGATTGGCTCAAAACAGTTTCATCAGGAATAAAATAGGGATCATAGGATGAGATGCTAAATAGTTGTTCCTTTAACATTTGACCTAAAAGCGAATCAGGGCCACTTCCATAATCAAGCCCCTTAGATTCTTGGGTAAGCTTTTGGATTAGAGAACTATAGAGTGGCAATAGGTATTGTTTATAACCTTCGTCGTTAGCATCGTGGGTATGTAAAAGATATCGTGATTTCTCGGTCGTGGGATCAAGTCTAAATTGAGGAAGAAGAAACCATAAAGCACACTGGTTACATCTTTGGTATTTGTGTTCAACTTGTGGGGCTAAGGGAGAACTCTCTTTACAAAGTGGACATTCTATTAGGGGTGATGAAAAGGGCATTAGCTTGTCTTTAATGAGCCCAAGCGGCTTGAGTCAATCTATTCTCTTGAATATTCTATTTCATAGGGGAAAGCCCTACTTTTAAGTAGAGCTCTCCCAATATTTGAGTGAAGACAAGATTATTGTCATCTATTCAATTCTTAGATTTGGACCGCGATGATTTGTGCAATTGGCTTCGAATTGATTTTTTGCACTTGGAGTTGAATCAATTAAATCATAAAACTTCGCCATAGCTGGAACTGTATCAGCTACATCGCTCTGGCTACCATTGAGAAGCTCTAGCAATAAAGACCAGCTTCCATGTTTCCAGTAAATGAAGTCTTCATAACAACCATTAGCTGGATAAATAGCATCTCCAGAGTTCCCGTAAGAGTAGCTATTTACTTCAGCAACTTTTCTAAAAATTTCGTGGTATTTATTGTTATCAAAAGATTTGTTGTTATCCGTGTAGAAGCCCCAAGGATAGGTGACATTTCCTACATAGCCGTGTGCTGTCACACTTCCTGCAAAAGATCGAGTTTCAACAAAACTAATGAGGCTTCGTATGCTCTTAAGTTTGCCCCAACCATTGGGAGTACATGGACCCGGATAGTCTCTGTTTGGATCTTGACCATGTTCGTGACGAGCATTGTTATTGTATCCGGAGACATTTAAAACAGGGAGAATAGTAAACTCCATTTGATTGAGATTTTCTTTCCAGAGGGCTTTGCTTTCGTAACGTCGGACAAGATCTTTTGAGAACTCCATCGCTAACTGAGTTGAACCCCCTTCATTTCCATGGTGGGTGGCTACCATGAGTTGTCCGATTTTGGATTTGTCCATCTCTTGGGGGGCTGTACTGATTCTAAGCGCGTACAGTTCAACTCCATCATCGTTGGTTCCGATAGAGAAGACTTTGGCAACTTGAGGGTGGCCTGCTTCTAGGGCTTTCATCTGATCGTGAATGGTTTTATATCGCCCTGTAGGAGCGGCCGCAAAGGTGAGAGAACTTAAACCCAGGAAGAGAAAAATACTATTGAAAGCCTTCATGATTTCCCCCGAAAAATTAAGTGTTTAAACGCTAATAGATAAGACAGCTGTTATTTTAGTAGATCTTGAGTCCCTTTGTGTAGAAAAAACTTTTATCCTTTAACATATGTTTTGGTTTATTCTTAGCGAGATATGGATAAACGAAAAGTTATAGATTTAATCGTGGATAAGCTAAAAAAAGACTTAGAATGTTTGAACCAGGCGACTCAAGCCACCTATCAAGGGGCTATCCATTCGGATAGTAAGGCTGAAGATCAGTATGACACGCGAGGTCTAGAGGCCTCTTATCTTGCAGGGGCTCAATCCAAGAGAGTTGCTGAGCTAGAAGAGACTATAAAACTTTATCAATTCATTGATCTTAAAAAGTTCGGAGTTGAGGACAAAATTTCTGCGACCGCTTTAGTGGGGTTACGTTCTGAAGACAAACTTTCTTATTTCTTGCTCATGCCTAAAGGAGGGGGGCTACAGATTCAGGCGGCAGAGAGAATCATTCATGTATTAACCCCGCAGTCTCCTATCGGTGAGATGATTCTAGGAAAAAAATTGAATGATGAATTTGAGGTTCAAATTCAACGTAAAATTAAAGATTATGAAATAGTCTCAGTTGAGTGAAGAGCTAGAAGCGCTCGATATATTGACATCTTTGGCAGAGATCTTCCACTAGCCTATGCCTCTGAAAACCCTCTACGATTGCTTTGGCCTTTGAACTAGATAAGATCTTTTTAAGGGGATCTAGGGTTAGTTTTCCTAAAGGAATCATCCCCTCTTTATCTAGACAGCAGGGGACCACGGTCCCATCCACGAGAACACCGAAGTGGCTTCTAAGGCCATAGCAAGTTCCAGTTTCTCCAATCACTGGGAGTTCTAATGCAGGCCATACAAATTCCGTATCATAATGGAGTGACAGGTAGTTCTTCAATTTTAGGTTTTTCTGTGAAGAGGAGTCAAAGTCTCTCGGAATTGAAATGTGGAATCTCTCCTCGATAGCTTGATAAAAAGTAGGGTTTAGGGCTTCATTTCCAGAACGAGATTTTAAATTCCAAAGCCGATAGTTAATAAACATGGTAGGCCTTTTTCTAAAGGCCATTTCGGTAAAATCAAAAATTTTATTAAGGTAAGCTGAAGGGTCTTTCCATGGAAAATTATCGGTAAAACTATGAAGCGAAAAACTCACCTGTTGGATTGCAGGATGAAGGAGAATCTCAGGATTTTTAAGTAGGACTCCATTGGTTACAAAGAAAACTTTTAAATTTTGAGTTTGGCAAATTTCCAGCATCTCTAGCAGATGAGGATGAACCATGGGATCTCCCATCAAGTGAAGAGCAATGAGTTTTGTAACTTGGGATACCTCTGAAATTATCTTCTTAAAGAGCTCAATGGGCATCAGCCCCTGAGGGCGAACCACTTGCGGACAGAAACTGCACTGCAAGTTACAGATATTAGTGATTTCGATATTTACCTTCTTAAAGAAAATATTAGCCTCTTATTAAGTTTGAATCTATATACCCTAGCTCATCGGTTTTTGAAAAGAGCTCTGAGAAGTTCTCCCGGTGGTCTCTTTTTTGGAATGGCTCCGTAACTTTTTACACAAGCTTCGATCGACGAGAATTTTGGACTGTTATTTTCATTGTGGCCTTTAATATCTCCCACAATAAACGCCCCCTCTTCACCTAAATAGCAAATCTTCTGGGGTAATGAGTTTTCAGTAGCTATTAGACAGGATTCTAAATTTGTAGGCAAACCCAAGAAGCCGAAGTCTGGGCTTGTTTCTGTGGAGCCGGAAAAATGGGTGGGGGTATAGCCAGGGCCTACTTTCGTCTTGGAACAGACAATACCGTTCTTTGATGCAGCAATTACCTTTTCGCAAATCTCTTCAGTAGAGATAAATCCAGGGCCTAGAGGAGGAAAGGGCTCTCTATGCCCCTGTTTTCTAGTGCTTTGTGGGCGCCAACCAATTGAGTTTTTAACACATGTAAATTCTAAACCTTGATTCCTTGAGGCTGAGTCGTCGATAAGGCGACCGAATACATTATTATCTGGATTGTTTGGGAATGGATTTAAAGATCCTTTTCTGTTTCTACCAGTATTATCATGATCTTCACGGGAGGCAGTTAGAGTAGCCCCGGTTATTAAAATAAGGAGTACGATTAAAAAGTCAGATTTAAGCCTCCTATAGGGTAACTTCATTTTAAACTGCCTTACTTAAATCGTAAGGGTCCTTCCTAAGGGAGAACTTTGCAAAAAAAACTCCATTTTCTTAAGCGTAGAATACACCCTTAAAACTATGTGATTTGTCTTAAAATAAAACGAAGTGTTAATCTAGAATAGAGGTGGCTAAGGTTTTAACATCTGGATGACGTATTTATGATTGCTTGCCTCACAAAAGCCCTAATTGCTTTTAGTTTTACTATGTAGACTTTAGATACAGTCCGGTATTCGTGTTGCAGTCTTATGCTCCTGGTATGGTGTGGGTTAGATTAAGAGTATTGAACACTTTCTTACGGGTTTTTTTCTTTCTGTTTTTAAGCTTAACTGCCAAATCAAGTTTTTCTGTTGATGGAATAAGATCTGTTGCAAAAGTAAAAGTAGCATTTCTTTATGCGCATACTGGCGCTAATTCACTTATTGAAAATGAGATGAAAAAAGGGGCTCAGATTTTTAAGGCTACTCATCCCGAAGAGGTTCAAAAGATTAACTTGGTTTTCTTTGATAATAAAGGCTCGATTGAGAACACACTAGCTGAATTGAAGAAGATTAAAGAACAGGAATTTAATTATGTAATAGGATTAAGAAGAGGCGAAGAGGCTATGGCAGCCTCTCAATTTGCTGAAGAGAATGAAATGTTGTTTATAACTCCACTTGCTACTTTTTCTAAAGTAACACTTGGGAAAAAAAACACTTTTCAGATTGCAGCTAATGAGGTTTTGTTGGGGGCTGCCTTAGCGCGTTTTGCAGCTCTTGATCTCAAGCGAAATAAGATCTTAATTCTTTCCAATAATCGGTCCGTTTTTTCTCAGGCATTTTCTGAATCCTTTGAGAAGGGGGTTAAGCAGTTTCCTGCTATTACGATGGATAGACATTATTCAAATGGGTATGAACTCAGCCTTGAGAGCTTGCAGCAAAAAATAGGAAAATTTAAGCCCGACCTTGTTTTTGTTTCAGATGAAATTTCTAATAGTGCAATATTAGCAAAGTATATTCACAAAATTGACCCCTATCTTCCTTTTTTGACGGGAGATTCATTCGGTAATGAAAAAGCCATAAAGCTTCTTTTGAAAGATGTACCTAAAATGCGGCTGTACTTTACATCTTTGTGGAGTAATCGAAAAAGGAATTCCGAAAACGAAAAATTTATAACGGAGTATAAAAAGACTTTTCCGAAAGAGATCCCTTCTCAGGAGGCCGGTTTAACTTACGATGCGCTTTATGTTTTGGCGCAGGCCATACAAAAGGCCGGGGACAATCCAAGTGTTGATCGAGTTAGATATTTTTTAGAGCATATGAGTTTTACATCAACTCAGGGAGATCTTGATTTTAAGAGTGGGCCTACCCATTCCCCCATAAAGGATGTCTATATTAAGGTTACAAAGATCTCCAAAAGTAAGGTTGTAAAGACATTGAGGTCAAAGTGGAAACCTATACCTTAGAGAGAATTTTAAAAGATAGAAATGCAAAGTTAACTTTTTGGCTCGTGGTTCCAGTAGCTTTGAGTTATCTAATTCTTCAGATTTTGTTATTTGTAAATCAGATGAATGAAACTCAAAAGCAGATCTCCATTTGGCGAGAAGATCAGAAAAATAGAATTGCTCAGGCACTCTTTCTTCAGAATGATGCTGACTTGAAAGAAATTATTCATTTACAAGAAAAAAAACTTAATCAATCTGAACTGCCCTTGCAAATTGAAGTTTGGGATAAAAAACGAAAGTTAAAAGCGAACCACAGTACTCTTTCTAAGAAAGAGAAGATGTTAGAACTCCCTCAAGGAATGAGAGTGAATTTCAGACAGGGAGAAATCATTGATGTGACCTCTCTATATCTTGGAGATAAAATTCAGGGCTACTTGGTGATTCATGCATTTTATGATTGGAAGCGGCTTATTAGACCGTCTCTGCTATTGTTAATAGCCTGTTTGGCTGTGTTTCTAATTTTGAAGTTTGGGGTGTGGCTCTGGGTTTTAACTCTAAGAAGAAGTATCGTTAGACCGGTTGAACGAATGACTTTGGAGATTTCGCCAGAGCTCATTAAGTTTGAAAGCCTTAAGCCTATCTCACTTAGTGAAGTTGATTTTAAATTTGCACCTATTGAGTTCGTAAAACTGGTAAAAAGTTACAACCACCTTGTTTCTAATATTAAAATTCTTCATGAAAAGGAAAATCAGTTTGTGGCCGGGGCAGCTAGAGTGGAGGTTGCGACTCAAGTGGCTCATGATATACGATCTCCATTAGCAGCCCTTTTATTAGCGATTGAGGAGTTGCCACCACTTCCAGGAAAGCAGAAAGAGATATTTCTTGGCGTATTGATGAGAATTAATGAAATTGGTGAGGAGCTTTTGACCAGTCGAAAAAAAGAGGGGGAGAGTGTTACAAATTCTAGTATTGAACCTAGCTGTGGTTCTATTAATCTCAAGCCTCTAGTGTCAGCGATTGTAGATGAAAAAAGAATACTTCTAAGTGGAAACTTAGAGATCCAATTGATTGTACCTGAGGTTCCAGAGGTGAAAGTAGTGGCCGAGGAATCTGATCTGAAAAGAGCCCTTTCAAATTTAATCGATAATGCGATTGAGGCCTTAGAGGGATGGGGAGAGATTAGATTAAAATTTACGGAAACCGATGGGAAAGTATCTCTCTTAGTAAAAGATAGTGGGAAAGGGATTCCCAAGGAACAATTTGATCGCGTTTGGGAACCTGGAGTGAGTTTTGGGAAGAAGAACGGTAATGGACTTGGGTTGTCCTTTGTGAAATCTGTCGTTGAGTCATGGGGTGGACTCGTAGCCTTGGATTCAGATCTTAATAAGGGGACTGTAGTGAGTATACAATTACGTGTAACAGATACTGAGTCTAAGGAATAATACCTGGCCCCGAATACTGTGTAAGGGAGGGGGGTAAGGAAGGCTTGGGGGAAGGAAATTTAAAAAGAAGTTTAAGTTGTTTTCCTGTTTTTAAAGGGCGGTTGACCTATTAAAAGTGGTTTTTACCTAGGAACTTCATACCCATTAACATAAGCGAGATATAAATTAAGGTGGGCCTGTAAAAAGGAGCTCTTTTTTGTGGTGACCCACACCTTCCTAGCCATTCTAGATAAATCGTGTCGTATTTTTGCGGCGGTAAAATTCAAAACAAATAAGGGGTCCTTTTCATTTCGCCGCCCCTTTCGAAATAGTCTCTGAGCCATGGAAATCTTCTCTACTTTAACGGCCGTATGAAGGGCATCGGGTAATACCCCTTTAATGAGTCTTGGGTAGGTCGACTTAGCATCGGTAATAAGGCTGGGGTTAGCGATGTTTTTCGATTCGCAATGTATTTTAATACTAGAGAGTGCGCGTAACACGGCCTCTTCACTAGTGTCTATTCTGGGGCCATATTTTGAGAGGGCAAAAGAGGCCATTCTCCCTTTGTAACCTAGCGTTCCTACTTGTAAGGCAATTACCTTTGAGAAAGAGGCATCTACTGCGACACTTATTGATAACGGTTTTAACCGCGTATGTTCAAAAGATTCCATCTCGTCAAACTGGAACACACTGCTAGCTGGTAATTCACTGAGTTTTTTCTTGTGTTCCCGCTCTGCCCATTCCGCTAACCAAATAAATTTACGCGCTATAGTTTTTCGGTCGGTCTTTAAATACTTAGCAAGTCGACGCTGACTTGTGCTGGACGAGTAGAGTTCAAAAATTGAAGAATTTAAATAAGGTTTTTTTTGTCGGTAGGTGGCTTTAAAACGACTTGAGGAAAAACCCTTCCCACACCCACGGCAGCGGTATCTCGGAATGCGGCGATGATTCCATTTACAGAGAAAGCTTCCCACCCTGGAGTAGAATCTATGACGGGTTGGTTTTGCAAATTTGCAAGTTGCGTTAGGGCACTGGCGTACTAAAAATCCCATCGGAATAACTAGCTACACAGCTATTTACTCTCACTCAAGTACTCTAGGGGGGCGTAATAATAAAACTTTCCCTTCCCACTTATCCCCCTCCCTTACACAGTATTCGGGGCCAGGTATTAAGGAATAAGGTTTTTCGCTGCTAAATGAGATGCTATTCCATCCGCAGTTTTTTGAATAAGTAGGGATAGAGAATTAACATCTTGGAATGTGAGTTCTCCCGACCATACGGTATTTTTGGACTTAAGATCGATAAACTCAATTTGAGCTGATAGTGTTCTTAAGGGTTCGGGCTGTTTTTTTAGTATTAGCGTTTCGCGATTGTCGTTTCCCACAGTAGCATTTGGAGAACGAGAGGATTCAGAAGAGATCTCTAGCTTCTTAATGACTAGTAAAGCTTCAAAGTTATCTCGTTTTAACACCTTTACAACTGGAGGAAGTGTCCGGCTCTCACTTCCCGAAAGAATGAGAGAAGAGGTTAGGTTTCGAATTTTTCTTTTATAGAGAGCATTAGAAAGCGACTCTTCTAATAATAGATCTCCTCTAAGTTTATCTCCGGAAGAGTAGATACCTATGCTGCCGTAGCCCTTCTTTTGGCTATCAACTCCCCTAGTGCTTTCAGATTGAATTGAAGTACTCTTGGGGAGATCATTGACCTCCAAGGAGGAACAACTAACAACTGTGGTTAATACAATACCTGTGATTAATGCTTTGATTATCTTCATGCCTTACTATCGGAGCGCCGCATTAGCTCTTAAGGGCAAAAGTGTGATTTTTTAAGCACAATCAATATTGAATTGAATAACTCTTAAGAATCTTAGCAAGATCTCGTGAAGTATCTTCGCAAAGCTCCGCATGAATTCCACAAGCTCTAGCCCCTTCTATATTTTCCTTCCGGTCATCTACAAAAAGGATGGAGTTTGCAGAAGAGTGAGTGAGGCTGATAAGTTTTTCGTAGATAGATTTTTCTGGTTTTCGACAACCTAACTCATAACTGGTCAGAATTCCTTGGAATTGGTTATGCCAGGGATAGTTGATTTTAAAGTGATTGATATGGGTTTCGTTAGAATTGGTCAGAATCCAAAGTGGATAATTTTGTGCAAGCTGTTTCAAAGTCTGTTCTATTCCAAATACGCTATCTTGGAGAACTGAATTCCAAAGAGGACGAAAGGTATCTAAAGTAAGAGAGATTGCTAGCTCTTTATTTAACTTAATTAAAAATTCCTTTTCGGTGATCTTCCCTCGCTCAAACGTATCATAAAGAGGCCATTGATTCATGGATTGAAGGGAAGATTCTAGGTGCATTTCGCGTAAGCGACGTAAGTACATAATTTTGGAAAAATTCAATTTAATTAGAACCTCTCCAAGGTCAAAGACCAAGGTTTTAATCTTAGGTGTGAGCATTAAGGCCTTTAATATACCGAATTAAGTGAATTAGTAAAACTTAGACCCTCTTTCCTGCTTTCGTGTAAGATCAAGATATGAAGTCCCCAACGACCCTAATACCCATTGAGGGCATGCGCTGTGCGGGGTGTGCCGGCACTATCGAGAAAAAGATCGCACTTGTTCTCGGAGTTGAGTGGGTTTCTGTTAATTTCGCCACAAAAAAAGCTTTAGTTCGAGGAGATGTGGCACTTAAAGATCTCTGTAAAGCTATCGAAAGTGCGGGCTATAAACCGGTTCTTGATAAGGTTAGGAGCCCAGAGCTTGAGAAGGCTCAATTAAAACGACAAAAATTAGAAGCTGCTTTAGCAATGCTATTCTCATTTCCTGTTTTTGTTCTTTCTATGGGGCACGTCGAAGGGGAGTGGAGTGGTTGGGTTCAATTTGGATTTACGATCCCAGTCTTAATTCTAGGGCGAAGTTTTTTTGTGGGGGGCTGGAAAAACTTCAAACATCAAACCGCTACAATGGATTCCCTGGTGGCTTTAGGAACCGGTTCAGCCTTTATTTATAGTGCAGCCGGCTGTTTTTTTAAGTTTCCTCACCTTTATTTTGAGTCGGCCGCTGTAGTTTTATCTCTTGTTCTTCTGGGAAGAATATTAGAGGAGATCGCTAAGCGAAGATCTTCAAACGCACTTATGGAACTGATGACAGTCTCTCCACAAACTGTGGTTCTTATTTCGAAGGGTGGAAAATTTACAGCTACTAGCGAGGTTTCCCTCTCTCAACTCAAAGAGGGAGATCTATTTCTCGTTCGACCGGGAGAAATTATCGCTACAGATGGAAGGGTTATTGAAGGCATCTCATCAGTTGAGGAATCAAAACTCACTGGAGAAAGTGCGCCTAAAGAAAAGATAGTAGGAAGTGTGGTTTTTGGAGGGACTCTTAATCAAAATGGAAGACTTGTTGTCGAAGCTACGGCTCTTGGTGAAGAGACGCGTCTTTCAAAGTTAATTCAACTTGTTGAAGAGGCGCAAGGAAGTAAAACGAAAATTCAAAGACTTGCCGATAAGATCTCCGCTGTTTTTGTGCCTTCAGTGCTCTTAGTTGCAGTGATCACTTTTTTAAGTTGGAGTTTCACAGGACACAGTTGGATCGAGGCTTTAATTCCCAGTATTTCGGTTCTGGTTATTGCCTGTCCTTGTGCCTTAGGTCTTGCAACTCCGACAGCTCTTATCACAGGCATCGGGCGTGCCGCGGAACTTGGGATTTTGATTCGAGATGCAAGAAGCTTAGAAGCTAGTCACAAGATTGATGTGATTTTATTAGATAAAACTGGCACATTGACCGAAGGGACTCCGAGAGTGGTTGATAGTTATTACTGCCCTACGGGGAAAAAAGAACTTGGTCTAATTGCTTTGATTGAGAATCAGGCAAGTCATCCACTTGCTAGAGCAATTTCTCAATATGCAAAGACATTTCAAATAGCGGAATCTAACTCCTATAAGGTTGAAAACTTTCAAAATGTCTCAGGTCTCGGTTGTTCAGGAAAGGTCGACGGTAAAGATGTTTATGTGGGAAGTCGGCAGTGGGTGGAGTCGCAGGGGATTAATACTGTAGTGGATTGGTTGCCTCATGCTGAAATTGAGAAGATTAAACGGGAGGGTAAGAGTCGAGTTTGGGCCTCGGTGGACAATCACTTAACCTGCGTTCTAATTATCCAGGATGAGTTAAGGCCCGAAGCCAAGAAGGCTATTTCTGATCTTCAGCGGGAAGCCAAAGTTAAGATTGTGAGCGGCGATAATTCAGATGCTGTACAAAGAGTTGCCCAAGAACTTGGAATTACCGAATGGCTGGCAGAGGTCACTCCTAGCCAAAAAGCGGAAGAGGTAAAGAGATTAAAGGCACAGGGATTACAGGTCGCGATGGTGGGGGAGGGTGTTAATGACGGCCCGGCTTTAGCTCTAGCAGATGTAAGTTTTACTTTGGGAAGTGGAACCGATTTAGCTAAAGAGGTGGCCTCGGTGACATTACTTCATGGCGATTTGAGGCAAGTTTCTCAATCTCTTAAGATCAGTCACCAAGTGATGAGAGTTATAAAACAGAACCTTTTCTCAGCATTTTTTTATAATACCTTTAGTATTCCAATTGCTGCATTTGGCCTTCTAAATCCCATGGTTGCAGGACTTGCTATGGCTTTAAGTAGCCTCTCTGTAGTTTTAAACTCGCTTCGTCTGAAAGCGATCATTCGTGATAAAGATCTATAATGTAGGAATAACTATTCAGTCGTTACTTAGTTTTTGCCGGGTGAAACCCGACAAAAACTACTTATTTATGATTTGCTTAGTAAGGCGTGCATCAAAATGGCACCTGTAGCTGAAACATTGAGTGATTGAACTTTTCCTTTAAGTGGAATCTGAACAAGAAAATCACATGTTTTTGCCACAAGAGGTGATAAACCTTCGAGTTCAGTTCCGAGAACTAGAACTACCTTTTCTAACGGGGGAAGCTGTTTTAATGTTTGTGTCTTATCTCCAAGCGAAGTTCCCACAATCCAAAAGCCTGCGTCTTTGAGTTTTCGAAGGGCATCGGCAAGATTTACGATTTGGATAACGGGGATAGTTTCAACAGCCCCTACCGAAGCATTGTACACTCCAGGACTTACCGTTACGCTGCGATCCTTCGGAATAATAACCCCATCCCAACCCAGCCCCTCAGCCGTTCTGCAAAGTGCTCCAAAGTTTTGAGGATCTTGTAAATGGTCTAAAGCTAATAAGGCGCTAGTAGGTTTTTGGGAGAGCCCTTCAAGAAATGGTTTCCATTCGGTAAACTGAAAAGGCTGTATCTGTGCAGTTATCGGTTCGAACGTTTCAGTATGCCGATTTTTTGGGGTGGGCTGAAAATCGATGGCTAGTCCCAGGTCATCTGCGAGTTCAAGAATTTCTTTCACTCGAGAAGAGGCATTTTCTCTTGGTACGAACACGATCAGCTTTTTTACTGAACGAGGGCAATGAGTTAGAAGATGATGGATCGCACTTAAGGAAGAAATAGTGTTCATTTATAAGCTTTCTAAAAAAATAGTATCGGTTGCAACTCTAGGATCCTGACTTTTAATAATAGGTCTGCCAATGATTAAATAATCGGCCCCTGCAGCTAGCGCTTCTTTTGGGCTTGCGATTCGCTTTTGATCCTCTTGAAAAACCTCTTTGAGTTGTGGACGAATGCCGGGAGTCACTAATAAAAAACCAGGGTAGACTAAAGGCCTAAGCATTTTAGCCTCTGAGACCGAGCAGACAATTCCCTTGAGCCTCATCTCTTGCGCTAAAAAAGCTAATTGAGAAACCGATTTTTCAGAAGTTGTCTCCCAATCCCAATAGGTGGCTTCCATAGGATCGAAACTGGTAAGTAATGTAATACCCAGAAGCTGGAGTTTGGAATTTCGGCAACCCTGACTTGCCGCCTGAAGCATCTTTTTTCCCCCTAAACAATGAACTGTTGCAAAGTCGACTCCCATTTCAGCCAACTGGCGAATGGTTTCACAAACGACCTGGGGTGTGTCATGAAGCTTAAGATCTACAAAAATCTGCTTACGACGACTGTGAAGGTATTGAATCACTTCAGGTCCAGAGCGGGTGAATAAAACAGGCCCGATTTTATAGGTCCGAATTCGTTCCCCTAATGTATCTATTAGACGAAATGCCTCATCACGGTTTTCATAATCGAGAGCGACAATGATGTTTTCCAAATATTTCATGTAATACCTATTCTCCATTGATTAAGAATGTCATCTGACGTGGGCTCTGTGACTATCAGTAAAGATGGATACACTTGATTTTCAGAATTCATCTCTAAACTTTCTACTTTAAAGGATTCTCCCTCGGGTTTTTTTCCATAACGAGCTAATAGGGAGGTCACCTGTTGTTTTGTTTCTGAAGTCAGAGAGCCAAAAACTAATGCTGAAGGCCCTATGAAGTTTGCGGGTTTGAAAAAAAGAGCTCCGCTTTCTTTCCAAAGGCGAGTGATTTCATTATTCTCAGCTTCAGTTCTTGCGACTATAACTTTGGTTTTTTCAGATAGTCGAAAATGACGTCCCAATCGAAGGAGTGATGCCTGTGCCATCTTTTGTTCTGGAGTTTTGTAAGTAGGATGGGAGTAGAAATCTTTCAGGCGACTAGAAAATGCCTTTTCAGTGAGAAGACATCCCCCTCCCGGACTTGAATATTCGGAAAGGCTAAGTGTTTTAGCTAAGGCTATCTGTTCACCTCTTCCACGGCCAGATATCTTAAGAAGATTTTCTCTTTTGACCCATCCTTTTTTTTCCGCCAGTGTTGCCGCAATATTTCCTCCAGAAAGAGGTCTTAAAATCAGATCCTCCACAGGAGATTTACGATCGATTAATTTCATTGCGTTTTTATTTTGTGACAGGGGTCGTTGCCCTACGACTTCACCAGTGATTATAAAATCGGCTTTTTGTTCAATTCGAGTTTTTTCTGCTAATTCAAACATGTAAATCCGGCAATCAATGCAAGGATTCATCTGGCTTCCATAGCCATACTGAGGCTTTTCTACTAGTTCAATGAAAGCCTCCCCCTTTTCTTTAATGATAAGGGGAATCTGAAGCTCTTTTGCTACTTTTTCCGCGTCTGTAGTGCATCCAAAAGGGGAGATTAAATGAAGTCCTACTACATCGATGCCCCAACTTTTAACTAAAGAGGCGGCAAGAGCGCTATCAAGCCCTCCCGAAATCAAAGCAATGGCTTTAGGAACTGTTTTTAAGGATAACATCTCGTTCTTCAAGATAAAGTAACCTACTGCTAAAAATCATGTCAGCGTTGCTTAAGCTATATCTTTTTTCTGTTATTATTACAAGCGGTTAGCCTGCATTGTGAATGCTGTCTAAAGGCTAGTCAAAGTAAGTGGCTGATATAAGGCACTTATCAGATGGCCTATTTTTACTGACAGGGAGTTGGTCAGCTAGTGTAGACCGTGTTGTGGACATTAGCTTTAAAACAGGGACGGCACGAGCGTTGCTTTATTAAATAAACAAGAAGAAACACATTTTGAATTTACAACTAGATTAAGAAACGAATTTAAAAATCGTTTTGCACCTTAGGATGGAACTATGATTAAGCAACTTAGACTTCAACTAGATTCGTTAATCATCAAAGCAATACTACTTAGCGGCTTTCTTCTTTCTCTATTTTTGAGTAGCCCTGCTCGAGCTGAAAATTCGTTGCAATACATACAAAGTTTGCAACCCATTCCATTCAGCCAGGGTGGGGCTGCCCTTATTCCTGGGCAGGTTCTTTCAAGTTTAACTTCTGGCGCGATCTCTCCAGTGGCACAATACGTTTTGGTTAATCACCTTATGAGTAGTGCTATTAAGGAAGCCATTAAGAAAGCTCCAGGTTCTCGACTCCCTTATGTCCAAGCAAAAACACTATTTGAGAAAGGGATCTGTTCTTTAACTAAAACATTTCAAACAGGACTTGTTGTTGCTTTAATGCCACAGATGAGCTCAATTCGACAAAATGGGGGTTCTAATGATCCTGGGGTTCGTCAGGCTAAACAGGCGCAAGCTTTAGCCATGGCTCAAGCCTTTGCTGGAGCAGAAGGTTGCGATGGAAACTCTAATGATTCAGGCTTTGATACCGCTATCATCGCGATACTTCAGAATATATAATAGAAATGAAATCAAAAGAACAGATTTTCGCAGGGGTGTATAGCTTCTGTTTTCCGGGGTTGGGGCAACTGTTTAACAGTCGCCCCTTTGTCTCTTTATTCTTTTTATCTCTTTTTATCTATTGTGAATATAACCCAAAGTATCAGTCCCTTTTGCCGATAGGGGCCCTGTTTTCTTCTCTAGAAGCTTTTGTGAGATTTAGAGTTAATAAGGAAGTGAAGCCAGTAAAAATCTACCTTTATGCCAGTGTGGCGACTTTATCGCTTATCTATTGGATGTTTCTTTTTGGGGGTATTTTTTTCGCCCAGTTATTATTCTAATGTAAAACCTACCAAGGACGCTTTACACCACAGGTCAACATCTTTTCTCCCCAATAGGGATTAGCAAGACTCTCCCCTTTGGGTTGGATCCAAAAGGCATAGCCTTCGGGAAACATCGGACAGAATAGGAGCATAAAAGACTTCGTCTTCTCCTTATGGAGTTTAAGATATTCAATGAGGACTTTTGAGATATTCCCAAATTGAATACGATATTCATTGATCTCTTTAGCTTCAAGGAAGTTATTTACATGGGTAAGGAGTTCGTTGAATAGAGAGACCTCCTCTTTTTTAAGTGGCCCTTTCAAGAGATTTTCTAGTGAAATTTTCATTGCCTCAGCCTGTTTTTTAACAGGATCTATTTTATCCTGTGAGAGGGCTCTTTGAAGTTCTGTGTACGGTATTAAAACCTTAGAAAAGAGATCTGTTTGAGTTGTCGTTTTTGAGTTTGCTAATCCCAAGGAGCAGATCCCAAGCCCTAATGCAATAAAAAGCCAAGTTCTTACTTTCATTTTTAGTCGACTCCTTAAAAGTAGTTAACTACCTCCTATTTATTAATGCGCTTTCGATTAAGGGTCAAGAATGGGTAGGCAAGTTTGAGAAGCCTTGTCTCGCTTAAATAATATGAGTATAAATCAGCCATGTGGTTAAGAATATTGTTCAGTCTGTTTTTTTTCTCTAGTTCTCTATCTTTAGGGACTGAGCTGTTAACTCTCAAAGATTATCTTTCTCAGGTGAAGCAAAAACATTTGGGTTATCAAGCCTCTCAGTGGGTGAGTCAAGGAGTTCTAGAGAGAACAGGGGAGGCTACTTTATTAACCTTTCCTTCTCTTATTTCAAATGTTCAATATTTGGATGATCGAAAGCCTACGAATAATCCTTCGTTTCTGGGAAATCGTACGGTATTTCAAAGTTATTCTTTAGGTATAGCGGAACAAACAAAGTTTGGGCTCTCCGCAAAATTAATCTATACCGTGACTCGAACAGAACTTTTTGGAGTCAATCAAGCCTTTGTGCCACTGTCAAAATTTTATAATGTTGTTCCCTCGTTGGAGTTAAATCAGTCCTTATGGAGAAATGGTTTTGGTTCAGAAACCAGAGCTACGGTGAAAGTGATTGAAGCCCAAGCTAAGGCCCTAAGCCTTACTGAAGCTCTAAAATCAAAAGCTATCCTAGCTGAAGCAGAGAGCTCTTACTGGGGACTTGTTATTGCTAGAGAACTTGTCGGAGTTGCAAAAAACGGAGTGGAGAGAGCCAAGAAAATTAGAGAGTGGAGCGCAAGGCGAGCCTCTCTGGCTTTGGCTGATAAATCGGACACTTTGCAAGCTGAAGCTGGACTGCAAGGTAAACAGCTCGAATTACAGATGGCGATAGACGAGCAAAGAGAGGCCATTAAGAGGTTTAACAGCCTTCGTGGAAAAGATTCTGAAACTACTGAGGAGATCCTCGAAAAGATCGATGGCGACAAGTTGATTATGCTTTCTCCAATAGAACGTAAGGGGCAAAGAGAGGATCTCTTAGCTGCTGACGAAGCTAGAAAAGCTGCGCAAGCTATGAGCGAACTGGGACGAGAAAAAAATTCACCCACCTTTGATATTTTTAGTAGTTATAGTTTGAACGGCCGAGATTCTTCTTTAAGTCAAAGTGTTTCTGACGCGAGTAGAACAGGACAAAATACCTTTGCTATGGGTTTGAAATTTTCGGCTCCTTTAGATCTGGGAACTGTGATTCTTGATAAAGCGGGATATCTTAAAGAAGAAAAAGGGGCCGAGCTTAATTATCAGAGGAAAATATTTGAAGAGGAGATTGCATGGAACGAACTAGTTACCCGATTTGGAGAGGCTAAACGGCGATTGCAATTGGCCAAAGATATCGAAAAGGTGCAACAACAAAAACTAGAGAACGAGCGAGCTCGTTTGAAGACAGGGCGATCGGTGTTGTATCAGGTTGTGTTGTTCGAACAGGATTACGCCAGCAGTCAAATTGTAATGTTGAAAACGGAGCTTCAAATTCTAGCTCTTCTAGCCCAGATGAAGACCTACTTGCCCCTTGAAGCCAACCCAGGAGAAAACCTGTGACACTCGCCGAGCTTTCAATTAAACGCCCGATTTTTATTACCTGCACAGTCATTGCGATGCTCGTGATAGGGTATTTGTCATTAAAGAAGTTAGGGGTAGATCTTTTTCCTAATGTTACTTTTCCTGTAGTGACTGTGAGTACCCCTTATCCTGGAGCGGGCCCTAGAGAGGTAGAGACCCTTGTTTCAAAGGTTCTTGAAGATCAAATTTCGACAGTGGCAGGAATCAAAAGACTTCGTTCGATCAATAAAGAAGGGATTAGTATTGTTATTGCGGAGTTCACTCTTGAGACCGATGTGAAATATGCGGAACAACAGGTGAGAGACAAAGTATCCTCTGCAAAGATAAAGCTTCCTAAGGAGACAAAAGAGTCGTTTATTCGAAGAGTGGATCCTGCTGATCAACCGATAATGACTATCACGGTGGCAGCGGATCTTTCGGAGTCAAAATTATATGATCTTGCGGACCAGGTCATTCGTCCTAAAATCGAGCAAATAAAAAATGTGGGACTTGTAGAAATTCTAGGGGGAAGGAAACGGGAGATTCGAGTTGAACTAGATCGAAAGAAACTTAATGCTTACGAGATCTCCGCTTCACAAATCTCTCAGAGAATTGCGAGCACTGGGCAAAATATTCCAGCGGGTAAGGTTAAACAGAACGGAACGGATTTGGTGTTTCGAACTTTAGGGGAGTTTCGAAGTTTAAAAGATATTGGGGATGTGATTGTTAATTTTATTGGAAATGATGTTCCAGTCACCGTGTCTCAGGTTGCCAAAGTAACCGATTCTCTTGAAGAGGAAAACTCGAGGACCTTTTACAATGGGAAGAAATCTTTATTTTTAATGGTTTTTAGACAGACAGGGGCTAATACCATTGAAGTTGCGAATACTGTTAGCGCTCGTGTTTCTGAGATTAATCAGACGGTGGCTCATGCTGAGGGAAAACCCACGCTTGAAATCGTGCGAAATTCCTTAAAACCCATTCGAGCCAATATAGACGATGTCACCGAATCGATTTTTATCGGGATTGTTTTAACTATCATTGTAGTTTTTTTCTTTTTAGGTTCGGCACGATCAACGTTAATTACAGGGCTTGCATTACCCAACTCTCTTTTGGGAGCCTTTATTTTAATGGCTATGGCAGGGTTTACAGTCAATGTAATGACCTTACTAGCACTTTCGTTAGCTGTAGGGCTTCTTATCGACGATGCTATTGTAGTTCGAGAAAACATATTTAGACATATTGAGATGGGAGAGGATCCTATCAAGGCCTCTTCAGTTGGAACTAAAGAGGTGACTCTGGCCGTTATTGCGACCACCTGTGCAGTTCTTGCGGTGTTTGGTCCGATTGCTTTCTTAAAAGGGGTGGTAGGACAATTCTTTAAAGAGTTCGGGCTTACAATTTGCTTCGCAATGGTTATTAGTCTTTTTGATGCTTTAACGGTAGCCCCTATGCTTTCCGCCTATTTTGCAGGTAAGAGTCACGGATTTCCAGAAGATGGATTTCTTGGAGCTACTTTGGGGCGTGCCTTAAAGTTGTTTAATAAATTTCAGAGTTCACTGGAAAATAGGTATGCACAGATTTTAGAGCAAACCATTCATAAGCCTCTGAAGACATTCGTATTCGCTGGGCTAGTTGTGATATTGAGCGGAGTGGCTCTTAAATTTACTCCAAAAACATTTTTAGGAGCTCAGGATTATGGCGAGTTCTCGATAGGATTGGACATGCCTCCCGGAACTCATTTGAACGAAATGGCTCGAGTGGCCCAGAAAGTAGATGACGTTGTTCGCGCTAATTCCGAAGTAAAGTCTGCTGTATTGATGGTAGGAAGTCGTGATCTTGAAAGTAATGTAGCGACATTCTTTGTTGAGTTGGTTCCAGCGAAACAGCGCAAAGTAAATACGACTCAATTTAAAGATCGATTGAGGGGGCAGCTTAAAGAATTTGCGTTTGCAAATCCTACAGTGAAAGATATCGATATGGTAGGTGCGGGATCACGTCCTTTTAATGTGAATATCATTGGAAGTGATCTTGCGGTTGTTGAAAAAGTTTCTGATAAGTTATTCAAGCATCTTAAAACAATGCCCGATCTTAAAGATGTGGATACGAGTGTACGCCCCGGAAAACCTGAATTCCAAGTGATTTTAGATAACAGAAAAGCTGAGCGAATGGGAGTTTCAAGTAGTATTGTAGGAACTGAACTCAGAAATCAAATTGAGGGCTCTACACCGGCTGTATATCGAGAAGAGGGTAGAGAGTATGATATTCGTGTTCGGCTTCAAGAAGAAGATAGGGATCTAAAAACTAATTTTAATAAGACCTTTGTTCCTAATATTAACTTTAGACAAATTGCTCTTAAGAATATTGCTAGTGGAGTTGAAGCCACAGGACCCGCTAATATTTTGAGACAGGATCGGGGCCGATACGTTCAGCTATCGGCTGATTTAACCCCAGGCGGAAAAGGTATGGCGGGAGTGATGACCGATATTAATCAACTTCTCGAAGGTGAGATGAAGTTACCTGAGGGGGTGAGTTATGCCTTTGTCGGACAGGCTGAGAACTTTAAGGAGCTTATCGAGAGCATGGCGACCGCTGCGATTTTAGCTATCGTCTTTATTTATCTGGTATTAGCAAGTCTTTATGAGTCTTTCATTACACCGCTTACGATTATGTTGATTATTCCGCTTGCTGCGTGCGGGGCCTTTATTGCGCTCTTTATCACTAGACAATCTCTAGATATTAATTCGATGATTGGATGTATTTTGCTGCTAGGGGTGGCGACTAAGAATTCAATTCTTCTTGTAGATGCTGCTAATCAGCTTATCAAGGAAGGAATGGAGAGAGGTCAGGCCTTAGTGCAGGCAGGTAAAATGCGATTACGTCCTATTTTGATGACCACCTTCGCTCTTATTGCAGGAATGTTACCGGTTGCGATTGGCCTAAACGAGGCCTCTAAACAACGCACTAGTATGGGAATTGCGATTATTGGAGGGCTCATTAGCTCGACTCTTTTGAGTTTAGTAGTTATTCCAGCCGCGTATACCTATATTGATCGGTTTCGTCTATGGATTAAGGGTAGGTTGGTGTTTCTTAAGCCTGCGGAAGAGAGATGAGAATTTCATTTGTTTTTTTATGGATAGTTTCTCAGCTTTCAGGTCTCAGCTGGGCAGATAATACTCCGCTCATCGATGCTAAAAAGTATGATTTTAGTTTGTTCTTGGATATTCGGTATGCGACTTCGAATAATTTTACTCACAAGGTGATTTATCCAGAAGCTAGATGTCTCTTGAGAAAACCGGTGGCAGAGGCTCTTTCAAGAGTCCAAGCTTCACTTAAGATTCGGGGATTACGTTTAAAGATTTATGACTGCTATCGTCCTTTAACGGTTCAGAAGAAATTTTGGGAGTTAGTGCCTGATGAAAGATATGTCGCAAATCCCGAGAAGGGCTCTCGTCATAATCGAGGTGCCGCTGTAGACTTAACTCTTATTAATGCAGATGACAAAGAGCTTGAGATGCCGACTGGCTACGATGACTTTACTGAGAGGGCCCATCGCAACTCTATGAAGGGTACAAAGAAACAGATATCAAATCGCACCCTATTAGAGAAAGCCATGGAACAGGAGGGATTTGTAGGTCTTGATACTGAGTGGTGGCATTTCGATTTTAAAGCTTGGGAAAACTATCCTATCGAAGATATTCCATTTTCTACAGTTCCTTAATCTGTTTATCAATGTTCGCTTTTCGACATAGTTAATCCTTCATTATGTTCTGTGACTGAGTGTTAAATAGTCCGAAGACTAGGTGATGGACTATGCACGAAAAATATCTTTCTTAGGATTGATTTTAGGAGTGTCACTCCTGTTTCCTAGAACTACATTGGCTAGGAAAGTTGTCAATCTACCTGATCGTCCGTTTCTTTTTTATCTAGCAGGAGATCTTGCACTTACTTCAAATAAAGCTGATGCAGTTGCGGGAGCCCAGTACTCAAAAAATATGAGAACTCCGTTAGTCGCTACCCTTGGATTGGGGGGCTATCTTTTTTCTTATTTGTGGATAGGGGCAAGATATGAACGATGGTTTACCTCTAGGGAGTTTTTATTGGAAGGAGTTTCTGAAAAGAATAGTTTGAATTTACAAATGGTCGGCCCTGAAGTGGCCTATGTTCGAAAAAACCCAAGAATAGCCTATCTTTTCGCTGTGGGGGGGCTCTACCCCTTCGAACAAAAAATCTCTTCATTAACTCAAGTGAGTTTTACTCGAGGAACTCGATTTTGGAATTACTATGCTCGAGCCTCAATGGAGTTAAAAGTCACTTCACGATTAGCTTTTCATTTAGAGGCCGGATACCATTGGCTCAATCTTAGAGATCTAAAAAGCAATGGAGTGTCGTTTGTTTCTGAAGGTGGAGATTTAAATCTCTCAGGGCCTTTTGCTGGAATGGGTTTAGGGATCATGTTTTAATTTTATAAAACACAAATAGATAAGTGAAAATAATATGAATGAAAAAAGAATTAAGATTGGAATGGAGGCCCCTAAGTTTGTCGCGCAAACGTGGCAAGGAGAAGAGATTTCATCTTCTCAGTTTTTGGGCTCCCCTTTGTGGCTTATCTTCTATCGCTATCCGGGCTGTCCACTCTGTAATCTTCATTTAAATGCAGTTAAAAAAAGATGCCCAGATTTAATGAAGAGGGGATTAAAAATAATAGCTATTTTTGAATCTAGTCCTGATAAGTTCAAAAGCCTTAAAGAACCTTTTCCTGACTTTCCACTGATTTCAGAGCCAGAGAAAAAGCTCTATGAACTTTACGAGACTGAGGAAAGTCTAAAGGCAGTGCTAAAGCCCAGTGTCGTTGTGACTTTTATTAAAGCTATTTTAAATGGAAATCCGCAAGGAAAAATTGACGGTAAGATAGGGCAGGTTCCAGCCCACTTCTTGATAGCGGAAGATGGTATCATTCAGTATTTCTATTATGGAAAAAGCATTGGAGATCATATTTCATTTACCAGCGTTGAGAGGTTTTTAGATAGTCGTGTAAAATCAACCTGGAATACTTCTGTGCGCAGATGAAACAAAAACTTGAATTTCGAACCCCTTACCCTATTTTTCACTTCTCAAATAAGGCAGATCAGGCCAAAATCAGGAATCATGTTATTTGGGCAGAAATTTTTTTGTTACCTTACGGTAGTAGGGGTCTGTTTTATTGGTATCTCTACGCCGATTTCTGCTGAATCTGAACTCCCAGGTATTAAAAGAGCCCGACCGCTCAACAAGAAAAAAAGTAGAATTCCTAAGAAAGAGGAGGAGAGTTCTGAAGTGCCCGCCGCGTTACGTCCGGATGATTTTATTGAAGATGGGCCGTTAATAAACCCTCCGAAAACACCTGGAATGGGAAAAGAACTTAAGCTTTTCGGAGAGGAGGTTGCTTCTCGAATTGATAAAGTGGTGAGTCGTAAAGGGTTTCAAATGTGGGGGGAACCTTGGACGATTCAGGGAATCCCTCTTATCTTTCCAAGCCCTAATAATGGTTTCCACTTAGGGTTACATGCCAAGCTAGTTGATATTCTGAGACAAGACCCACATAAGGCCGAGTTTATAGGACAGGTTCTAGCGAGTGATAAAGGGCGTTATAAGCATTTCTTTCAAGTGGACTATCCCTACGCATTTGGCGGCCTATGGAGGGTTACCAGTAGAATAGCCTTTAACAGTGATATCACTCAGAGATATTACGGTATGGGCAATGACACAAAAGTGAACCCCATTGGTCTGGAGCCTGAAAATCCTTTGTATGCTAATCAAAGGACTTCACCGACGATTACGCTTCAGGTCTTACGGTACATGGGAAGGAATATAAGAACCGGTCCTGTTCTGGGTTTTAAATGGATGACTATTTCAGCTCCCCCCACAAGTCTTCTAACAACAGAACATCCTCTGGGAAGTTCCGGTGGAAAAACTCATTATATGGGATGGGCTATTGTTCATGATACTTTGGATTTCGAACCCTATCCCACTAAAGGAAGTTTCAATGAGCTTTATCTGCAGTGGTATTCCAAATTCACGGGAAGCAATTATGATTTTTTAAGAACAACTTATACGTTCAGATACTATTATCCACTTAATCGAAAATTAATTTTTGCACATCGAACCTTTTTTGAAGTTTTGTCTGGGACAGTGCCCTTTTATGAACTTTCAAGCGCAGGGGGCTCTGATTCAACGATTGGTTTTGGGGGAGATCGGTTTATGAGAGGTTACGATGGTAACCGTTTTATCGACCATATTCGCTCGGCTATAGGGTTTGAGTTGCGTTGGGATCCCGTGAGCTTTGGTTTTGCCGATCAAGAGATTCAGTTAGGCTTTGTCCCCTTTGTTGATGTAGGACGAGTTTGGAATAAATTACTTCCGATCCAGATAGGAAACTTACATGCCTCGATAGGCTGGGGCACACGAATCATCTGGGGAAAAAGATTGATCGTTCGAGGGGATCTTGCACTGACCCCTGAGGGCTCTTCCTTCTATATAGAACTGGGAAATTCGTTTTAGGTATTTAAACTTAGCGGTTTAAATAAGCTTCAATTCTATCGAAAGCTTTTTTTAAGTTTTCAATATTCGTAGCATAACTGATTCTTATTGAGTGCTCTTTGCCGAAAGAAGAACCTGGAACTGCTCCCACATATTCTTTGTCTAAGAGCTCCTTACAAAACTCCAAGTCGGTCATTTTGTGTGCCAGTAGCCATTTAGATAAATTAATAAAAATATAAAAGGCTCCAGTGGGGCGAGTGTAGGTGAGATGAGGCGATAGTTTGTCGAGTCGCTCCATGCAGTAACGACGTCGCTGATCAAATTCAGCTACCATTGAAGCGCCAATGGATGGAGAAAGTGTACAGGCAGTTAATGCGGCCCATTGAACAAAGCTAGTTACATGGCTATTACTTTGACTTTGGAGTGCTGCCATTTTTGCTACAAAAGGTTTGTCGGCGATTGCCCAGCCAAATCTCCAACCGGTCATAGCGTAACTTTTTGAAAATCCGCTTATAGTAATGGAGGCCTTCTTGGCTTCAGGTCCGAGGGCTGCAATACTGGTGTGAGTCAAATTATCATAGATAATTTTTTCATAAATCTCATCTGAGATAATCCAAAGATTTCTTTGGAGAGCCCATCCTGTGAGTTTGACCAACTCTTCTCGACTGTAAACTACCCCTGTGGGGTTATTAGGACTATTAATGATGATCCCCTTGGCATTAGGCGGAATCGCCATTCCCTTCCAGCGCTCTATATTAGGACGATAACCATCCTCTTCATACAGAGGCAGAGGGATAACTGAGGCTCCAGCGAGATCAATCATAGGACGATAACTGACCCAGGATGGAGTGGGTATAAGAATAGCTTCTCCTGGATCCACTAAACATTGGAGAGCTAAATAAAGGCCGTGTTTTGCTCCGCTAGTCACTAAAACCTCTTCAGGATCTACCGGAAAACCATTTTCAGTGGAAACCATTTTAGCGATGGCCTCTCGTAGCTTTTGAAAACCTGGGGCTGGAGTGTATTTTGTGATCCCCTCCTTCATCGCAGCCGTGACTGCAGCTTGAATGGGTTCAGGGGTATTAAAGTCTGGCTCTCCTGCTGCAAGGCTAATAACTTCGTGACCTTGAGCTTTTAATTGAGCTGCTCTGGCCGAGATCTCCATGATGCTACTGGATTTGAGTGAGCTGACTCGATTAGCAATTTTTAGCATAGTTTTTCCTTAAGGCTTTTTTCAACATGGGGGGGAACTAAAGAAGAGATGTCTCCGTTATGAGAAACAACCTCTTTTACCAAGGTTGAGTTTACAAAAAAATTACTTTCCGATGCCATGAGAAAGAAAGTTTCAAGTCCCGGATGGAGTCGTTTATTCATAGTTGCCATCTGAAACTCGTATTCAAAATCTGAAATAGCTCTAAGCCCTCTGAGAACTACATTGACTCTAACTTTTTTTGCGTAATCGGCTAGTAGCCCTTCGATGATATCCACCTTAATACGAGGGTCATTTTTAAAGCATTGCGTGATAAGTTTCACTCTCTCTGCGGGAGTAAAAATCGGTTTTTTGCTAGAAGGGGCGATTAAGATAATCACCTCATCGAATATCGATAATGAACGAGTGATGAGATCAACATGCCCATTGGTGATGGGATCAAAAGTTCCTGGATAGATAGCTCGATGGAGTGAAGTTTTTTTGAGTGTGTTTTGTTTACTGAGCTTCATATTTAAAATAAATGAGTCTCGATTCGCCAAAATCGCTTAATTTCATCTGAGTTAATTCACCTAATTGAGAGCAGGGTAACATTCGGCTAGGGTGTTTCACAAGAAAAATAGAGCCAGGTTTTAACGCTTTAATTACAGCTGTAAATAGACGGTTTTCGAAGTCTTTATTCCAAAGAGGAAAAGGGGGATCGGCGAAAACAACATCAAATGTTTCTTTAGAGTTTTCTAAAAAAGTAAATACATCCTGACACAAGATGGTGGCTTTTACATTTTTTGGAAACTGCCGTCCGCTCACAAAAGACCTAAGCTCTGAAGTGGTCTGACGATCTTTCTCCACAAAGGTAACGCAAGAGATCCCCTCTTCGCTTGTAGTAATTCCAAATCTTCCCTGGCCTGCAAAAAGATCTAGTACAGAGGCTTCAAACAGATAGGGCCTTAAACTATCTATAGCGCTTTTAAGGACTCGGGCCCCAATGGGTCTTACCTCATTAATAAGGGGCTTAGAAGATCTAGTTAACTTTGTTTTCGACATTTAACGGGTGTTCCTGTCAAAAGAATCCGTGAGCCATCTGGAGTAAATGACCAACGGACCGATACAACCCCGTTAGCTCCAATGTGACTAGCTCTTTGTGAAAGTATTTCATGAGCCCCTTTAAGCGGATCCTCAGTTTCAACGGCCGTCGAGCACCAAATTGAAATTGGGGGCAAGAAGGCCTCAATTTCATAACCGGATAATTGATCTCCTGCAGTAATAAGGCAATTGGGAAAACCTACTTCAACACTACTGATCTTAGACTGCGCTGTGGTTACTATAGGAGTCGAATTAGGCGTTGAAGGAAGGCTTGTTTCAGTTTCTATTGGAACTTTTGGCGTGGGCTTAACCTGAGAATCTATTTCTAAACTTCCTAAATCTTCACCAAAACTTCTCAACTCAGCGAAAGCTGCTTCACTTTCGGAATAGTCAGAAAAAGTGGGTGTGCCGGCAGCGACATCGGATGAAGGATTCTCTACCTCTGAAATTACAGGGACTCCGGTAAAGGTATGTTTTTCTCCCATGGCCATTAGAGGAGAATTGGAATCTGCCCCTAGAGTTGGAGTTGCATCTAAAAACGGGCTAAAGTGATTTCCGCATTCGCAGCGTAATTGGTTAATTCCATCATCATGCAAAATCTGAGTTAAGCAACTTGGACATGTAGAAAACAAAGGTTATCCTCCGTGACATTTTTTGTATTTTTTTCCACTCCCACAGGGGCAGGGGTCATTTCTTCCTACTTTATCTTCTGTTCGAATTGAGGGTTGAAGTTCGCTCTCCTCTTCAGCTCCATGAAAAAACTGCATGGGTTGTTCTTTAGGTTGGAGATCTTGGACCTCTTCCTCTCGAGTAACCTGGACACGATACAGCTTTGTAATGACATCCATTTTTACCTGTTCGTCCATTAACTTAAATAGTGTGAACCCCTCTTTTTTATACTCAACCAAGGGGTCCTTTTGCCCGTATCCGCGTAGTCCAACCCCTTCTTTTAAGTGGTCCATGTTAAGAAGGTGATCTTTCCAGAGTTGATCGATAGAACCTAAGTAGATCATTTGCTCAAGTTGGCGCATGACCTCCAAGCTCATTTGTTTTTCTCGGTCATTGTAGAGTTCTTGAGCTCTTTTGCAGATTTCAGTGACCAAGGCCTCTTTTCCATCGATCAGTTTTAAAGTCTCTTCCGTAAAACCAAGTGTTTTATCGAAAAGAGTGATTAACGACTCAAGAATTGATTGTGTATTCCACTCTGTGGTGGTTTTGGTGGAGGCAAAAGTATCACAGCTCCCTTCTATCTGTTCTCGAACAATATCTGAGATTAATGCCTTGGTATTTTCGCCTTTTAAGATGAGTCTTCTTAGCTCATAAATAACTTCTCTCTGTTTGTTCAAAACATCGTCATATTCTAGTAGGTGTTTACGAATATCGTAGTTGTGCCCTTCAACCTTTTTTTGGGCATTTTCAATAGCTTTAGAGATAAGTCTGGATTCAATGGGAATATCCTCTTCCATTTTGAATCTTTCCATGTAGCCCTTAATTTTTTCTCCTTGGAAGATTCGTAAAAGATCATCTTCTAGGGATAAATAGAAACGGCTGGATCCGGGATCCCCTTGACGACCAGCCCGTCCTCGTAGTTGGTTGTCGATGCGTCGAGACTCGTGACGTTCAGTTCCTAGAATGTGGAGTCCCCCCATCTCTTTAACGCCTGGGCCGAGCACGATGTCGGTTCCCCGACCGGCCATGTTGGTTGCAATGGTGATAGATCCAGGTTGTCCGGCTTGAGCCACAATGTCAGCTTCCCGTTCGTGCTGTTTAGCGTTCAATACGTTGTGAGGAACCCCTCTTTTTTTAAGAATCTGACTTAGGTATTCGGATTTCTCAATAGAGATAGTTCCAACGAGTACAGGCCGTTTTTTCTTAAACATCTCTTCGAGTTCATCACAGACCGCCGAATATTTCGCCTTAGCTGTTTTGTAGATAACATCCTGGCGATCATCTCGAATCATTGAGCGATTGGTAGGAATGACACAAACCTCGAGTTTGTAGATAGCATTAAACTCGGTGGCTTCGGTATCGGCAGTTCCCGTCATACCGGCCAGCTTGTTATACATGCGGAAATAATTTTGAAAAGTAACCGTAGCTAATGTTTGATTTTCATTCTCGATGTTCACCCCCTCTTTAGCTTCGAGCGCTTGGTGAAGGCCATCGCTATAACGTCTTCCTGGCATGAGTCGACCCGTGAACTCATCGACAATAATCACTTCCCCTTCTTTAACCACGTAATCGACATCTCGCTTAAAAATGGCGTGAGCCTTTAGAGCTTGATGAACATGGTGAACTAACTCCATGTGTTCGGGGGCATAAAGGTTAGAAACGCGAAGAGCTTTCTCTAGTTTATTAACTCCCGATTCTGTGAGAGCCGCACTACGGGATTTCTCTTCAATGGTGTAATCTTCGATATTTTGTAAAATGGGGATTACGGAGTTAATTAAATAATATTTATCGGTACTATCATCAGTAGGACCACTGATAATTAAAGGGGTCCGTGCCTCGTCGATTAGAATCGAGTCAACTTCATCTACAATCGCAAAATTAAGGGGCTTTTGAACGAAATCTTCGAGACGAAACTTCATATTATCCCGAAGATAATCAAATCCAAATTCATTATTTGTACCGTAAGTGATGTCAGCGTGATAGGCCTCATGTCTTTGAGAATCATTAAGTCCATGAACAATAGTTCCCACGGTTAGACCCAAGAATTTGTATAGCTGACCCATCCATTCGGAGTCCCTTCGAGCCAGATAATCATTAACTGTAACGACATGAACCCCTTGACCGGATAAGGCGTTGAGATAAACGGGCAAGGTGGCTACCAAAGTTTTTCCCTCTCCGGTTCGCATCTCTGCTACTTTTCCGCTGTGAAGGATCATGCCCCCAATGAGTTGCACGTCGAAGTGGCGCATGTTGAGAACACGTTTTCCAGCTTCTCTAGTCACTGCAAAGGCTTCGGGAAGAATGTCATTGAGAGTGGCTCCTTGTTCTAATTTTTGTTTGAACTCCAGAGTTTTATTTCTCAAACCTTCATCGGTTAATTTTGAAAGGGTGGGCTCCAGAGCATTAATTTCTAATACTTTTGGAATAAGTTGTTTAATTTCTCTGTCGTTCGCACTGCCGAAAATCTTTTTTGCAATAGTTCCAATCATATATGAGCCCTAAATTAAAGTTGACGCGGACCTCTAAATTTCCACAGTATATGTCAGAGAAAACTATCTGACAAAAGGTTGGTAGAAAAAAATAAGAAATAGACTCGAGGCATCATGAATTATAACCCAAAGGCATCATCTTCAATGGGAATGCGGCCTATCCAATGGCGTAGCATAGGAATGGCTTTTCCTTTCGAATCATACTCTACACGGACATAGGTGAGGCGAGAGCGGCGGGCAAAGTTGTCGAGATCCATTGAGATGATATCGGTCCAACTGCCCGTATTTAAGTATTGTTTCTCATCTCCAATAGGGATCTGTTTATAGACGTGGGTGTGGCCGAAGATGACAGTGTGAAGTTCGGGACTTCTCAAAATTCGTTTAGCGGCATCACTAAGATCCGGAAAAACTGAGGCCTCTTTTAGAATTTTAAAAGTTAACATTAAACTAGATTGACGATATCGAACCTTACTGAATCGGGTGGAGATAAAATAAAAGAATAATCTAATTCCCTGTCCTAAGGACATCCAAGTGTCATGGAACAGACTCCACCATATAAAGTGACGGAAAGGACGTACTTTATCGACGGCAGGCCGAATGAGTTTAAGTCTTACAATAAATTGGATTGTGAAGAGCGTACCCCAGGGTAAGTTTAAGATAGGCTCGGGTAGTCCATCGGTTAGAAATAGGCGGGTCGGATCGACTCGATTTACCGATTCGTATTGATGCCCATGCTCGACATGAATTCCATCGGTCTGGTAGTAGGTATTTTTCCAATTTATCTCTTTTCCAATGGCCCCTTCGAAAAGTTGGCGTGTTCTAGACCAAAGCATTTCCTGATCATGATTTCCAACTACATAGGTGAGGTTGCGCTTGGGATGGTTTAGAAAATCTCTGAGGGTATTAAAAAAAACGGGATGGCCATCGATGATACTCTGTAATTTGGCTGTGGAGACCGATTCAGTAATAACTGTCGTAAAGTGGCCGTGATAGTCGATCTGAATAAGGTTAAGAATGTCTCCATTAAGAATGAGCTCAATCTCGTAGTCTTCATAGGGAGCTTGGGTATAATGTTCTAGAAATTCTTTAAAGTGATGATCATGAAAAAAATCCTCGAGCGGGTTCATAGCTCCGTTACGAAGTCTTTTTCCCTTCCCAAGATGAAAGTCAGAAAAAATAAGCTTTAATTTTGTCATGGCTTTAGGACTCCGCCACTATGACCTGATTTCGTCCCTGTTTTTTACTTGCATACATTGCATTGTCTGCCATTGAGATAATAGTGCCTTTATCTTGCCCGTGATCAGGGAATCTAGCTATTCCAATCGAAAGAGTAATCTTGATATTTATATGAGGGAACCTAAAAGTTCTCGCTTCGGTGGCTTTCCTAACACGTTCGGCAATCTCCTGGGCAGTGGCAAGGTGGGTGTCGTAGAGAACGGCGATAAATTCATCTCCTCCGTATCTAAAGACGTGATCACTGTTTCTAAGACCATTCTTGATAACTCGTCCCACATGGAGAAGCATTTGGCTTCCAATAAGGTGCCCGTATTGATCATTAACCTGTTTGAATTTATCGATATCGATAAATAGGATACAGAATCCCTCTTCTTTTTTATTGAGAGAATCCATTGCAATATTTAGGGCGTGGTCTAAAAATCTCGGATTATATAGACCTGTCAGATCATCAACGTAGGTTAATTGTTTAGCTTCAATATATCTACGGTGGTTTTCTAAGGACACCTCAAGGCTTCTAATAAGAAATTCCGTTCGACTTTCAATTTGTAAACTTAGTTGACGATTAATACCAATAATAAGAACCCCTCCCATTGACGAGTTTTTCAAAGGAATCCAAGCGGAGTCCCCATGGAACCAGTGTTCGGGATGAGAGGTTAATTGGGAGTGAAAGGAATCTCTTATGAGAAGAGGGTGTTGATTTTGAAAATAGGTTAACTCAGTTTGGGCCTCGTGAGAGGATTGAAAATTCCAGTGTTCAACTGCAAATTGGGTTTCATCGATCATTTGATACATGGTGCTTGAGGAGGCCTTTTGTTTATCCGCAGGACAAAGCCAAAGGGCTCCACGAGCATCAAAGATTGTGAGCAGGTGATGGATAGCTAGTTCTCTCATCTTGGAATCTGATTCAGCAATGCTGATGTGATGGGTCACACTAAACATCTGCATATCGGCCTGCATTAAGGGGTCGTGGGGGGTTAGACTCTTTTCACTGATAAGCTTTTGGACTGCATAGAGCAGTGTCTCTGGATTTGTGGGTTTTAAGTAATAATCTGATATTCCAGCTTTGAACGCAGAGATCGCCACTTGAACATCATGGGTATGAGAGAGCACTATAATGTTTGTTAGAGGTGATAAAGATCTGATTTCCTGAAGTGCTTGTATTGGGTTTTCTGCAACTAGCTCCAGATCTAGGAGTAGGTACTGAGGTTTTTGTTTTTTTAAAAGAAGTTTCCAGTTTTTTGGATGTGTTTCCCAATGCCATTTAATCGGGTGATTTTCAAATTCAGGTTGATATAAATTCTTTAAGAAAGGGTCTTTAGTCCAGACAGCCACCTTGGGAATTGCTGAAGGGGTGGGATAGTTAAAAGAGTGCGCAATACTTTTCATAAGAGTTGATGTTATCCTATTTTGCGTTCTTCAGCCGATTCAGTTGAAGAGTCAAGTTGCTCTAATAGTGAAATAGCTAATTTTAAAGTTTCGATGAGCCTTCGTTTTTTACTGTTGATACTATTAAGTATGGCATATTCGCTTCTTAATCGCTCCTCTAGAGATTCTAGTTCTAGTTCAAAAGCATCACTCTTTTTCTTGAGCTCAAGAATCTGCTGATCTTTCGAATCTAAAAGTGTTTCAGTATCTTTTTTTAGAAGCTCATAACGATTTTCTAATTCCTTTTCCTTGATTTTAATCTTTTTTAAATCATCTGAAATCTTTTCTTTCCAGATATTTTTTTGTCGATTAAGATCCTGGAGCTGTTCCTGGAAAAAACCATTTTGTTGCTGTTGCTGTTCAAAGTCATTTTTTAAAATTGCAATTTCGTTTTCATGTTTTTCGCGCAGATGAACCTGGTCTGTTTTGATTAATTGCTCATTTGTTTTAGCAGCCTCTAGTTCATGTTGAAGATCCATGTTGGTTTGATTTAATTCAGAGTGGGTTCTTTTTAATTTTAAGAGAACATTTTGATACTGTTTTTGTTGTTCTTTAAGATCTTCAACCTCTTTTTCTTTTAGAACGATATAATTTTTTAAAGTGGCGAGATTGTCGTGGTTTGAAGGGGCGAAAGTGGAAGAAATATTATTTTCTAAATTGGAATCCAATGGCTCGATGGGGATCTCTTCTTTGTTAGCAAGATCAAAGAGCTCTTCAATACTAGACTCTTTGTTAACCTCTTCCGATTCCGAGGCTAGAATTGACGAGGGCTCGTGAACCTCTTTTTGCCCATCTTCTAAGGAGAGAGAGGGTTCTACATTTAATTTTTTCTCTGGCTCATTTGTGGAAAGAGCTGTGAATGTTTTGGGTTCTTGGAAAACACCAGTGTGAGTGTTTTCTATTTGAGACTCGGCTATTGTGGGCTCTTTGGGTTTAACTTCAGTGGGAGAGTTGTCAAAAGGTGAGTTTTTGGATTCGGTAAAACTTTTCGGCTCCAGCTCTTCAGAATGGGGGGCACTTTTTTCAGTTCGGCTAAGCTCTCCCTGAGAATTAATTCTAAAAAAAGTCTGTTTTGATGGTTTTTTTTTGCTGTCGTCTGACATGAGAAACCCCCATTAAGTTATCGGTAGAATTTGGGAATTCTTTAATAGGTGTTAAGTTGGATCTGTCTCCAAAGAGACGAGACGTATTGAGTGGCCTTTTGAAGAAATAGGCGCTCTTTCTTTTATTTGTATGTCCCCGCCTAGCTGATATCTGATTTCGGCATTGCGGCAAAACCGGCACACCGGATTGCGGTCAGGGCACCCGGTAATTGCGCAAGAGTTTGAAGACGCTGGCAGCTAAAGGGTCCAAAGTATCTCGTTCCTTTTTGTTAAATTCATCAGGAAGGTTTTTCCAAATCGCTTTTGGGAGTCACCGAGAAGTACAGGCCATTATTCAACTTGAACCTTTATCTGAAGGAGTGGCTCTAAACCTCGCAGAGGGTTCGGCTAAGCCCAGTCCCAAAGACAGAGCAAGATTTTGCCGTATTGCTCTTGGCAGTTTTCGTGAAAGTGTAGCAGTTCTTCAATTACTTGAAATTCACAACCCTGAGTTGAGTGAAATCACGGACAAACTCGCTCATCACCTTTGCAAACTATGCAAAACTCTCGAGTGACGACTAGTCCTCTAGCCGTTATTTAGAAAGAACCAGAAATAGGGAGGTGATGAGTTTAGTGTTTTTTTTGTTCGGTTTGCCGGGTCTCTATCGTTTTTGTGCATCTGCTTGATTGCACGTCGTGACGTAGCGAGAGTTAAATATTTCTTCGGAATCAATATTTCACAGATCTCAAAACTAGTGTTCCCTCTGCCGACAACACCACAGATTTCTTCAGCAAAAAATCTTCTAGGAACTTTCTTCGTTTTTTGAAATTTCTTTTCATTATATAGCGGTGATTCTATAAGCAATAATGATGGAATAAGAGATATAAGATGCAAATCTAATTCGAGTGGGACTTAATTTTACCTTGAAAATCTTTATTGTTAAGGGTTACGGGCGGAGAGAAATCTAGAAACTTAGTGTGTGCGAAACCTAGTTTTTTAAGTCGAAATTGTAAGGCACATATAAGACACCCTAAACCATACTTTACTGATCGTAGAAAATTAATCGATGAGGCTTCTGCAAAATATTTGGTGGGACAAGAGATCTCACCGATACGAAATTTTCCAAAGATAATCTGAACCAACATTTGACTGTCGAATACAAAATCATCTGAATTGTTTTCTAAAGGGAGACTTTCCAATAATTTTCTTGAGAAGGCTCTGTACCCGGTGTGATATTCCGATATCTTTTGCCCGAGAAGAAGGTTCTGAACTGCAGATAAAAGTCGGTTGAATATATATTTGTAGACAGGCATTCCTCCGGATAGGGCAGTTCCACCAAGGATTCTGGAGCCCAATATACAATCATAAACTTCAAAGGCTATCATAGATGCCATGGGGGTTATTAACTTGGGGGTGTACTGATAATCGGGATGAACCATCACGACAATATCCGCTCCAGATTTAAGAGCCGCCTCATAGCAAGTCTTCTGATTTCCTCCATAGCCTCTGTTTTTCGAATGTTGAATAGTTTTTAGTTCGAGATTTCTTGCTAAAGCAACTGTCTTATCGGAACTTGCATCATCAACTAGAATAACTTCATCTACAATATCTCTGGGGATTTCTTTAACGGTTCTCTCAAGTGTAAGTTCGGCATTATAAGCCGGAAGAACTACGGCAATTTTTTTATTGTTAATCATAGATGAAAATTTTATCAATTAAACTAAGTTTGCGCTATGGATTTACTTAAGTTTAATAGCTTTTTGTGAGCTGTAAAACCAAACTTCAGTTGTGGAGTTGCTCTACGGCTAGAGATCGGCCCTCAGAATCGAAATATATAGTTTGTCCAGGAAGTTTAGGTAGTATTTTTTTAGAACCCTCTTTCATTCTCAGCTGATAAATTAGGGGGCAGGCTTTTAAATCAGATGTATTATCTAAGAGTTGAACCCCTTGAAAATAGAGCTCTTTAGCGGCTGTAATTTCATAATTATCCCCTTTAAATGAAAAACATGATTTTGGCTCTCTCGCTATATTACGAGCCTCTACTAAAAAGGTGTGAGCCATTTCGTAACTTCCAGTGATAGATTCATAAACTCGGTGTCTTGATAAAAGAGGTAATAAAATAGTTAGAATACCTACCAAGAAAATTCCACCGGCACGAAAATATCTAGGAAGAAGATCTATCGTTTGTCCGAGCCAAGCTAAGAAAGGAACGAGGAAGGCTAGGGCGTATCTGGCCTCATAGGATCGAACTCCTAAAACGAGTAGGATAGTAAAAAGTGCTAACCAAGAAAGTAGTAAAAATAGACTTAAAAAATCTGTAGTTAATTTAAACTTACGAATTCGAAAAACAAAGAGCCCGAGACTAAAGATTAAGACCAATTTGCTCCACCAAATACGGTCGAACCCAAAGAGATATCCCATAGTTCCCAGATTCCATTCCTTATTGTAGCCATTTAACTGTGAAAGTCCCGATTGAACTTGGGCTTCACGTAGGGCTCCAATAAAAAATAGAGGTAGGAGTAAAACCATAATTAAAAGTACACATTTAATCGATTGAAATTGTTCTCTTGAGTATTGTTTTTTATTTAGTAACGCCCAAAAAACGAGTGAGCAAAACAGGAAAAGAGCGAACATTCCTCCATTGGTATTAGTTAAAATAAGTGAAAAATAAAATAGCCCAAAGCATGAATACCTAAATGGAGTGAGTTTTGTATCTGGTTTAATTAGTTTTAAAACCCCCATTAAACTGAGAAGGCTAAATAGCATCATTGTGACAAAACCTCTCGGTGAATGAAGATAGAATGTCACGTTTTCATTGGCTAATAGATTTCCAAAAACTATTAACGTAGCCATGAGAGGAAGAAAATTTTTGCAGAACTTATAAACTGTCAGTAAAAATAAAATAGCAAACGGAATGGCGCTTAGCCGCATGATCCATGCACTCTTTCCAAAAGTAACCATACTAAAATAGGCAGTAAGTGATGATAACGTGTGTTGGGTATTGGTGGCTCGGTAGAGCCCCTGAAGTATTAAATCTATAACCTGGGAAAAACTTCTGTTGGCTAAGGCTCCACCAATATTCATCTCATCGTAAGTCAAGGGAGATTGAATTTGTAACAGAGAGCCTAGAAGTATGGAAAAAGCTGCTGTTAGTAGAAAATAATTTGCCCAACTTGGGTAGGGACTTGTTTTAAAATGAAAGGGACTTGCCCGTTGAGTGATGTTGTTTTTGGAAGAAAATAGGAAATAAAAAATACTAAACCACAAAGAAAAAACTAAAATCTTTATTCCTTCAGGAAAAAAAGAGGGTTCTCTAAATCCAATTTGAGTCAGCTTAGTAGAGATTAATTGTGTAGGGACTAAAATATAATAGGCAAGTGATATTAATCCCAATAAAACACTCATTAAAACATGGGGTCTTTTTAAGGTGCCCAAAAAAAATGAAGAGTTAATCTCTAAGCGAGATTTAGACGGGAAGGCATCTTCAGTGGTTTTTATCATTATCAGGAGCCTTTAACTAAGTGTATAGATTATTAAAGTTACATGTAAGGGGCATTGCATTGCGGTTTGTAAAGTATAGAAGTTTAACAGCAATTCTAGGTGAATAGATTTTGAGGCTAATTGAGGAGCACTAGAAAAATATTTCCGTAAAGTCTCGGTGTGCCATTGGGGTAATTTTATGATGGTTCCTTCAAGAATTTGGATATGAAAGTGGGGCGTACAGTGACTTTCCCTGGAGCTGGTAGCCCCACTTTCATATCCAAATTCTTGAAGGACTTCACTTTTTATCATGCCCTGTGGCTCACCGAGAATTGTTGGGAGTTTAAAGTTTTGTTTGTACATGTAAAAATTGAGATTATGATTTTGAGAGTTTAAAAGTGGAGCTAGAGAGATGATTAAGATTCTGATAGCGGGTGAACCCACCCAAACAATGCAGATTGGATTAGATACGGGAGTTGTATTGGCATTAGAGATGTTGTCCCGTGGCTTTAGTGTTGATTATGTTGATTTAGGGGCAGTTGATTGGAAAAAAAAGACAAAAGATTACTTCACTCATTTGCCGATTCAGAAGTTGGTTCAGGTTCTCCCTCTGCAGAAAGAGCCCTTTGTTTTAGAGGCGCCTAAGAGCCAAGAGGTTGAACAGTATGATGTCATTTGGCAGAGACTAGATCCTCCAGTTAATGATCGCTATAGGGGTCATATGAAGCACTTTGCTTCATTATCCAAAAGAATTTTACAGATCAATAATCCAGAATGGAATTGGCGTTTAAGTGAACATCTCTTACCTCAGAGCTATCCTGAATTTGCTGTAACTACATGGGAATGTGATTCTCTTTTTCAATTTATCTCTTTAGTTCGCAAAAGTGCAGGGGAGGTTGTAGCTAAACCACTTCATCTATATTCGGGATTAGGTATTGAATTTTTTAGTTCGAAGAGTTCCGATGATGAACTTAAGAGATATTGGGAGCAATGGCAGCCCAAAGTAGCTGTTCAGCCTTATTTAAATGAGGTGACAACCCAAGGAGATCTTCGGATTGTTGTCATGAATCAGAAAGTGGTAGGCAGTGTCTTAAGAAAACCTAAAGAGGGAAGTCGTTTAGCTAATCTTCATCAAGGGGGAAGTGCTCATCTTTTTACCCCCACTTTAAAACAGCTTAAGGCCTGTGAAGTCGTTTCGCGTGATCTCTATAGTAAAGGACTCTATCTTCTTGGAGTGGATTTTATCGGTGATTATTTAACCGAAGTTAATATTACGTGCCCTTCAGCGGTCCCTCAAATAAACAAAGTCATGGGCATTAGAGGCGAGAAGATTATTATCGATGAGATGCTCAAGTTATTGGAATAACCACCAAAAGGTACCACCAAAAGGTACGGCTTTACTTTGGGTGGAATCACGAGAGGATTCGGCCTCTCTAAGGAAAGATTATTACATGTAGTTGACTAAGCGCACCATATTTCGCTAAAACGCCTTTATCAATGAATATATATACCAATATTTCTACCTATTATTTTACCCATTTAACCGATCTTAAACCCTTGAGAGAAAGGCTATTGGAAAGGTGTAAAGCTTGGGAACTTAAAGGGACCATTTTACTTAGTACTGAGGGGATCAATCTGTTTGTGGCAGGGACACGAGAGAAGATCGATCTTCTCATGCAAGAGCTCTGGAAGATTCCAGGGCTTGAAGGATTAAATCCTAAGTTTAGCGACAGTACTCATCAGCCCTTTACCCGTATGTTAGTGAGAATTAAGAAAGAGATTATCGCATTCGGAGTGGAGGGGATTGATCCTGCTAAAAGAACCTCTCCTAAATTAAAAGCGATAGAACTAAAAAAATGGCTGGATGAGGGCAGAGCTATCACTCTATTAGACACAAGAAATGATTATGAAGTTAAGCTCGGAACTTTCGATAAGGCACTCCCTATTGGGGTAAACCATTTTAGAGACTTCCCTTTAGCTGTAGCCAAATTACCTGAGAAGATGAAGGATGAACCGATTGTCATGTTTTGCACTGGCGGAATCCGTTGTGAAAAGGCCGGCCCTTACATGGAGTCGGTTGGCTTTAAGCATATTTTTCAATTGGATGGTGGCATTTTAAAATATTTTGAAGAGGTTGGGGGGGCACACTATCAAGGGGACTGTTTTGTTTTTGACCAGAGAGTTGGGGTAGATCCTCATCTTGCAGAAACACCCGACTCCCAGTGCTTTGCCTGTCTTTCCCCTTTGACCTCGGAAGAGCAAAAGGATCCTCGTTATGTTTTAGGTAAGACCTGTTCTTATTGTTATGTTTCTCCTGAAGAAAAACGTCGAGAGTCAATGGAGAAACACCAAGTGGCTTTTGAGAGATTTAAAACAAAACTTCCCGGCAGCGAACCTTATGAAAACTATCGTCCTGTCAAAGTGCCTAAAGTTTTTCATGGAAAAACTATTTTGGAATTTTTGTCGGAAATTTTGAATCACATCCCAGAAGAGGAGTGGATGAAAGAGATTAATTCCGGGGAAATTCTCACATCTCAAATGGAACCTGTAATAGCTTCGCACAAGATCCAAGCTGGAGAGAGGTATCTTCACAAACTTCCCAAGGCGAGCGAGCCCGATGTAAATGCAAATGTGAAGATTTTGTATGAGGATGAAATGGTGATTGTGATTGATAAGCCGGCGCCATTACCTGTTCATGCAGGTGGGAGATTTAATCGAAATACTTTGCAGTATTTTCTCAATGAGGTTTATGCACCTCAACGCCCCAGACCTGCCCATCGGTTAGATGCGAATACTTCAGGTGTGATGGTGATTGCTCGAAGTCGTCATTCAGCAGGAAATCTTCAAACTCAATTTGCTAATGGAAAGGTTGAAAAGATTTATCACGCTAAAGTACAAGGGCATCCCAAAGAGGACGAGTTTATTTGTGAAATGGCCATTACCTCTGAACCCGATGAGTGTGGATCAAGAACCGTTGCAATTGAAATAAATCAAGGGCTAGAGGCAAGAACGGAATTTAAAGTTATTCAAAGATATGCAGATGGAACGGCTTTAGTTGAAGCCATTCCCATAACGGGAAGAACCAACCAGATTAGAATTCATCTATGGCAGTTGGGATTTCCTATTGTGGGAGAAAAACTTTACTTGCCCAACAAGAAACTAGGGGCCACTCAAACCCATTCGCTTAAAGACGAACCTCTTTGCTTAAGATCGGTGAAGGTGAGCTTTACTCATCCTCTGACTCTAACCAAAATGACATTTGAGCTCCCCTAAGAGAATTTATAGATTCGCGCAAAAATATCTATGACCGACTTCGATGATTTTATTGCTAGGGGGGAGGGGAATGGCTAAGAAAGCCTTAGGATATCCCTGAGCATAGAGGCACCCCTTCTGGAGATCCGACTCTAGCATAACGGGATTAACATATGCGCTTTTGAACCAGAAACCCAAGGGAATTTCAGAGTTGGAAACTGTTATCGAACAGCTCAATGCTCCTGCGGGGACCGAACAGGAATAGACTCGTTCGATGGGCAGATTATTTTGCTTTTCATAAACGACTCCAATTACACAGTTTCGATTTTCGGTGTTGAGAATTCGAGGGCGAACAAGACCTCTAGCAAAGTACTCAATGGAGCAGTGAAAACTATAATCGGCAAATACGGTTGAGGGGAGGGTAAATAGACCAGTGACTCCAATTAAAAATAAAAAATAGGAACGCATCATATTAACTCCTTTTAAAGCTGAGATTATAAAAATACCTTCATTTTTTGTTGCTGATTATGTTTATTTTAGATTTCCTTTTTTTTTTTCAATAGAGCAATTGTGAAGTTTTTAGCACAATTCCACTAGGGTAAATCTCAAATAAGTAAGAGGCTTTAGCTAGGTGACTACGAAATAACAATTCCATCCTAAAAGATTTCTAACTTACCCGTTCTCTTTTTTTTTATACACGCCCTCTTCGTAAGTTTGGGTCTCTATCGTTTTTGTGCAACTACTTGATTGCATGTCGTGATGTAGCGAGAGTTTAGGTAGCCGCAGACCTGCATGATTTTGAGCCTGAAGTACCACTTCATAAGATGCTGAAATCCCGACTGCCATATCCAATCCCCGATTTCCTCAAACACGGTCTTGGCAGTAACCGCATTGGTTTCATCGAAAAAAGTGATCATCCGCTCTTTGATAAGCTCGAGTTTTAGAAAGTGCTCATTGGCTTTAAAGACATCGTTGATGTGTTGGTTTTCCTTTTCGGTTCTACGTTTAGCTTTCTTCAAGTAAAGGAACCGAAACTTCCCTCTAGTCAGCCTTGAGAGCTCGCTGCCTTTGGCTTGTTCTCCGTGCAATTCTTTTC
>SXPJ01000103.1 GCA_005776395.1 Bdellovibrionales bacterium | reverse complement strand
TCAAATTAAATACTTGTGATGTCCGCGAGGAAATCTACTCCAAAATTTGCGACAATCTTCAGGCTTTTAGTGAAGCGGCGTAGCCGCTGAACGTTTCAGATGCCGGCCGAAGGCCCTCCTTTATTGTCACTTTCAGGCTAACACTATCCTATCAACAGAAATCCACCTTCACTTCCTTTCGTGAATTTCACTTTTTTTCCTATGGAAATCAACCATAATGTGACCAAGTTATTCTTTAATGAAAGGGTTAGATTATGAAGATCTTAGTCACGGGTGGAACTGGATTTGTAGGGCGTCTCTTAGTAAGAAAACTGATCGAAAATAATCATGAAGTGGTACTACTCACCCGAAACCCTGAGGTAACGAAGAATGGCTTACCTCTTCCCATTCAATTATTTAAGTGGGATCCCCAAACTTCGATTCCGCCCAAAGAGGCCTATAAAGGAGTTGAGGGGATTGTTCATTTAGCAGGGGAATCTATTGCGGCTAAACGATGGACCGATAAACAAAAAAAAATAATTTTAAACTCTCGCGTTCTAAGCACAAGAAATCTTCTAAAAGGGATAATTGATGCCGGCGAAAAACCAAAAGTAATCATATCAGCTTCAGCTATCGGTATTTACGGAGATCGTGGAAATGAATCCCTTTCGGAGATCTCCCCCCAAGGAATTGGATTTTTAGCAGATGTGTGCAGAGCTTGGGAAAGAGAAAGTCAATATCCCGGCTTAGAATCTGTAAGAAAAGTAAATTTAAGAATCGGCATTGTCCTTGGGAAAGAGGGGGGGGCCCTCCAGAAGCTACTTCCCATTTTTAGGCTAGGGGCTGGAGGTCCAATTGGAAATGGAAAACAGTGGATGAGCTGGATTCATCGTGAAGATCTAGTTGAACTGATTCTCTACTCTCTAATTCATGACAATGTTTCGGGGGCCGTGAATGCAGTAGCCCCCAATCCTATTACAAACGCCCTGTTCTCTACAACATTGGGAAAAGCTCTTCATAGACCCTCTTTTATAACAACCCCTTCCCTTGCTTTAAAAATTGCCATGGGTGAAATGGCTGAACTCGTTCTGTCAGGTCAAAAAGTAGAGGCTAAAAAGGTCTGCGACTTTGGATTTATTTTTAAATATCCCAAAATCAAAGAGGCTTTAGATGAGATCTGTAAAAAAAAATAATACTTACTAATCGGTTCATTTCTTAATACCTGGCACCCTATAGTGTGCCAGGTATTATTTCTTAGATTTTCGGGTCTTGAGTGACTTTTTGTCTAGCTTTAACTTTACCTCTTCCCAGGCTATCTCCAGTTCCTCAGGGGTACAATCTACCAATCCTTTATTCTGTAATTTTTTCTCTCTTTCAATAGCTTCAAGTCTTTCCTGAAATTTTTGCGCCGATTTTCTAAGGCTTGCCTCAGCATCAATATGATAGTGTCGTGCTAATGAGGTTAAAGTAAATAGTAGATCTCCCAACTCCTCCTCGATACTTGGAGTGGATTTTTCAGCAATCGCATTTTGAAGCTCCTTAAGCTCCTCTTTAACTTTTGACATTACCTGCTTTTCATTATTCCAATCAAACCCCACACTGCTGGCTATCTCACCATAACGTTGAGACAACTGAAGTGCCGGAAGCCCTTTTGGAGTTCCCTCAAGCAAACTACGCTTGGGCTTTTCTTTCTGTTTTAACGCCGTCCAGTTTTTCATGTGAGATTTGTAATCCAACACCTTTTCTTTGGCATAAATGTGGGGATGTCGCCGAATCATTTTTTTGGAAATGTACTCTGCAACATCTTCAAAATCGAAAGCCTTTTTTTCGGAGGCAATCTCGGAGTGCAAAGCCACTTGCAACAAAACATCTCCTAACTCTTCTTTAAGGGCATTTCTGTTTTTTGAGTGAATAGCATCCACGGTTTCGTAGGCCTCTTCCAAAAGATACTTAGCCAAAGATTGGTGAGTCTGTTTTCTATCCCAAGGACATTGAGTTCTAAGATCGTTAACAACTTTTAAAAGCTTTTGAGTTTCTTTAAGTTTTTTCATTTGTTCCCCTGTGTCGCCTTTGAATTATGACACGTAAGAACTCCTACTGGAACAGCTCAGGAGGGAAATCCTAACGCTTGGAATTATAGAGATGATGTAAGATTTACTGCAAAAAAACCTGTGTTCGTCATAGGTATGCCTTTTGTACTGAAACTTGGGCCTGCCTAGGAGATTAGAGTAAACCTTAAGCACACTCAACTAGCCATTTGCGTTACGCGGGGGGTTACGAGTAAACTACCCCCATGAAATCACAAGAAATTCGCGACCGTTTTTTAAAGTATTTTGAATCTCAGGGGCATCATAAAGTTAAGAGTTCTAGCCTTATTCCCGCAGCCGATCCCACCCTGCTTTTTACCAATGCCGGAATGGTTCAGTTTAAAGATAATTTCTTAGGCCATCATGACCTGGGCTACCGAAGAACAACGACTGCACAAAAATGCGTTCGAGCGGGGGGTAAGCATAACGATTTAGAAAATGTAGGTTTTACTCCTCGTCACCATACTTTTTTCGAAATGCTAGGAAACTTCTCCTTTGGCGACTACTTTAAAAAAGAGGCCATCCATTTTGCTTGGGATCTGCTTATTCACCAATTTAAGATTCCAAAAGAACGTCTAAGGGTCACAATCTTTGAAACCGATGACGAAGCTTTTGAAATTTGGAAAGATGAAGGAGTTCCTTCCGATTGGATCATTCGCTTAGGTGAAAAAGATAACTTTTGGGCAATGGGGGATACTGGCCCCTGTGGCCCCTGTACCGAAATTCATTACGATTGGGGGGAAAAGCAGGGTTGCGGTAAACCCACTTGCCAACCTGGCTGTCCCTGCGACACAAGATTTTTAGAGATCTGGAACTTAGTATTCATGCAGTACAATCGAGATGCCTCTGGAAAACTAACTCCCCTTCCTAAACCTAGTGTCGATACTGGTGCTGGACTTGAACGGTTAAGCTGTGTTCTTCAAGGAGTTTATAGTAACTACCAAACCGATCTCTTTATTCCTATTATCAACGCTATCTCCAAACGCGTAAATATTCCCGTGGGTAAAGATAAAAATTCTGATATCTCAATGCGAGTAATTGCTGACCATTTACGCTCAAGCACTTTCCTTCTTGCTGATGGAGTCACTCCAAGTAACGAAGGCCGTGGCTATGTTTTAAGAAGAATTTTAAGAAGAGCTATTCGCCACGGAAAAAAATTGGGAATGGAACAGCCCTTTATTTTTGAGCTTGTAGGAAGTGTGATTGAGAGCTTAGGCAATATCTATCCGGAAATTGTAAAAAATAGAAAGCTCATTGAAACCATGCTCCAAGAGGAAGAGGCTAAGTTCCATGAAACCATTCATCGCGGAATGGGGATTATCGAAGAGGCCATTACTAAAGTTCTACAAGAAAAAAAATCGATTCTTTCCGGGGATGTTTCTTTTAAACTCTATGACACTTTTGGATTTCCCATCGACCTCATTGAGGTTATTGCCAAAGAGCACGGACTCACAGTTGATTTAACTGCTTTTGAAGCTCTCATGGAAAAACAACGGCAACAAAGTTCCATTCAAAGCGGAAGTCATAATAAAGTATTAGAAATCATGGCTCAGGCCTTAGAGAAACGACAGTTTTCAACTCAATTTGTGGGGTACGATCATCTCCATACAAGTGGAAAAATTATCGAGCTTTTTGACACTCATGGAAAGGGGGTCCATTCACTGGATACCCACCAAGAGGGTTATGCCTTATTTGATGCAACCTCTTTCTACGCTGAAAGCGGCGGACAAATTGGAGATCAGGGCTCTATTAAAGGGAAAACAGGAGAGGCTTCAGTTTTATCAACTTTCAAATTAGCTAAACAGATCATTCATAAAATAAAAGTTGAAAAGGGCATCTTAGAAAATCAAAAACCTTATACACTTGATGTTAATCCTACGACAAGAAGGCTAACTGCCATTAACCACACGGCAACTCACCTATTGCATGCGGCCTTAAGAAAAACTCTTGGTGAACGCATTAAACAGGCGGGTTCTCTTGTAGATTCCAATCGACTGAGATTTGACTTTACCTACCCTAAAGCCCTCACGAGTGATGAACTATTGAAAATAGAAGCCTTAGTAAACTCTCAAATTGAAAAAAATCTATCTGTGATCATTAAAGAAATGACTTATGATGAAGCGATAAAAACAGGTGCTCTAGCTTTCTTTGATGAGAAATATGGGGATAAAGTTAGAGTCGTACGAGTTGGAAATGATAAAAATGACTTTAGTGTCGAGTTATGTGGGGGAACTCACCTACATAATATTTCTGAGATCGGCATAGTTAAAATCTTATCAGAATCATCAGTCGCAAGTGGAGTTCGCCGCATCGAAGCTATCACCGCAACGACAGCACTTGCTTTTATCTCTGAAAGAAGTGATCTCTTAAATAAGATCGAACACATCATAGGAACCAAGGCTCAAGTCACTGAAAAAATAGAGAGCCTAGTCACTCAATTAAAACATCTTCAAAAAGAGAATGAGCAACTTAAGATTAAAGTTGCCCAATCTGATTTAAAAGGGACTAAGGCTGAGACAAAGACTGAAAAAATTAACGATATCCAATGCGTTCTAGAACACATTCCCTCAGGCGATGCGAAAATATTGCGAGCGCTAGCAGACCAATTTAGGGATAAACTCAAAGAAAAGACGATTGTGGTTCTAGCAGGTCAATCTGAAGGCAAAGTAGCTCTCTGCGTAGGGCTCACTCAAGACTTGATTGCTAGATATGATGCGGGAAAAATCATCAAAGAACTGGCTCCGCAAATCGGTGGCTCCGGCGGAGGACGAGCGGACTTTGCTCAGGCCGGAGGAACCAATCCAGCAGGAATTTCAGCGGCCTTTTCTAAGTTTAGAACTTGGCTTGAAGCAAACCCCTAATAGGTTTCAGATATGGACACACTAGATAAATATCTAGTCAAAGAGCTTATTATTTACTTTGTTTTAGTTCTTTTTGGACTTTCAGTTCTTTTTCTAGCTGTGGATTTTCTCTCTAAGTTTTGGTCGATCTCCATGCCTATTCATAAAATACTACTTCTTTACGTCTACAAAATTCCAGAGGCCTTAAGACAATTTGTTCCGGTAGCTTGTTTGATGGCCACACTACTTGTAGTGTCGACCATGTCTAAGCAAAATGAGGTCATTGCGCTCTATGCAAGTGGAATCAGTACTTTGCGCATAGCCTGTACTTTTATATCGGTTGTAGCAGCCCTTAGCGTTATTTCATTTGTTGTTTTTGATCCTCTAGTTCCCACTCTAGAAAAAAAGCGTCAGCTTTTAGAAAGAGGAGGCGAAGCTAATGAAGCTGCTATTTTAAATTTCAACAAAGATCGTTTTTGGTATCGAAGTGGAAAGGTCATTTACAATGTGGGCCACTTCGATCCTCAGAAGAATATACTAGAGGACATTAACCTCTTTGTTCTGACCCACTCAGGAGGAATTTCCCAGAAAATTCGAGCTAAAAAAGCAACTTTTATCGATAACGACTGGAAAGTTGAAACCGGTTTTAGAACCATCTTTCCCGAAAGCCAGTTCCCTTCGGTCGAGGCATTTAGTTCAGAACGAAATCTTATTCCAGAAAAACCCTCAGAATACAAAACCTTAGAAGCTAAGCCTGAAACAATGAAACTACGAGAATTACGAAAATTTATATCAAGAAATAGATCTTACGGACTGGACACTACAAGTCAGCAGGTAAGCTATCACGAGCGAATTTCCATGCTTTTTACCCCTATTATATTTGTTCTGCTAGCTATCGCTTTCGCCCTTAAGCCACTAAAAACTCAATCTATCGCAAAAGGTGTAGGCTTTTGCTTTCTTGTGGTATTTATTTATCTCATCATCTTGCGCCTGATGATAAGTGTCGGCAAAGGCGGGCATTTGCCCCCATGGATTGCAGGTTGGGCATCGAATTTTGTTTTTCTTGGAATTGCCTCAATGATGATTTGGAAAAGAAAATAGGATTATGATTTTAGATATTTTAACCTACCCCAATCCTGAACTGTACAAGATCTCTAAGCCTGTGGAGAAGTTCGATAAATCTCTTCATTCTCTTTTAAATAATATGGCTGAAACCATGTATGAAGCTAACGGTATCGGACTCGCGGCCCCTCAAGTAGGTCACAAATTAAGAGTTTTTGTAATCGACATCGCTATAGATGAAGAGGATGAAAATAAACTCTATGAATTTATTAATCCGAAGATATCCCAAAGCTCAGGAACCCTAACTTTTGAAGAGGGGTGTTTGAGCGTTCCGGGACTCTCAGAAGAGGTGAAAAGAAAAGAAAAAATTCAAGTCGACTATTTTGATCGATTTGGAAAGCCTCAAATTTTAGAAACTGAGGGGCTCTTAGCTGTTGCGATTCAGCATGAGAACGATCATTTAGATGGAGTATTATTCATCGATAGACTTTCCCCCATTCGGCGTCGAATGGTAAAGAAAAAACTCTCTAAGGCCATTACTCTATAAATGCTAAAAATTATCTACATGGGAACCCCTCCTTTAGCAGCAACCATTCTTGAAAAACTTTGCAACGATCTTTATCCACCTATTGCAGTTGTAACCCAAATCGCAAAGGCGACTGGCCGTGGGCAAAAGGTAGTTCCAAGTGCCGTAGAAGATATAGGAAGAAGACTTGGACTCAATGTTCTAACCTCTTTAAATGTTAATGCTGAATCTACTCTTGAAGTCTTAAAGACCTTTAAACCCGATCTCATTTTAGTTGCAGCTTTTGGCCAAATTCTCAAAGAAGAAATTTTAAATCTTCCGAGACTTGGAAGTTATAATGTTCACGGCTCATTACTCCCCAAATATCGAGGTGCAGCCCCTATTCAAAGGGCCATTTGGGATGGAGAAAAAACAACAGGGGTCACTATTCAACGTATTGTGAAAAAATTAGACGCAGGTGATATTGTTTTAAAAAAAGAGATTGAAATTGAACCTGAGGAAACTTCCGGAGAGCTCATGAATCGACTGGCTCATTTAGGGGGTGAGGCTCTAGTTGAAGCGATAAAACTTATAGAATCGGGTCAAGCGACTTTCACTCCTCAGAATGAATCCCAGGTAACCTATGCTAAAAAAATTGAAAAAAAGGATGCGATTCTAGATTTTAACTTAACTGCATCCCAACTTTTTAACCAGATACGGGCCCTTCAACCCTGGCCTATTGCAGAGACTAAACTAGAAACCACCCGGATAAAGATTTTTAAGGCGCAAGAGGTCCCCCCTTCTCAAAAAGGGATGCCAGGAGAAATTCAAACTGACTCTAAGACCTCTCTAATCATTCACTGCGGCCAAGCCACAGCCCTTGCCTTGACAGAGATCCAGCCTGAGAATAGAAAAAGACTTAAAATTCATGAATTTCTTCAAGCCTTTCGAGGAAATTTTCCTTTTAACAAGATAGGAAGTTAATAACTCCCATGGCTTCAAAAAATAAGAACTTTCAAATAGCTCCCTCCATGCTTGCCTCCGATCTTTCATCAATGGGAGAAGAGATCAAAAAGTTAGAAAAGGCCGGAATTGAGCTTCTCCACTTTGACATCATGGATGGTCAGTTTGTTCCAAATATCACTTTTGGATTCCCAATTTTAGAAAGTTTAAGAAAAAAAACCCAGCTCATTTTTGATGCCCATTTAATGATTGCAGATGCGGATCGTTATTTAGAGGATTTTAAAAAGGCAGGATGCAATTGGTTATCAGTCCATATTGAAGCCTGCCCTCACATTCATCGAACTCTCCAACAAATTAAAAAGCTCGGTATGAAAGCCGGAGTGGCCATCAATCCGGGAACTTCTCTAGATGCTTTAAATGGAATTCTAGATTTTGCCGATTTTATTCTAATCATGAGTGTTAACCCTGGGTTCGGGGGACAATCTTTTATTGAGAACTCTTTTGAAAGGGTTCAAGAACTTAAAAACCGCATTGGAAAACGAAAAGTTAAAATTCAAATTGATGGTGGCATTAAGAAGGAGAATATCCGAAAAGCTATTTCTAGTGGCTGCGATATTTTGGTCATGGGTACCGGTTTTTTCAGCTTTAAAGACTACAAAACAGCTCTAACGGATCTCTCTAAAGAAGCTACTCGAGGTGCTTAAATGTTGTTGGATGGCCATTCTTTAACCCTAGAGAAATTCAAATCTATCGTTGAAGGCAGAGAAAAAGTTTCTCTCTGCCCCAAAGCTAAAGAAAAACTAATCAAATCTAGAGCTATCGTAGAGAAAGCGGCTCAAGAAGATAAAAAAGTGTACAGCATCAACACCGGATTTGGTGTTTTAAGCAATGTTAAGATTGATAAAGATCAACTTGAACAACTCCAGGTCAATTTAATTCGAAGTCACTGTGTGGGGGTCGGGGAGATCCATACCGAAACTGAATCACGAGCCATTCTACTGCTAAGAACTCATGTTTTAGCGAAAGGCTTTAGTGGCGCTCGATCTGAACTTGTTGAGCTTTGCATTGCTCTACTCAATCAAGGAATTCACCCCGTTATTCCCTCAAAAGGATCGGTTGGAGCCAGTGGAGACTTAGCTCCTCTAGCCCATCTTGCCTCTGTTCTCATTGGTGAAGGCGAGGCTTTCTACCAAGGCAAGAAAATGAAGGGGGATGAAGCTCTCCAATTAGCGGGTCTAAAACCCATCAAGCTAGCAGCTAAAGAGGGACTCTCCTTAATCAATGGCACACAACAAATGACAGCGCTTGGAGCTTTGACCCTTCTTAGAGCCGAAGAGACCATGGATCTAGCTGATCTTGTGTGTGCAACCAGTCTCGATGGCGTTTTAGGAACTCCTAGAGCTTATACCGATTGGGTTCAACAAACCCGCCCTTTTCCTGGCCAGATTCAGACAGCCAAGCTTTTAAGAACCTTCATGGAAGGCAGTGAAATCTACAAAAGCCATGAGAACTGTGATCGAGTTCAAGATCCGTATTCATTTCGATGTGCTCCACAAGTTCACGGTGGAGTAAGAGAACTTCTTACTTTTGTAAGACACATGCTTTCAATAGAACTTAATGCCGCAACTGATAATCCTCTCGTTAATAGCGATACTGGGGAATTAATCTCCAATGGTAATTTCCACGGTCAGCCGGTAGCTTTTGCCCTAGATATTTTAGGAATGGCTATTTGCGAGTTAGCTAGTCTTTCCGAAAGACGAATGGCAAAACTGATTGATCCCAGCTTTAGCGGTCTGCCCACCTTCCTAATTAAAAAAGAGGGGCTCAACTCTGGCTTCATGATGGCTCAGGTAACTTCTGCAGCTTTAGTTTCTGAAAATAAACTTTTGAGTCATCCAGGCTCCACAGACTCTATCCCCACCAATAATGAAAAAGAGGATCACGTTAGCATGGGGCCTCTCTGCGCTAGAAAAGCTAAGACAATTTTAGAAAATACTCAAACCTGTTTAGCTATCGAAGCACTCGCTGCAGCTCAAGCTCTGGAATTTAGAAAACCTCTTAAGCCAGGTAAAGGACCTCAATTTCTCTATCGTTTTGTGAGAGAACGAGTTTCTGCTCTTGAAACAGATCGCTATTTACATCAGGACATTGAAACTATTTTATCAACCCTGAAAACTGGCGAGATGTATGAAGCCATGAAAAAAGAATTACGTGTATGAATATACCGCATGAAAATATTAGAGCTTTTAGAGGCAATGAGCTTCACTGTAAAGGATGGGTTCAAGAGGCTGCCTTAAGAATGCTCATGAACAATCTTGATCCCGATGTGGCTGAACGCCCTGAAGATTTAGTAGTCTATGGTGGGTCTGGAAAAGCCGCAAGAAATTGGGCTGCCTTTGATGCGATTGTTAAAGCTCTCACTCAACTTAACAATGATGAGACACTTCTTATTCAGTCAGGAAAACCTGTAGGAATCATTCGTTCCCACGAAAATGCACCTAGAGTATTATTAGCTAACTCTCTATTAGTTCCCCAGTGGGCTAATTGGGATTATTTCCGAGAGCTCGAGAAAAAAGGGCTTATGATGTTTGGCCAGATGACAGCTGGCTCCTGGATCTACATTGGAACCCAAGGCATTGTACAAGGAACTTACGAAACCTTTGCTGAAGCAGGGCGACGCCACTACGGAGGCAATCTCTCTGGTAAATGGATTCTAACGGCAGGTCTTGGGGGAATGGGGGGGGCTCAACCCTTAGCCGCCACAATGAATGGGGCCTGTTTTTTAGGAATCGAAGTTGATGCCTCAAGAATTAAACGAAGAATTGAAACTGGATATCTTGATGAGAGTGAGACAGATTTAGATCAGGCGCTTCGAAAGATTAAGAAATATACCGCTGAAAAAAAAGCTATCTCTATTGGGCTTCTAGGCAATGCAGCAGAACTCATTCCTAAAATTGCAGCTCAGGACTATTTGCCGCATTTAGTAACTGATCAAACCTCAGCCCATGATCCACTCTTGGGTTACATTCCAATCGGCCTATCCGTAGAGGAGGCAGCCGTACTTAGAGAGAAAGATTCCAAGGAATACTTAAAGAGATCTCGGCATTCGATTGCTCTTCACGTTAATGGGCTTTTGGAGTTTTTAAAAAAGAAAATTCCAACTTTCGATTATGGAAATAATATTCGAGCTATCGCCAAGGCTGAAGGGATCGAAGAGGCTTTTAACATCCCTGGATTTGTTCCCGAATATATTCGTCCTCTTTTCTGTGAAGGCAAAGGGCCTTTCCGTTGGGTTGCTTTAAGTGGCGATCCCGAAGATATCTACACCACTGATCGAGCTATCCTAGAGCTTTTTCCGGAGAATAAATCTCTTGCTCGTTGGCTAAAATTAGCAAAAGAAAGAATTCACTTCCAAGGCCTTCCTGCGAGAATATGCTGGCTTGGTTATGGTGAACGTGAAAAAGCAGGTTTACTCTTTAATAGGTTAGTTAGAGAAGGCAAAGTAAAAGCTCCCATTGTTATTGGAAGAGATCATTTAGATTGTGGCAGCGTAGCAAGCCCAAACCGTGAAACAGAAGCAATGAAAGATGGAAGCGATGCTGTAGCAGATTGGCCAGTTTTAAATGCCCTAATCAATGCAACCAATGGTGCTAGCTGGATCTCTCTTCACCATGGGGGAGGGGTGGGAATAGGTTATTCTATCCATTCAGGAATGGTTATTGTGGCCGATGGAACCCAAGAAGCGGATCAAAGACTTTCACGCGTTTTAAATTCAGATCCTGCAATGGGAATCTTTAGACATGTAGATGCAGGATATGAGATTGCAGAAAAAGTATCTGATAAAACTCATCTTCAGATTCCAATGAGGCATAAGTGAATTTAGAATCTCTCGTTCTTTACGATAAGATTCACCAGTGTGTGACTCTCTCGGGGGTTGCTGCCAAAAAAGGTAGACATACAACGATTAAAGATTTGGGGGTCATAGAAAATGCAGCTGTGGTCGTTGATTCTGATACGGCTCGAATCCTCTGGATAGGAAAATCTCTGGAACTCCCACAACAATTTAAAGAGATCGTTAATCAGTATTCCTGTGAAGGGGAAGTGTGGCTTCCTGAACTTGTAGAGTGCCATACACATTTAGTGTTTGCTGGAGATAGAAGTCACGATTTCGCGATGAGATCCTCAGGAAAAACCTATACACAAATCGCCGCTGAAGGGGGTGGAATTCTCACAACCCTCTCTCAGACTCGCCAAGCAAGTGTTCAGGAACTGTTAGAAAGAGCTCAGATCGATATTGATCGTTTTCAAAAACTGGGTGTAGGTACTATTGAAATTAAATCCGGCTATGGATTATCTCTTGAGAGTGAAATTAAAATTTTAAAGTGCATTCAGACATTACAACAGATTGTCTCAGTTCAACTGGTACCCACCTTTATGCCAGCCCATGCAATTCCACCTGAGTTCAAAGAGAGATCTGATGACTATGTGAAACTTATTTGTGAAGAATGGATTCCGGAAATTACAAAACTACAATTAGCATCTTATTTTGATGTCTTTATTGAAGATGGCTACTTTTCAGTGCCTCAAGCGGAAAAACTCTGCCTAACAGCAAAAGATAAAGGCCTTTCAATAAAAATTCATGCTGACCAATTCAAAAGTTTAGGTGGAACCTCACTCGCAGTAAAACTTGAAGCACAAAGTGTGGATCATCTTGATCATATCAATCGTGAAGATATTAAGGCTTTAAGTAATTCTCCTACAGTAGCCGTACTCTGTCCCGGAGCCTCGTTGTTTACAGGGACTCCTTATGCGCCAGCAAGAGAACTTATCGATGGAGGAGCTCGAGTCGCTCTGACCACAGATTTTAATCCAGGCACCTGCCCCAGTCGAAATCTTCCTCTTATGACGACTTTAGCTTGTACTCAAATGAAGATGACAGTGGCCGAATCTATTGCGGGAATTACTTATAATGCAGCTGCAGCTCTAGGAATGGAAAATGAGATAGGCTCTCTAGAAATTGGAAAACTATTCAGAGTTTGTCAAATCAAGGGAAGCTCATATGAATCCCTGCCTTATATGTTTGGCGAGCTTGAGTAAAATGTAGTTCCAATAAAAAGATGGAGTTTTTTTAAACCCCTTATTATTTAAATTTGGCATTACAAACACTTAAACATCCGTCGTAGTAATCCTTTCGAGGATAGAAACCATTATCCATTCCATGTATGCAGCAGACATGGCACTTGTGGAATTCATCCTTGTTGTTGGGGTTGAAAAAAAACACCCACGCATCTTTGTTCTTAGTGAGACAGCTTCGTCCGTACGCAACTCCTAAAGAATCATCCTTGTTAGGAGAACTCAAATCCGATCGATCAATAATTATTATTGAGTTCAGATAAAAAAAAATGACAGCTAGAGATACATTATTTATTCCACTTCTCCGCTAGGTCAATTTCATTTTTAATCGCGTAGCTATTACTTTCTTCACAGCATGTTTGGCATGTTCTATACCTCTCCAGAGAAGGTGTCTCAGTTCTCTTTATGCAGTAATTACCCGGAGGCTTCTCATGTTCAATAGGTTTGTCTGAAACTGCGGTAACCTTACAAGACTTACTGCAAGTACCGTCGGGCTTTATTATCTCTCCCATGACCCTGCATAGAGCTCTTTCATTTGGATGCCTCAAATCATGAAAGCCTGGCCTGATGAATGTAGGGGCGGCGAAATGAAGAGGACCCAATGTTTGTTTTGAATTTTACGGCCGCAAAAATCCGATACGATTTATCTAGAATGGCTAGGAAGGTGTGGGGTACCACAAAAAAGAGCTCCTTTTTACAGGCCCACCTCAATTTATATCTCGCTTATGTTAATGGGTATCGGGTTCCACGATAACCTTTAACACTTCAACTACCCTTTAAACCCAGGAAAACAACTTAGATTTCCCTCTCCCCTTATCCCCTCTACACAGTATTCGGGGCCAGGTATCTAAGTTACTCGGAAATAAACGCGGAGGTAGCATAAATTCTTACCCCTTCAAAACTCACAACCCCAATATCGGGGCTAGAGGCTCTCATCCACTGACCTCTTTTAAGAATAGCTAAACCTGAAGAGGTTGCATCTAAAGCTTGAAGATAATTGCTTGGGATTTCCCAGTTCACAGTCGAGGAGTTTCCCATAAGATCCTTCTCCATCGATGCGCAAATCAAAGTAATAGTTTCTTTATCATTTTCAGAAATCACTTCTAATTCCATTTGATTCATCTTGAGATCGAAATCCCCAGTAGGGGCATCCCATGACAAATTGAGAGGTTCATTTTTTCTAAAGGCCGTAGCCGAAGTTTCAAAATCCTGTCCTGCAACCCTTACATGGCTCATCCTCTCGGGCATCGATGTCTTCACAGCAAAACTAGGTGTCGTAGCCGTACCTTCAACTGAAGCTAAGTAAATTCCACTGGAAAAATTGGGCTGTAGAAGCAATTGATACAAATGATTTTCTCCTTCTGTTAAAGGCACCAAATCATTAGTCGTAGTTCCAAAAGAAACCTTTCCTACACTCAAGGTAATATCTTTCGTTACCTCTTTGGATGGCTCTTTAGGCTCATGAATGACCTCACACTGGGTTGTCCCTTTGCCACTAGAAATTTTATGGGCTAACTCAGGAAGTCTTAACCCTTCTTTAAGAGCCTTTCCCCTAACTGAAGGTTTTACAAACTGAGCAAGAACGTGCCCCTCCGGTTTCTCGAGAGCCTTACCGTGCCAATCTCTTAAAACAATAGCGCCTTTGATAGTATTGCTTTGAGCACTACTGTTACTGGTAGGATAGTTTTGCTTCAAACAGGCTGTAAAAGGCAAAAGAAGAAATAGAGATAAGTATTTGGTTTTCATAGAAGCTCCTTATGAATCAATTTTCAACTAATAAGTTGTTGTCGGGGCTCATCCCGAAAGAAACTTATTAATCACAATAACGGAATGTCGAATTAATCTCTTGGATGATACTTCAACTGCATGGTTTTCAAGTTCTCAATCGCCAGATGAGTATAAATTTCAGTGGTTGAAATAGACTTATGGCCCAATAGTTCTTGAACCGCCCTAAGATCAGCCCCACCTCGCAATACATGAGTGGCAAAGGAATGGCGGATCATATGTGGCCATACTTTTCTAGAGATATTGGCCCGCTTCGCATATTTTTTTACCAATTTCCAGATACCCTGTCGACTATAAGCCTTTCCAAGCCTTGTTAGAAAGAAAGTTTTTGTGTCTTTCAGGTTATGTTGCAATAGCCACTGATGACGAATTTCTTGATATTTTTTTGCCCAATGAACTGAATCTTCGGACAAGGGCACTATTCTCTCTTTGCCCCCCTTACCTCTGATCTTAACCACCTTTTCATCAAAATCGAGCTGAGAAATCGTTAACTGAGACAACTCAGAGACTCTAGCCCCTGTTGCATACCACATTTCCAGAAGAGCTCTGTCTCGCAATTCTAACTCAGTATTTCCCTCTGCGGCGGCTATAAGGTTAAAGATCTCTTCAATCGTTAAGTGTTTGGGCAACCGCTTAGTCTTTTGAACTATAGAGAGAAGATCTGCAGGATCATTCTGAATTTTATTTTCTCTCAATAAAAACTTATAAAACTGTTTCAGCGTAGAGATCTTACGAGCAATAGTTCGAGGTGTAAGATCCTGTTTTCTTAAGTAAGCTACAAAATCCCTCAAATCTTTTTGAGAGGCCTCTAACATCGATCTCTTGTAAATAATACAAAACTGAACTAACTGCTCAAGATCTTGAGCATAAGCCAAAGAGGTATTGGTCGAAAGACCCCTCTCACTTGTTAGATAATCCAGAAATTCTTTAATTTCATATTGCACGACTATTACTTCACACCTCTTGAGATTCTTCGTCAAAGTGATTTTTTAATTTGCGACGAAGCCACAAAATAGCCTGTGTATGAAGCTGAGAAACACGACTTTCTGTAACCTCTAGAACTTCACCGATCTCCTTTAAATTCAAATCCTCATAATAATAAAGACTCAATACTAATCTTTGTTTTTCCGGAAGGTTTTCAATAGCTTCAGTCATAACCGTTTTCACAGTTTTAAGATTAAGTTGAACAAGAGGGCTAGGAATTTTGCAGCTTTCAATTAAGCTCATGATACTTTTACGATCACTTGAATTAAAACTACCCGCTTCATCTAAACTTAAAATTGAAACTGATTTAACTTGATTAAGAAGATCGTAGTACTCCTCTTTATTTATTTTCAGTTCTTCAATAATCTCCTCTTCGGTGGGAAAACGGCCTAGTTGTTGCTCCAATTTAACGTGAACTCTCTCTAGCTGTTTAGCCTTTTCCCTGACTGATCTTGGAACCCAATCCTGAGCTCTTAATTCATCAAGAATAGCTCCTCGAATTCTAAATTCAGCATAGGTCTTAAACTTGTTATCCCGAGTGGGATCATATTTATCGATAGCGTCCATTAGTCCGATGACACCACTTGAAACAAGATCATCAAACTCTATGTTCGAAGGGAGACGGACTGCGATCTTTTGGGCTATAAATTTAATCAATGGCGCATATTCAATAATTAATTTTTCTTTTGTGCGTCGATCGATTTTCTTCCCTGTTTTATATTTCTTAAGACTGGGCGCCATAATTATCTCGCTGCTATTGGGTTAATGTTCTCGGAATAAAAAAACTTCAACCCACTTCCCTTTTCACAGGGAATTCTCTCGAGAAGTTTACAAACTCTAGAGAGCTGCTGGGTAAAAGCTATATCCGTGTAAAGCGATACAAAAGGTTTCTGCTGCCGCAAAGATTCAGCCAATTTAGGCTCGAACAAAAAATGCCCCACTTCGAGCACTTTAACATCCAGATGACTTTGAGTAATATCGATGAATCTTTCAATGATTTTCTGAGTTTCAGAAAGATCTTGACTCATCGTGACCATCAACTGGAAGTTTCTGATCTTAAACCTCTGCGATAGTATCTTCATTATAGCATAAGCATCCATGTAACTCGTAGGCTCTGCTGTTGTCACAATAACATGTTGATGGGCTGCCGCAGCAAATTGAATCACCCCCCAATGAACACCAGAGGAGTGATCAATCAGAACCAGATCGTAGTCCTCTTGGAGAGCATCGATTTCATAGTAGAGTTGATTTCTATGAATTTCAGAAAGCTCTTCAAATCCCATGATTCCCGATGGCGAGGCTAAAAGTGATAAGTGGCTTGAAACCCCTTGCACTGCCTCTCGCAAAGTAATTCTACCCTCTAGCACATCATTGACTGCCCATTGAGGTTTAACCCCAAGGGTTAAAGCCATTTTTCCTAAACTCCAATCTCCATCTACCACCAAGACCTTTTTTCCCTGTTGAGACCACAACACCCCCATATTAGCCACAAGACTAGTTTTTCCTACTCCACCTTTGCCGCTTGAATATGAAATAACTTTTTTCATCGTCCTTTTATTCCTTTACTAGAAACTGAGCCAATTCGACTGGAGTTAAAAATTTAAACTTCGTTTTAAATGAAGAGGAGACAGACAATCCCACTAAGGGCAATTGCGTAGCTTTTAAAACATCGTAAATGACGCCACATTCCTCAACATTATCCACCTTGGTAAAGGCAATAGCTTCAGGATGAAACATCATCGCTTTATCAATTTGTCTCATGAGTTCAGAAAGTCTTGAAGAGACATCAAGAACAATTATGGGAGCTCTCTCTACACAGAGCTTCTCCAAAACTGAATTACTCTTCTCTCCTAGACTCAATGCTGGAGAGTCAATTAATCTCAATTTCTCAGAACTTGCCTGATTAATCTCAGTAAAAAATGGAACCTTGATAAGTCTCGCATAGCCAGCCAACTCACTTCTTCCTGAAAACTTACGGTTATCCATACTTATCAAAGAAACACTCTTTTCATATTCTCTAGCCGCAATAGCCATTTTTACAAGTAATGTGGTCTTACCAGAGCCCGTAACTCCAATAGGAACCCAAGCCTTTTTCTTAAAAAATTCTCCAGGAGATAAAGTTCTAATCCCCTGGCTAAGCACTTTGGTTTTAGCTTTATTAAAAAATTGGGGATCAATCAGTTCGGCTCTTGGAAAGTCAGAGATCATGCGTTTAGAAAGTTCCGTTGAGCGCTCGGACGTTATTCCCAAATGTTTAAAGATAGATTCATACTTAACATTTTCAATTCTCTCTTTGGCTACGTAGAGTTGAGAATTCGAAATCTTTTCAGAATCAATTTCAATATATCTTTCGGCCTTAACCTGCTTAAGAGCTGTAGCCTCTTTAGCCACAACGGCCTTGTATTTTTCGACATCCCTATTCCTGCCAGGGAAAACATCCTCAAGATCAATTTTCACAATAGACTCGTCTCTAGTTTCTGGCTGTCTAGTTACTATTTGTTTTTTTTCTATCTTCTTCTTCTCAGATGCCGCAGTTACTTCAATAGTCCTTCGACTAAATAATTTGCCATTGCGTTTTTCTTGAGTTGATAAAATAAGTGCTTCAGGCCCCATTTCAGATTTCACCATCTTCAGGGCCTGCTCCAAAGAGGGCGCCTCAAATTTTTTAACAAACATTTTATGCCTCCACAGTTGCAACGAATTTTACTTTTGCAGTACTTGAAATTTCATTGGCGGAAATAATCGTAATATTCGGTATAAATCTAGTAATCATCTTCTTGAAACTTGATCTCACTAAGGGATGACATAAGAGCACCGGAGCTCCCGTTGAGAAAACAGTTTCCTCAATCTGTTTCTGAATACTAGAAACTAGCTTCTCAAAGAACCCTGCTTCTAGATTCAAGTTCGCACCGCCTTCAGTCTTCTGATAAGCCCTAATCAGCATTTCCTCAGTCTTGGACTGCATATGCATGACCTCTAACTCACCTTGACTGCTTAAAAGACGATGTGTGATGGTTCTCGAAAGCGCGGTTCTAACAAATTCAGTAAGGACCTCAGGATCTTTATAACTTGATCCATAATTGGCAAGAGTCTCCATAACCGTGAGCATGTCACGAATTGGAACCAGTTCTCGCAATAGCCCCTGACAAACTTTAAGTACCGTTCCCAAGGGAAGGACATTAGGAATAAGCTCCTCAACCACTTTCGGATGGGTCTTAGCTAGATTATCGATAAGAGCCTGAAGTTCTTGTCGACCGATAAGTTCATACGCTTGGGTTCTGATTATTTCAGACAGGTGAGTTGCAATAACTGTCGAACTATCGACCACAGTATAACCCAACATTTGTGCTTTCTCTTTTTGACTTACCGGTATCCACAAGGCCGATAGTCCAAATACAGGTTCTTTGGTTTCAATACCACCTATCGGTTCTTTAATATCTCCCGGATCCATAGCCAATACATAACCTGGCATCAGCTCACCTATTCCAATGGAGATACCTTTAACAAGAATCGAATACTCGTTAGGCTGCAATTCCAAATTATCTTTAATTCGCACTTTGGGAACAATAATTCCAAGATCTTTGGCAAATTCTTTTCGGATTCCAAAAATCCTATCAATAAGATCCCCTTTATTTTCCCCTTCAACAATATTTACAAGTCCATACCCCACTTGAAGCTCAAGAATATCAACTTCAGGGGGGACATTGGTTTCAATAGCCTGAACTTCAGCAGCTTTTTTAGTCTCTTTCTCTTTATTATCTTTCTTAAGTTTCTCATGATTTATAACTGCCCAAGAGGCGATTCCAAGAATAACAGCAAGAAGGAAAAAGGGGGCTGCAGGAAGTCCAGGAATAATACCCATGAAGAAAAGAATCCCTGAAGTGATCGACATCGCTCGAGGTTGCATTAAAATCTGACGAGCCACCTCTTTAGAAAGATTGCTGCCAGAAGCTGCGCGGGTCACAATGATACCAGAAGCAGTAGAAATAATAAGTGAAGGAATCTGTGTTACAAGACCATCACCAATAGTCATCAAAGTATAAAGTTGAGCAGCTTTCTCAAGATCCAATCCTTTTTGAAAGACACCAATTGCAAATCCACCGATTACGTTAATAAGAGTAATTAAAATACCGGCAATAGCATCTCCACGAACGAATTTACTAGCACCATCCATGGCTCCGTAAAAGTCAGCCTCTTGCTCAACCTTTTTTCTTCTCTCTCGTGCTTGTTCTTCATTGATAAGGCCCGCATTCAAATCGGCATCAATGCTCATTTGTTTACCAGGCATCGAATCTAAAATAAATCGAGCCGCAACCTCAGCGACCCTGCCAGAACCTTTGGTGATAACAACAAAGTTAATAACTACAAGGAGGATAAAAACTACAGCTCCCACGATGTAACTTCCCCCCACCACAAACTCCCCAAAGGTCTCAATGATATGTCCCGCAGCTGCAGTTCCCTCATGCCCGTGAACTAAGATCAAACGAATGCTCGCAATATTTAGAGCTAATCTGAAAAGAGTTGCAAATAATAAGACCGTAGGAAAAACAGAGAAGTCTAGGGGCCGACCCGCATAAACAGAAACCAGAAGAATCGCAATAGCAACTGTAATATTTGTAACGATAAAAAGATCCATCAAGAAGGCCGGGATGGGAAGGATCATAACCACCAATATTCCCAGCACTCCCAATGCAACTATTAAATCCGCATGCTGAATCAGCTTGCTGAAGTCGAATCTTTTTTTCTCATTCATTGTTGGCCTCTTTCACTAGCTCAAGCTGGAGCTCGAATTAGTCCACGCAGCTTGTACACATAGGAGAGAACTTCAGCGACAGCTTTATAAAGTTCTCTCGGAATATATTGTCCAATCGGAATATTCTTAAATATATTACGGGCCAGTGGCTTATTTTCCACAATAGGAATTCGATTAGCCCGTGCAATTTCCTTAATCTTATCTGCTACAAAACCAGCCCCTTTTGCCACTATCTTAGGAGCCTGCATTCCAGCTTCATATTGAAGTGCAACCGCCAAATGGGTGGGGTTGGTAACAATCACTGTTGACTTGGGAATCTCCTCCATCATTCTACGGCTAGCTATTTTTCTCTGAATACTTCTAATCCTAGACTTAATTAAAGGATCTCCCTCTCGAAGTTTAAATTCTTCTTTGGCTTCCCTTCGGGTCATTTTCATTTTCTTTTCTAGCTGAAACTTCTGAAAAGCATAATCAAGAGCCGCTATAACTGCTAAAAAAAGAAGTAAACTCACCATTAATTTCCCAACGGAGATCAACGTAATTGTCGTTATTTCAAGTGTGGATTTCTGGTATAGAACTCCCACTTGAGGAGCTTCTGCTTTTATAAATTTCCACACAACCCAGCCAGCAATAGCAATCTTAATCAGAGCTTTAATAACCTCAATGAACCCTTGACCTGAAAACATTCGATTAAAACCATTAATGGGATTAATTCTTTCCCACTTAGGAGTTAGAGGTTCTGTAGTGAAATAGAAGCCTACTTGAAGAACAGAGGAGACAATTCCAGCAACCATTGCTGTAGTTAAAACAGGAAAGACCATCCAGGCCAGAGATTTAAACACTCCCCATCTCATCTCAAGAAGTTGAGTTTTTTCAAATTCACCACGAACAAGAAATCCAAAATACTGCTGCGCGAGAGTGGAAAACTGAGTTAGCATCGTATGACAACTGCCGTAAAGAGCAAATGCAACAGCCCCCATCATCAACACCGAGAGAACCTCTCGGCTCATGGCTACGGTTCCTTGCTTACGAAACTCCTCACGACGATACGGCGTCGCAGTCTCGGTACGTTCATCATTTGAATCATCGAATAGTGCCATAATTTACAGTTAAAAAGTTTTCAATAGCAGAACGCAGTTCTGTCCCATTTCTCCTAATAAATTCCCCATATATTCAAGAATCTCAGGAGCTAGAAGATAAAGAGCGCAAAACCCAAGAAGAATTGTAATTGGAAAACTAAATAACATGACATTAAGTTGAGGCATCAGTCTAGAAAGAACCCCCATAACGACGTTACAAGATAATATTAAAAGAGTGAATGGAGCCCCCATTTGAATGGCTAATACAAATAAATTTCCTGAGACTTGAGTTACCAGACGAAAGGTTTCTTCATTGGAAAAACTAGCTATCTGAAGTTTTTGAGTGGCTACATAACTCATAAGAAACAATTTAAGAAGATGGTGATGAAGATCTGTAGTAAAGAGAACTAAAAGAGCCAGCCAACTGTGCAGAGGAACTAATAAAGATTCATTGCTTTGATTAGCGGGATCAATAAGTCCTGCTGTTCCGAAACCCATCTGATAGCCTACAATTTGAGCCGCAAGATGAATGGCTTCATAAGTTAAATAACAGATAAACCCCATAAGGAGACCTACTCCGGTCTCTTTTAATGCAACCAAGAAAATTCCTCCCCAGGTGTCAGGGAAAGTTCCAATCATATTTTGGACCAGAGGATAAAAAGCCAAGGAAAGGGACATGCAAAGAAGAACACGAATATTAACTGGAATTGTTTTATGAGAAAAGCCAGGAACCAACATAAAAAACCCAAGCACTCGCACAAAAACTGTAAACACACCTAGATAGGCCATCCAGTTGTTGGGATAGAGTGATGTCATGGTTTTTATCGAATCATACTTGGGATGCTTTCAAATAACTGAGTGGTGAAATCCATCAATATATCCAGCATCCATGGAGAAAAAATTATCAAAGCTAAAAGCATAGCCGCCATTTTAGGGACTACAGCTAAAGTTGTTTCGGTAATTTGTGTTACCGCTTGCAAAACATTCATTAACACACCAACCACAAGTCCAAAGAGAAGTAGTGGAGCAGAGAGCAAAACTGCCACTCGCATTGCTTGCCGTGTGATATCTAAAATTTGCTCTGTTTGCATAAATTATCCAAAGCTCTTAACCAATGAACCAATGATTAACTGCCATCCATCCACAAGAACAAAAAGGATCAATTTAAATGGTAATGAAATAACCACAGGGGGCAGCATCATCATCCCCATGGCCATGAGAACACTTGCTACAACCATGTCGAGAACAAGAAATGGAATGTAGATCATAAATCCAATTAAAAAAGCGGTCTTAAGCTCTGAGATCATAAAGGCAGGAATCAAAAGATAGGTGGGAACATCAGCTCTCTTGGTGGGCATAGCCATATTTGATAACTTAACAAACAACCCAAGATCCTTATCTCGAGTCTGTTTAAACATAAATTTTCGAATGGCCCCCTCGGTATAAGCCAAGGCATCAGATTGGCTGACCTTATTGTCTAAGTAAGGAATTAGAGCTTCCTGGTGAATCCCCTTCCAAACTGGAGCCATAATAAAGGAGGTCAAAAATAGAGCGAGACCGATAATGAGCTGATTAGGAGGAAGAACCTGAGTTCCGATCGCCTGTCTTAAAAAAGATAATACAATCACGATCCTCACAAAAGAGGTCATCATGATGAGCAATGAAGGGGCCAGAGAGAGAATCGTAAGCATTGCTACGATTTTTAGAACAACCGCGACCTGCTCCGGGTTATTGGCTGATCCCATGGACAGTTGAAGTGGCGGTAACAGCCCTCCTTCAGATTTGGGGGCTGAATGAGCTACCGACATAAAGAATTTGAATAGGGTGAATGAAATATTCATACAGTAAATGTATTTCCTCGAATCTGCTCCTTAACAGCTTCATTAAAAGCGTTTTTCTCAAAACTGTTTTCTTCTTCGTATTGCTCTGAAAGTTTGGGAAGATTTGATAGAAATGTAACCTGATTCTGAGTCACTCCTAACAAAACAAAGTCACTCCCCACTTTAACCAAAGCCACACCACTTTTAGTTCCTCCTACAGGAACATAGCTTAGTTGCTCAATTAAATATTTACGGCTCCCTCCCCAGGTGCCCTTCGCCTTAGCGAATCGAACGATAAAAAAAGTTGAAACACCCGCTCCCAGCACTACAATTAAAAAGAGAACAATCTGCACCCATTGAAAGCCTTTAGATTCCTTTTTGGATTCTTTGCTTACATCTTGAAGCGGAAGCTGTTCTTCTTTTAAAAGATCCAGGGTTGAGTTTCCAACTCTAGGATAATCCACTTTAAGAACAACCCCCTGAGAACTCTCAGAGGTAGCTAAACGATTTTTCAATCCTTCAAGGGAGCCGTTAAGCACCACCATGGCTCTTACCTGCTTAGCGGCTGACTCAAAGAGACTCACTCTGTGAACTAAGGCATGAGGAGAGCTTACATCTAACTTACCTTGATGAACCTGGGCTAAAGTCGTATTAGCGAAATTTAGTTCAACTATATTACCTGAGACTTTATAAGTAGGAGCAGAGCTTTTGACTCCGATTCCTACAAACTCAATTACAGCCTGATTATCGCCACCAACTTTCACTGAGGATATTTCAAATCCAAAAATGGTAGCACTTACCAGAAGGATTAGAGTTAGATATTTCACTTCGATTCTCCTAATTGTCTAATTCTCTGTGCATGACTCACGATATCGGTAAGTCGGATACCAAACTTCTCATTAATGACGATAACCTCACCCTTTGCGACCACCTTGTCGTTCACTAGAATCTCCAAGGGATCGCCCGCTAATTTCGTAAGTTCAATGACACTCCCTTTATGAAGTTTCAAAAGATCTTGAACTAAAATCTTAGTTCTTCCAAGTTCCACGCTAACTTTAAGAGGAATATCTAGAATTAAATCCAGCGAGTTCTCACTCTCATTGGCACTGGGATTAACGTGGAGCTTTAATTCTGGCTGAGCCACAGTTTCTTCAGGGTTTATATTTTGCTCACCTTGTGTTTTTGCGCCTTCATTTGCCATCTTTCGACTCCTCTTTTTCTTTGGATAAATCCTTTGTTAATCTAACTGCATTGTTACCGCGAAAAACTCCGATCATTCCCTTAAACTTCGCCACATCCTGAATAAGTAAGGGGATCGAAGAGGCTGCGTCTTGTCCTAAGACTAAAACATCTCCCACTTTCATCTGACGAATCTCTTTAAGAGACTTTTCTGTTTGACCCAATACGCCCCGAATTTCAAAATCCATATCCATTAGCTCTTTTAACCAGTGCTGCTTCCAGGATTCCTTTTCACCTGGAATCTGGCCTGTAATATTGACACTCAGAGCATGTGCGATGCTATCCAGGGGATGCAATTGAACTACGAGATCTACAGATCCTGTGAGATTTTCTATTTCCACTTCACAATTCACAACAGCCACTAGATCATTGGGTTGAATAGTTCCAATAAAAACACCATTACTTTCAGCTCGTTGATAATTTAACTTCATCGGATAATTTAAATTCCATGCCTGCTCTAAATCCTTTTGAGCCATTTGCATAAACTTTTTAATCACCTCATTTTCGATAAGAGTAAAACTTTCGGCATCAGTGGATTTTATATATGGACGATCTGAGCCTCCGTAGTAAGCATCCACCAAGGAATAGGTGAAAGAGCTTCTAGAGGTTATTATCATAGTTCCCTTTAGCTCTTCACACTCAAACAAAGTCAAATTCACTGGACGAGTTAACGTGGCTAGATATTCACGGAATTTTACAAATTCTGTGTGATTAATTTTTATCGAAATATTCTTTTTAAAGCTATGAGCCATGCTCATTCTAAGTAATGTGACAAAGCGCTCATGGATCCCCTTAAGTGCGACCAGTTTCCCCTTAGTAATCTTCTCTTGAGAGGTGAGATCATATAAAGGATACTTTGTCGAATCTATTTCTGGAGTTGCTTTAGGAATTGGAGGGGTGGCTTTCACATTACCGTCAGAAACGGCAGTTAGAAGAGCATCTATTTCATTTTGAGATAAAACTTCAGCCATAGATTTCTTACCTTAATTGAAGTGAAATTGAGTAAAGAAAACTTCCTTAATTATTCCAGTTGTTAAAAGTCCATTTAAAGTCTTTTGAACTTCAACTCTCAAAGATTTGATGCCATTAGCTTCTTTAAGTTCTTTGTAACTTTTACTCGATAAAAGCACGATAATGGCATCTCTTAAGGCCGCTCTTTTCTTAGTCACCTCTTCTTCAAGAGAGGGATCACTAAGTTCCAGCTCTAACTGAGTTTGTAAAAACTTAGAACCTTGATCGCTTGAAATATTTACAAGAAAACTGTCCAAGGGATAAAGAGTCCCCTGTGGAGGAGCCACTAACTCTTTACCCAATAATTTGGCTTCTAGACTTTTCTTTTTCTGTCTGGCCTCTTCTCGCTCTTTTTCTTCAGAGTTAACCACTTCAATTAAGGTTGTGGTTTTCTCTTGAACCTCTTTTATTTTTGATGACATTTTATTGACGAAGAGCCCTAGAGTGACAAGCATCGCGATATTAAGAACTGAAACAACCAGAATCGAAATATTTAAAATATCTCTTTTCGGTTTAGTCCCAGCATTAGCCGCTCCTTCAGGAGCTACTGCCAGTTTTGGCTTTGGCTTTTCTTTTTGATTCTCTTTAGCTTTCTCTTCACCTTTTTTTGATTCGGGTGCTTTTTTGTCGGTAGAAGCTTCGGCCATACGATCCCCCTCAATTTTTTAGTGACATGGCACTCCAGTGCAACGGAAGTGCCATGAGCAAAACACAAAATAAAGGGAAGAATATCGAAAGAGGTGTCAGACCCGCAAAAGAAGTGTCATAGATTTGACGGAAATTTCGCTATTTTTTTTTATTTATATATCCCCGCCTAGCTGATAGCTGATTTCGGCATTGCGGCAACTGGCACACCGGGTTGCGGTCAAGGCACCCGGCAATTGCGCAGAGTTTGAAGACGCTAGCAGCTAAAGGGTCAAAGTATCTCGTTCCTTTTTGTTAAATTCATCAGGTTCAAGTTGAATAATGGCCTGTATCTCTCTGTGACTTCCAAAAGCGATTGGAAGAACCTTTGCCTATCTGCAGGAGTGCCCCCCAACCTTCAGCCAAGTTCAAAGCCACACTTGAAGCTGCTCGTTGTAATTGACCCTTTAACGGTCCTGGGATTTTCTTAATTCGCAACAAGCGATAAAATTGAACGACTAATTCGTAACATCGAAGATTCATTTTTTTCCCTTTAAAAAATTAGTTTCCGCCCTTGGTGAAAACTAATTTTTTAAAGGGGAAAAAATGAATAATTTTAGAACTAATAATTTTAGAACTTACGAATTAGCCGTTCAATTTTATCGCTTGGTTTCGAAATTTAAAGTGCCTTGTCATCTGAAGGGGCAATTACAACGAGCAGCTTCAAGTGTGGCTTTGAATCTCGCAGAGGGTTCGGCTAAACCCAGTCCTAAAGACAGAGCAAGATTCTACCGTATTGCTCTTGGCAGTTTTCGTGAAAGTATAGCAGCTCTTCAATTACTTGAGATTCATAACCCTGAATTGAGTGAAATCACGGACAAACTCGCTCGTCATCTTTACAAACTATGCAAAGCCCTCGAGTGACGACTAGTCCTCTAGCCGTTATTTAGAAAGAACCCGGAAATTTGGAGTTCTATTACAAAGGCGCGACTCAGCGTTCCAGGATAAAATACCAAAGTATCACCAACTCCATCCACCATCATTGTAATCATAAAGAGGAGCCCCGGAGTAGTTCATCCAGAAATAGCTGGAATTTGCCGTAGAAGGTAAAACTACGTCTGCCCCCATCCACGAATAGAAGTTAGTGCACATGGACTGATAAAACGGAACATAAGGACCGTAATTCCAGTAAGTAGGGAAATAGGTGTTCCAGAAAACTGGAAAATTGTAGGTTCCACAACCCGTTCTGTTTGCATAGATTTGCCAACTCGACCAAATATTTGTCCATTGGTAACTGATCCGAGGTTGTTGCAGAAAAAAATTGTACATCGGAATCCATGGATAAAACTGCTGGGGCATTCCTACTGGAAGTTGCGGATTAAAAACAGGAGGAGGATTATACGGACCTGACGGAGGAGGATAGTTCGGTTGCTGAGGATAATAGGGGGCCTGGGTGATAGGTCCCGACGAATAACCAGGCCCTCTTCCCATAGTTCCAATATCATTTTTTCCGCAGCCTACAAAAAACAGGAACACAAAAGCTGCTAAGAAAATACGCACCATAATAAAGGTTCTCCACTGTAACCTACGTTCCACTCTTAGCTAAGCTCACCCTTATAAAAGGGATAGAGCCCTAGAGTTAGTCATATGCAATAGGATGCCAAATGGCTATGGGGTGCGTAACTACCGCTGAAATGGAGTTTAAAAGGTGTTCAATGAACTATCACAAGTGACAATTTTGGCTCAATTCATAAACCAATCTTGGATCACAACCCCTTTAGGGGCGAGATCGGCAAATTTCTTTTGAAGATCCTCAGTAAGTTTGGATTTTAATTTTGAGAACCCCTTATTTGCCTCAGGATGAACAAAATCTTCGACGTAAAAATTACTGCTCACCTCAAAAATGGTGTCTAGAACTTTAGCGTGATTGAGCAATAAATTTTTCTTGCAGGGTTCATCAGCACAATTAAAAACCAAAGTAAATTGAGAGTAAGCCATACGACTATCTTTTCTGTCCATGAACCCCACACTAATCCCTTTGATTTCATAGGTCTTCAATGCCTCTTCATGAAAAATAGCTGCAGGCTCTCTTAGAGTCTCTTCGTGAACAGGAACAGATCCTTTATAAATTTTCCAAAGGGTAGACAACGTAAATAGGGTTCCCGTCACAATGAAGGTGCCAGTAAGGAACACTATCCCTAATTTAATTTTTGTAGTTCGAGAGGCGAAATGGATAAACCGAAGAAGGTTATAATCTTCCATAAGGGAAAATTATATCCCTCTTTTACCATGCAAGCCATTGAAGTAATCTGAAAAACGCTGATTAAGCCATTCACCTAAGCAGGTTTTCCATATCTGCACCAAAGCTTGATTCAAAGAGTCGGTCGCTAAGTTTTCAAACCATTTAGGCACATAATTTCCAAAGTGCAGGTGGCCCAATTTAACTAAAGAGACCTTAATTTTAACCTTATCGGAGCTGTCCGGAATGGTAACTTTTGCTTGAACCTCAATTCTATCCGCTAAAACACCTAACCATCCTGAGACATTCTGACAGGCAGAGTAATCTCCCAGGTATTCCCCTTCCACTCTAGCGTAAACATCCACGATTGAAGCATAAACATCCATGACGTTTTCATCTAAAAGCTCCATCTTCACATTTTCAAATAGCCCCTTAACTTTAGCGCGGCCTATATAAAAGCCTCGAGAACAGGCTCTAGGAGTAAAGTTTTTTCCTCCCGACCAGCTCCCTTTTAAAACTTTGTTTTCCTTTATAAAATCCCCCGACAGGACAGGGGGGCTGGTTATATCGGCCTTTAGAGAGCTTACACCCAAAACCACCACCACAAGAGCACTGAACAGATTGGAAAACTTCATAGGACTCCTTTGAAAAATAAGAACCCCCTATATACCCAAAATCATCACAGGGTGTCAATGCTGGAGTTTCGCTTTCGTATTCCTTTATTTATTAATTAATTCAGCATGTTGGCTGCACCCATTAAGGATGCAGCCTACTCACTTTAAGAGACAAATTCGCCAATTTGGGTGGCTTCGGTCGTTAGAACTCTGGCGAGGCTGTGAAGATGGGGCTCCTTTACCTTTTGAATTGAGCCTTTGAGCCATCTTCTTAAGGTAGTCTTATGAACTCCTGCCACCTCGGCGACCCAGTACTTCTTAAGATCTTGAGCCTCAATCAAACGAACAATCTCTTCCACTTTAAGTTTATAGCAAGGTTTCATCATCTCTCCTTTTTAGGTTTAAAAAGTAAGAGTGTTTGCAACTCGGGGCCAGAAGAGGTTGTGGGAAAAAAGAAAAAACAGAGTCTAAAAAGGGAGCAGAAAACACAGGAAACTGAACTCTATTTAGTTTCTGTCGGGTTTCATCCGGCAAAAACTATTTAGAAATTATTTTCAGCAGGGGTATCGCCATTGAGGTAAGAGTTTGCCCAAATTTCTCCGGTGGATTCTAAGTAACACCACCCCTGATGAGTCTCGATCGGATGAGTCGAACCTTTGGGGGCTGGACAATTTAAAATCTTATTAAAATGGATAGTAGGTAAAGTCGCTTGGGTCCAAGGGTTCTTTGGAACACCGTTAGCTCCTTCAATAATTTTGTTTCCCTTTAAAACAGGATGAGCATCTAAAAAGGAGTTTTTCTGCATCTCTTCAAAGGTGGGAAATTTAGGGGTGGGGTTACTAGGATCCTCTTTCAATTGAATCGAAGCGGCCGCAATAACCACAGCCGAACGTAAAACTCCTAATGCGGCCTGAGTACTCGAATTCTTAGCCTCTTTTCTAAAATCGATAAAATTAGGAATAGCGATAGCCGCTAAAATAACAAGAAGACCTACAACCATAATGAGTTCAATGAGAGTAAACCCTTGAGACTTGAGAGATCTAAGTTTCATGCCCTTTATGGTAAAACAAACTCTGAGCTTTGCTCAAGAATAAAACGCTAAGATTGACTTTAACAAGTGAACTGAATAGCACCACTTCATGTTGGCCCTAAACTCAGAGTTTCAACTTAAAATCCAGACCCCACCGCAGTGGGCTGAAACTGCCCTTAAAGACTTTGATGCTTTTTTGCTAGATCATGCCTCGTGTGAAAGAAAGGCATCAGCAGTAGGGATGTCTTTTGTAGTAAGATATCCTGACCGACCGGAAATCATCGAGCCCATGATCTCCTTTGCCAGAGAAGAGCTAGAACACTTTCACCAGGTCTATCGATTGATCTCTCAAAAAAACCTGATTCTTCCCCCTGATAAAGAGGATATCTATGTGGGACAGATAATGAAACAGGTTCGATTTGGACGGGATGAAAGATTTTTAGATAGACTTTTGGTCTCTTCAGTCATTGAAGCTCGCGGCTGTGAAAGACTGCACCTTGTAGCTGATAAACTTCCCGAAGGGGATCTTAAAAACTTTTATCGAAGATTGGCTCGTGCTGAGGAGGCCCATAAAGGGCTTTTTGTGAAATTATCCTCCCTCTATTTTTCGAAAGAACTCATCGAAAAAAGACTTAATGAATGGTTAGAGATTGAAGCCCAAGCTATTATCTCTGTTCCTTATCGTTCAGCACTTCACTAAAGGGATTCAAGTTGAGAGCCCTAATAAAATATTTAGACCAATACGCAGAACCTGAAGTCCCTAAGGGTCTTTTTAGGCCCACCTTTTTCCCTAACAAAGAAAAAAGATATGGCCACTGTGTAGTTATTCCGATCTATGGAGAGGTTTCTCTCTGGTTGGATCAAGGCCTTATTTCTTTGCTTAAGGCTTCAGAAGTAATAAAAAACAAAACTCTTCTTATCACAGTCATTAATCGCCACGAACTTTCTAGAGACTGGGTAAAAGAGGAAAATGAAACCACTCTTAATTTCTTTAAGTCTTTTAAAAGCACCCTCTTCCACGATTTTCCGCTGATGACCCTTTATGAGCTTTCATCTCAAGTTGATCTCATTCTTCTTAATCATAATGATGAGCCGAATCTCTTCTCATCTAAAGAGGGGGTAGGAAAAGCAAGAAAACTAGGTTGTGATCTGGCTCTAGCCCTCACCACGACACCTGTTTTAAGTTGTAAGTATATCCACACTACCGATGGAGATGCGGTTGTGGACAACGACTATTTTAAGATTGAGCAAACAACAGATGCCGATGTTCTTCTCCATCCTTACACCCATGTAGGTAATTACGAACAGATGGAGGCCCTAAGACTCTATGAATATTCGCTACGTTATTATGTCGCAGGCCTTAAGTATGCCAATTCTCCTTATGCACATGAATCTTTAGGAAGTACGATTGCAGTAAGACCAGAATGCTACGCTAAAGTAAGAGGTTTTCCGAAACGAAATGCAGCTGAGGATTTTTACTTCTTAAATAAAGCTGTAAAAATCGGACAAATTCATCAAGCAACTGAGGGACTCGTAAGACTTATTGGTAGAAAAAGTGACCGAGTTCCCTTTGGGACAGGTGTAGGAACTGAAAAGGTCTGGCAAAAAATGGAAAGTGAGAGGCCCGTAACCTTTTATCATCCGAAAAGTTTTGAAGTGATAAAAAACATTAACGAGGCATTAAAAACCTGGAGCCAGGAGCCTCAAAAAAATCCCAACACAAAAAAACTCACAAAAGAGATTTTAGGTAGTCTTGAGATTTCCGATCTTAATCAATTTGAAGAGCTACTTGACTCTCTTAGTTTTTTTAAGATCCTTGAAACAGCCAAGGCTCAACGAAGCTCTCCAGAAGCGATTTTAAAACACATTCATGAAAGTTGGGATGGGTTTAAAACGTTAAAATTAATTCATGGATTAAGAGATCTCTTTTTTCCAGAAGTAGATTGGAAGACAGCTAACCTTTGGATGCAGCTGTAAATATTTGAATAGACTAACTCGCTTTAGCTACTGACTGGTGGATAGGTAATGTGAGAACAAACTTGCTCCCACGACCTAAAGTACTAAAAACCGAGATCTGCCCCTGATGTTTTTGTACAAGGCCGTAAGCAATACTAAGGCCTAAACCTGTCCCCTCTCCTACTTTTTTCGTTGTGAAAAAGGGATCAAAAATCTTACTTAAATTCTCCTTAGGAATTCCAGCTCCAGAATCTTCGATTTCAATAAGGACTCTCTCATTCTCTTTTCGAGTACGAATCCAAACATCGCCTTTTGCGTTAATGGCATGAGCTGCATTTGAAAGCAAATTCATAAACACTTGATTAAGCTGTTGCAAATTGCACTCGACCTCAGGAATCTGCTCCAGCTCTTTATGAACATGAATTCGGTTTTTAAACTCAGGCTCAAGAAGTTTCAATGTACTTAATAATCCTTCATGAATATTTTCCATTCTAAAACTGCCCGTATCCATTCTAGAGAAGGTTCTAAGCCCTGAAACAATATCTCGGGTTCTTCTTGCCCCTTCAATACAGCTTTTAGTTAAATCTCCAATGTCATTTAAAATAAACTCAATATCGAGCTCTTTCTCGAGACTTATCCACTCCTTTTTCTCTTCATCACTGAGTTTATCTCTTAAACCATGATACTCCTCAACGAGCGTTCGAATCTTTAGGATATAGGAGTCCAATGATTGCATATTGCTATGAATAGAACCTATCGGATTATTAAGTTCATGGGCCACACCGGCTACAATCTGCCCTAAAGAGACCATCTTTGCTGAGTGCACTAACTGTGTTTGTGCATTTGTAATCTCTTGGTTTGCACTACGAAGCTCCTCTACCTTTTGCTCTAGCGCCTTTTTAACAGAAACTACATTTCTGCCCATGTCATTAAAAGCATGAATAAGGTACTGAATCTCATAGGGTGATTCTAGAGTTGGAATCTCTTCAACTCTACCGCTCTTAATACGTTTCATGGCTAAGACCAGCTTTTCTACCGGCTGTACTATCCTATTTGAAAAAATAAAAATCCAGATTGCAAAGGCTAAAACAATAAAGAGTGTGACATAGATTAAATTTGTCTTAAGTCTTGAGGTAATTGAGTCCACCGAGTTCATTGACAAGAAAACCCCCACGTAACCCCAGTGTTTAACTCGGCCAAACACTCCCGGCATGTCATAGAGAAAAACTGCATAACGGCCATCTCCAAAACGTAAATAGGTAGGCTCCTTAGAACCAGACCATCCCCCCTCTTCAGGAATTCGAAATATTTTCTTAGTCACCCCACCAAGATCCTCTTTTGACAGAGCAAAGCTTCCCGCCATTGTAACAAAATTACGAGTTAAAAATAAAACATCACACTCTCTTTTGTTTTTAAAATCACTAAACTCGGTAGTTCCAAAAATAATTTCCTCTTCAAGAATTCCATAAACTCGATCCTTGTCCTTCAAGAGAATTCTAACCACAGTAATAAGCCCTTTATCCTCATAGGAAACATATCTATCTACCGTTTCCGAAAAAGCTCGAACTCTTCTCAACCCCTCTTTAGAGATATAAGGAATCTGAGGATCCACAATATCCCGATTCCGTTTGGTCCAGAATTTGCCCTCCTGATTAAAAAGTCGAGCTCGAACTCCAGGTCGAAAATTATTTAATACCTGATTTATTTGAAGCAGATCATTTTGAATAACAGCTGAAAAGAGCTTTCCAGTTTTAGCGTGAACTCTAGCCTGTTCTAAAAACTCTTTTTCCTTAGAATTAATTTCAGAAACAATGGCATCCCTCTCCGAATAGGCCCTTCGGATGAGTGTCTCCTGATTACTCTGTTCAAGTGCATTGGTGGCATAAAAACTTACAACGATGGCAGGTAAAAGTGCTACTGGAATAAAGTAGATCGCAAGCTGCGTTTTTAACGATCGTGCTCCAGGCTTAAATTTTTGAATAAGGTTTTTCACATTTACTATCTAAAGATAAACTAAAGCACCTAAGCCCGCATAGGTTCCATTGGCGAACGTCGGCAATTTAAATAGAGCTTGAATCTCCGCATAGAATGAAACCCCAGAGGGATGAATATATTGCACGCCCAAAGCTGGATAAAGGAGCCAAATATTAAACCCATTAATATAATTAGAATCTGAGAGAAATTTATTTTTCAAAATACTAGGACCAATATTGGTTTCCGAAGTTCCATCTGTCCACCATCTAGCTAGTCCGGCACCTATATAAGGGCTAAATTTCTCTCCTAGAAGAAAGTATTTTCCTTTAATCGTAAATGTGGAGTAATCGAGTCCTGTTCCCAGTCCTCCACTTACTGAAATCTCTTCAGTCACATTGATATCAATCTCCAAGCCTAATACTGAAAAGGGACCGCCAGCCACAACTCCAAGCCCAATGCGTTTTTTTAACTTAAGCTCCTCTAATCCCCCCGCAGTGGCAAAAAGAGCTGAAATGAAAAATAGAGATAAAAAAATCGCAGTTTTAAAGAATCGCAAAAACATAAAGTCCCTAGAATCCTCTCAACTTAAATCTTAAAAAATACGGGCCCGAATGCCCTCTTCCTGTAAGAACTGTTTAATAACGGGTTTATCAATAGAATGGGCTCTATCTACGAGATCAAAAATCTGATCATAAAACTTTCCTGTCTCTGGATTCTTCATTTTTGTAGATAACTCGTGAACATCACTTGTGACTGCATTTAGATTATCTATTAACATAATTAGTTTATGCCGCTCTTTCCCCTTTAAGAGCTTATTCGCATCCGTAATCAGCTCTTGCATGCCCTGTAAAAATTCGGTGAGTGTCTTTTCGTTTTCATCCATAAAATCCATAATACGTCCAAAGACCCCATACCCCTGAGATAACAACTGATCGACTCTTGGTGGATCCACACCTCGTATGGTAGCTCCATTAGCGAGAACAGGGGCTAAAACAGTTCCTGGACTAATCTCGATATATTTCTCACCGATAATACCTGCCATATTCACATAGAAACGAGAGTCTTCTCTAACGGAGGAAACTGCTTTAGTTGAAATATCAACAGTAAGTTTTAAACTTGTGCTCTCCTGTTGAGAGGCCTTGGGGTTTGTCGACTCGGGAAGAAATTCAATTTTAGAAACCTTTCCCACCTTTACACCGGATACTCGCACCGGCGAACCCACCTCAATACCCCCCGCAAAATTATAAAGAATAAAAAGCCTTGAATGGCTTTGAAGCGGCCCAATAACCCCCATGAGCCAACCAAAAATAACTAGCAACAGGACGACAGTGAGAAATAAAGCTCCGACCCAAAATTCTTTGTGCAAACCTTTAGCATTTGTTGGCATAAGGATAGCGACTTTCTTAGATGTTTATCTTGTTGTTCTTAAGTTATTAGGGAATTTTTAAGCCGAAACAGGCCTTTAAATAATTATATCGCGTAGAATAAATAGGTTAAAATAAAATCGGCAATAATGATGGATAAACTGGTCCTTACGACCGCTTGTGTCGCAGCCTCACCCACCGCAGCACTGCCTGTTCCACAGGTAAATCCTTGATATGCCGCAATGAAAGGAATTAAAGTTCCAAAGATCGCCGCTTTAATAAGGCATCGCACCACATCCGAAAATTTCACAAAAAAGAAAACTGTATTGAGATATTCCCCAGGGCTAGTGCCCAATTTTTGTGTTGCTAAAAAAGCCCCTCCAAAAAGAGCGACCGCAATTGAGAGAACTGTCAAAGTGCAGGCTGAAAATACAGCGCCAATCCATCTTGGAATAACCAAGTAATCAATAAAATCGATCGAAAGCATTTTCAAGGCATCTAATTGTTCTGTAACTTTCATACTTCCAATCTCTGCAGCTATTCCAGCACCTATTCTCGACGTTAAAAGCAGACAGGTAATGACTGGTCCCAACTCTCTCACCATAAGTACAGCAGAAAACGCAGGAACCAAAGCATCATGCTTTAAGACCAGTCGCATGTGAAATGCTAGTTCAAGAATCATCATGAGTCCGACAAATCCCAATGAAACAAAAATAATGGGAACACTTTGAACCCCTAAAAGATACATCTGTTGAAGAGTTTCAGCTCTCCTAAATCGGTAAGGTAATTTTAATTTTGGGATTTTTATTTTCAAAGATACCCCACATTAAAAAGATCTTGAAGAGTACTAGATGCCATTGAAAGTAAAAAATCAAAAAGAATAATAAGCATTAAATTGGTTACAGAACAGCTCTGGACTGCGGCCCCCACCCCTACCGATCCCCCTCGGGCATAATATCCCTTGTAGCAGGAAACAACCGCAATTAAGACTCCAAACAGAAAGCTTTTAACTACACTGAGAGCAATACTCCAACCTGTCACAATAGATGGAATATTATAAATATAGTTTAAAGCATTCACCCCAATAATTTCGGCAAACATGACCCCTCCGAAAATAGTCATCATCAAGCCCACTATTAAAAGCAGAAAGCTTGAGATTACGACGGCCCAAATTCTAGGAAGAATAATGTACTCTATAGGATTTGCACCTAATAGCCGAATGGCATTTAACTGCTCTGTCACCCCCATAGTCGCGAGTTCAGCTGAGGTATAGGCCCCTACTTTTCCTGAGAGAAGAAAGGCAATAAGAACAGGCCCTACATTACGAAGAGTCGCAGAAGTGGAAAGCCCCCCTAAAAAAGCCTCAGCTCCAAAATCCTTAAGCTGAAGATCGATTTGAATAGCCATAATAGCCCCCACAAAAAGCCCGGCAGTGATAGTCATTCCCAGGGATCTAACCCCCACCTGAAAAATCTGTTCAACCACCTGATTCCATTTTGTCTTGTTTTGGAAGGTTAAAACAAGACACTCTAAGGAAAAGAGAATCATTCCCCCAAAAGTTCTAACAAGTTTTCGGCTAGCTTCCATATTAAAATCCCATCTGAAATTCCTGAGCCAATTTAACTGTTGTACTTTTAAATTTCTCAGGTGTGCCATCAAAAACAATTTTTCCATTTTCAAGCAAAATAATTCTATCCGCAACAGCTAGAGCACTCTTAATATCATGCGACACTACAACTGTTGTGATCTTTAGTTGAGCTGTGAGTTTTTTAATAAGTTGATTAAGTCCTGTGGTAGCTATGGGATCCATTCCTGTTGTGGGTTCATCGAATAGAAGATATTCAGGTTCTACAGCAAGGGTTCTGGCGATGCTAACCCTCTTTTGAGTCCCGTAACTTAACTGACTAGGATATTTTTCAACTATAGATTCATCTAATCCTACTAAAGATAATTTCTCTTTAACTCGAATTTCAATCTCTTTGGAGTTTTTCAAAAGTCCCCTAGCCCTTAATCCAAAGGAAATATTTTCAAATACAGTTACAGAATCTAGAAGTGCTGGGAACTGAAAAACAAGACCACACTGTTTTCGAATTTGAGACAGAATGACTATATCTGAAACATCAACTTTTTTATTCCCCACAATCACACTTCCGGAATCTGGCGTCTCTAGCCCCACTATATGCTTCAATAGCACCGATTTTCCCACTCCGGATTTTCCCAAAACAAACAAACACTCCCCAGACGGAACCGAGAATGAAATCTCATTTAAAACCTTTAGATTCGTGAAAGATTTGGAAAGTTTTTCAATCACTATCATTCTGACTCCAAGCGGGTAAGAGGCCCCTTAAGAAGCCCACGAACAAATTGAAAAACAACAGGATTATTTGAATCTAAAATTTCTTCAGCTGTTCCTATCTGAAGTATTCTACCCTCATGTAAAAATGCTATTCTTGCTAAATTCTTCCTGGAAACACCAAGTGCTAAATCGAGTTCACTTGTCGCTATAAGTGTAGCTGTCTCTTTTTCCTTATGAACTTTTAAAATGAGTTCCACAATATGCTTTGAGGTGATCGGATCTAAACCTGCTGTAGGATCATCATAAAAAACCACCTCAGGTTCTAGTACCAAAGCTCTAGCAATTCCAAGCCGTTTCTGCATTCCACCACTCATTTCAAATGGAAATTTAGATTCACTCCCTCTTAATTCTACTTGGCTTAGTATTTTCTGAGCTACCTTTAGAGACTGCTCAGGAGAAAACAAAGTTAACTCCTTTAAAGGAAATAAAAGATTTTCCAAAACAGTAAGGGAATCAAAAAGTCCGCTTCGTTGAAATGTCATTGAAACTCGTCTCAAGATCATGCGTCGATCTTTTGAGTTTAACATTGCAAGCGGAGCTCCTTGAATAAAAACATCCCCTGTCTGAGGAGAATAAAGCCCAGCTAAAATTTTAAGAAGTGTCGTTTTCCCCATTCCACTAAGGCCTATCAGAAACAAAACCTCGGAACGTTTCAAAGAAAGATCCAACAGATCAATCACCGGCTGTGGTGCGTCACCATATCGAAAGGTAATGCCTTGAGCTTTTACAACTTCATTTTCATTAATAGAGGTGTCCATGGTAAAATCATTCTACCAAATTCCAATGAGAAAAGACTGTCGCAATTTACTCTGGGTTATAGGTAAAGGAGGACTCCTAGGTTCATCTTTACTAAGTCGCCTTAATTTTCATCAATCCGAATTTAATCTATGGAGCCTTTGCCGTCCATTTACTTGGAACGAGCCAGATATTTTAAAAAAACAGATTCGCGAACAGATTCAGTTTTTTCAAATAAAAGCTTTAAATTTTGAAAGTTGGGTCATCATTTGGGCTGCTGGGGCCGGAGTCATTGGCTCTTCAGATTCTGCCTTAGAAATGGAAACCCAATATTTTAGATTCTTTATTAACGAACTTCAAAAATCCTTTTCTGAAAAGCTAAATAGAGGGCGTTTTTTTCTTGCGAGTTCAGCTGGGGGGGTGTGGGGCGGAGCCCAGACCTTTCCGATTACAGAGGAAACTCCAACCTGTCCGATTTCAGAATATGGAAAACAGAAATTAAAACAAGAAGAGACATTAATAAAACTAGCCCTCGCCTATCCTCAATTTCAAGTCTTAATTGGACGCATTTCAAATCTATATGGCCCTGGTCAAAAACTTTCAAAACCTCAAGGGCTTTTGTCACAACTATGCCGAAGTGTCCTTCTTAGATCTCCGCTGAATATTTTCGTTCCTCTGGATACGGTCAGAGACTATATTTTCGCTGAGGACTGTGCTGAACTTATACTTCGAGCTCTAAAAAATATTCCACTCGCTTTACCAGATAAGAATTTAATACTAAAGATTTTTGCCTCTGAAGATCCCGTTTCAATCTCAACTCTTTTACATCAACTTCGAAGACTCACCCATCGAGATCCAATAATAACTCAACCCAATCATTCTCTCACTGTTCAACAACCTAAAGAACTCTTCTTTAAATCACAGGTTTTATTAGACTCTTATACCTGTAAGCCTCTTATTGAGGGGTTAAAACAACTTTTAGATTATCAGGAATCATTACTCCAAGCAGGAGATTTGCCTTATCCAGAAGCTATATAGCATTAACCAGTTACCCCATATAAAACCTTTATAAAGGAGCCTTATGACTCTCTTAATTAAACTCACTATTCTTTCACTCTCTCTACCAGTTCTGGCTCTAGCTAATTCATTGCACACAATTCACGAGGAGATTGAAAGAGACTATCACCCTTACTATCTCAATTTAGCCTCGGGCGACTTAAATAAACTTAAACAATCAAGAGGCAGAACTCGTGATCCTTGGCCTGTAAATATTAAATCAATTGGTCACACAATGGCTAGCTATCAACGCTATGGGGGGCTAAGTGAAGCCTATTTTCATCATGGCTTAGACATTCGAGCCGACGCGGGGAGTGATGTTATTTCTTCCGCAGGTGGACAAGTGATCAATATCGAAAACTATATGCCAGGAAGCGATGCCTACTGGGAGGTTGCAATTCTTGATGAGCAAGGTTTCATCTGGCAATACCATCACATTGAAAGAGAATCGATTCCCCAATCTATTTTTGATGCCTATAAAAACAAAACCCCTATTAGTGTAGGAACTAAACTAGGTGAAGTTTATTATTGGTCGATTGTGACTTTTGGAGAGAGATATCACCACCTCCATCTTAATATTTTGGGCAAAGACAGGGCCTATTTAAATCCTTTTGAGTTTTTAGAGCTCTTATCGGATAACTCTGCGCCAGAAATATCTCGATTTTATTTGATTAAAAATGGGAGCGCTGTTTCTGGTAATTCTGTTTCAGCGAACAACTATACGATTGGAGCTGAAATCAAAGATCTCATTCTTAGCAGTGTTTTCATAGTACCCGCCAATGAAATTAAAATATCTATCGATGGCCAAAGCCCTATAACCGTCTGGAAATTTGAAACTTTACCTGGAGAGTCTGATAACGAAAAATTTGTAAACCAGTTCTACATTCCTAAAATTGCTTGTGGAGACTACAATTGTCGAAAACCTATTATTGACTTAGGCTTCAAAAAGATTCCAGGTCAGGTATTTCCCCTCACCTCGGGGAAACACAACTTAGAGCTCTGGGTTGCAGACTACAATGGGAATGAAGCACAAAGCTCTTTTGATTGGATAGTTGAATAACTTTTATCTAGAAACTCACGGCACCACATTTCAATACTCAAGATAGAAAAGATTAGAAATGTTGCATCGATCTGTCTTGTTCTATCCATCTCAATAAGACGCAAAACCTCTTTAGGGTTAAAGAGCCCTCTTCTTTTTAAAACTGATTCAGAGAGAGCTTCTCGAACCGTTTCGGCCAATTCTGTATTTAACCAATAACGAATAGGCAAACCAAAGCCCTGTTTTGAACGGTTCAGAATAGACTCAGGAACATAGGGTTTAACAGCCTGTTTGAAAATATACTTATTTTCAAAGTTTTTACGCTTAAGTTTGGGTGGGATCTTAGCCACAAAGTTAACTAGTTGTTTATCAACTAAAGGAACTCTCACCTCAACCCCTTGAGACATACTCATTTTATCTACATAATTTAAATTGTGATCGGCTAGAAAATGTTTGGTCTCTAAGTAGAGAATTCGATTTAAAAGATTTTTCTCCCCCTTGATTCGTCCTAAAGAACGGATAAAGGGTTCCAGTTCATTAGTTCTTTGCAAATCCTGTGATTGAAACCTTTCTCCGAGAATAGGCGCAACAGAATCTGAAAAGGTAGCCATAAAACAACTGGAAATACGATGTTCTAGATCCCATTGAAGGCTTTCCATGACTTTCGCAACTTTTCTTAACCGGCCATTTCTAAGAAGCGTCACCCCTCCTGAGGATTTAGCCAAGTGATGAGATGAAAAGGCTAATGCTTTTCTGAAAGGCAATGGAACCCACTTCCATATTTTTTCTAACTCGACCACATTATGCCTGAAGTAGCCTGAAAAGATATCGTCTCCTCCGGAGCCTGAAAGAAGAACTTTAATACCTAGTTCCCGAGCTTTTTTTGAAATTAACATGGCATTTATTGCAGAGGGATCGGCTTGGGGTTCATCTAGATGAAAAATGACCTTCTCTAACGATTTAAAATCGGATGGAGTCACTTCTACAATCGATAACGGAAAATTAAGTTGTTTAGCAACCTCTTTGGCATAGTAGAGATCATTTTTTTGAGCCCCTTCTTTATTCTCATGGCCGATAGTAAAGCAATGGAAAGGTTTTAAAGGGGCTGCCTCTTTCATTAGAGCGACCACACTCGTTGAATCAAGCCCCCCCGAAAGGAAGGCCCCCACCGGCACATCAGAAATAAGCTGCCTCTTTATAGCTTCTTTCAACTGATCTCTTAATTCCAATGTAATCTCTTCTTCGGAAGTCTCTCCCAAAGTTTCGCCATAAGGAATATCGTAAAAATACTTTTTCGAATGAATTATGCCGTTTCTAACAAGTAACCATTCTCCTGGCTCCAACTTCTTAATTGCCTGAAAAGGGGTTCTAGGTGCTGGAGAGTATAAATAGGAGAGAGACTGCTTCAAAGAATGAAGATCAAGCTCTTTTGAAACCTGATCGGAACAGAGTAAAGCCTTAATTTCAGAGGCAAAAAGAAATCCTTTGGAGGACTGACAATAGTAGAGTGGTTTAACCCCAACTCCATCTCGAAAAAGAAGGAGATCCCCTTTTTTAATTCCTTCTCGCTGTCCCGTCTCTCTCCCATCGTAGAGAGCCAGTGCAAAGATTCCATTCAACTTTGAAAAGGCTTCGATCCCATATTCTGCATATAAATGCAGAATAACTTCAGTATCTGTTTGAGACTTAAAAACATGGCCTTTGTTCTCTAGCTCTTTCTTAAGTTCCAAAAAGTTATAGATCTCTCCATTGTAGGTTAACCAAAGCGCAGAATCTGGAGAACCGATAGCCGTCCCCGAAGGGGAAAAACTCATGGGTTGTGTACCCGCCGCACTTAAATCCAAAATAGAGAGTCTTCGATGAGAGAGTCCTACCCATTGGTCTTTAAATGAAAGTCTTATCTCTCCTTGACCATCTGGACCACGGTGGCTAAGACTCTCCCCCATGCGTATCAGTAACTCAGAATCAAAGCTTCCAAAAAACCCTGAAATTCCGCACATGGTAAAATCCTTTTCAAAAGAGTGGCCAAATCGAAAGTCTAATTTTATTATTATATCATGAAGATCTTTAACACAGCGATTCCAGAAGTCCTCTTAATTAAGCCCAAAGTTCTCACCGACTCTCGAGGATTCTTTTTTGAACACTGGCACAGAAACCGGTATCAGGAAGTAGGGCTTCCTAAGGAATTCGCTCAAGACAACATCTCATTTTCGAAAGAAAAAGTTCTAAGAGGGCTCCATTTCCAACATCCCAATGATCAGGGAAAGTTAATTTCGGTCTTAGCGGGCGAGATTTTTGATGTTGCGGTAGATATTCGCCCCAACTCTCCTAATTTTAAACAGTGGGTTGGATTTAGTTTATCATCTGAGAATCACCACCAACTTTGGATTCCCAAAGGATTTGCCCATGGTTTTCTTGTAATGAGTTCATCAGCTCTGGTCTCTTATAAGTCGACTGATTTTTATAACCCACAAAACGAATTAACTCTGCTCTGGAATGATCCTGAACTCAATATTGAATGGCCAGCCCATAATCCCGAACTCTCTGAGAAGGATCTAAGAGGAATATCTATTTCCGAAATTGACCAATTAAAACTGCCTAAAATGTAGCCACTTTTTTATCCCTTTTAAAATCAAGTGGTAAATTCTCGTAACCTTAAAAGAATTAAGTCTATCTTCTTTCCTTTCTTGAGCAAGTTAAAAGAAGTAAAATAGAATATATGACCTCTATACTAAGAAAATGCTTTCTTCACACAGGTGCATTACTTCTGTTCTGTCATTTTTTATGTTTTGGCGAAGCGGTCACCCCTAACGTACAACCCTCTCCTCCACTTCCACCAAGTTGTAATGGCTGTAATGTAATTCCAATGGGAATCATTGCTCTCCCTCCAGTACCTGCGGAACAGAAAACTTTCACCTCACCTGTTCCCTTAAACATAGAAGTAATCAAAGCAGTCTATTTTTTAAAAGATCCTGATAAGGAATTTCAAAGAATCTCTCGGTTTGTAGCTGGAGTTAAACCCTATTGTTCGAAAGGAAAATCTTACAAAGAAGAATCGACCTCTGGAAAACTGCTCCTTAGCCTCTGTGTACTTTGCCAAGTTTTGGAAAAAGGGCCCATTACGGAACATGCGGCTCTGGGGATTGCTAAAGAAGAGAGTTCTAATCTCTTAACACCCGATAAAAACTTGACTTTAAGTATGGCTCTAGCAACTGCAATCGCCGATTTTAACACTCTCTCAAAGGAGATCTATTTAGAAGATCCTAAGCTTCTACTCAACCCCACCCCTTTTATTTCATTCGTTCGTAACGAACTAAGCTACTTAAAAAGCGTAGAAAGGAAGTTTCAGCCATCCATTTCACAATAAACCTGATAAACTAAATTGATGATTCAGATTCCAATTCTTATATCATTTTGGATATCAAGTATTTTTCACTTGAATCTGGCTCTAGCCGAAAAAACAACTTCACAGCCTAAGGCCCCTATCTCTCAAAAAAACAATTCCGCCATTACAACAACAAGCGCTGAAGAGGTTCTAGATAATACTGAACGAAACCGAAAATATCGCGAAACCCTAAAAAAAAACTGGCTCATTCCTATGTCAAAAGGGGAATATGAAAGATTGAGTCGAAGATTTAAAGGATTAGCCCTTTTTGACACTGAACGAAGACCTTGGGTAATCCCTGGTATAACCCTCGTGACTCCCTCTGGCTACTCAGCTCAATGGGGGGATGTTTTCTGGGGTTTTAGTGTTAATGACAGAACTCGATTTGGAAGAATTGCCGATGCCTATGCCGCGATTGGATTTGGGCTAGGAGATCCTATAAAATGGCTTGGTTTTGAAGTCATATTAGGATTTCTCAATGTAAGAAAAATTTTTAATTCTGGCAAAGGACTAAGCGCTAAAGTAAGTCACACTTTTCCAGATGGAACTTCAATTGCTATCGGTAAGATCGACTTTTTGCAATGGCCTAAAAACTCTGCTGACACAGGGTCAAGCGAATACATTGCACTATCAAGAGCTTTTCAATTGGAATATGATCCTAGAAAACCCTTTAGTTTACTCGTTGTTAATATAGGAATCGGTGACGGGCAATTTAAATCGGATGAGAAATTTAAATCCTTAGAGCCTGGCGTTGGACTCTTTAGCTCAATCAGTTTACGAGTGATTGAACCTGTGAGTCTTATCGCCAATTGGAACCACAATCTTCACTTAGGAGCTTCAATAGCCCCCTTTAGAAGATTTCCTTTGCTTTTAACTTTAGGAGTTTTGGACACGTTAAAAACCCAAGGGGATGGGCTCAGATATGTAGTAAGTATCTCCTATTCAGACTCTGTTTTCTCCAGAACCTTTCCCGTTGACTGGTTTAGAGGAGAAAAGCTCTAATCGCAGTGGCTATTTAATTGAGTCTTTAAGTCAGTTTGTAATTCATAAATCTTATGGCTAATCAAAAGTTGAAACCATAGCCCGTGAAGAAAATGGTAGCTTAACCCCTGCCAGCCCTCCAAAAACCCCCCCCGAATAAAATAACAAAAAACAAAGTAGAGCCACGGTCTCACAAAAAGTGGCAGCCGATCCCAAAGGTTGTATTTCAACCATCTCTTTTTATTAGCCTTAAAATCAACTAGGCTTAGTTTCTCTTTTCTCTTTAAAAATTCTCTGGCTGCTATTTCCGCATAGTTGAGATGCTTAATATGCCAATGATTAATACCATTATTATCTTCATGAATGAGATCGCAGTTTAAATCTCCTATTTCTTCATCAACTAATAAATGCTCATTAAGCTTACGATCCTCGCAATAAACATGATTAACTCGAGCTAATCGTAACAGCCAAACGGGATAATACCCTCTCTTAATCCACTTCCCATTCCATATAAATCTACGTTTAACTCTAAAGCCATTCTTACTTAGATTGTGATTTAAAACAGATCTAATCTCTAAAGCTAACTCAGGGCTGATTTTTTCATCGGCATCTAAAACCAAGACCCATTCCGTGGAGATTCCAGTTTGTTTCAGTGCAAAGTTTCTTTGTTCTGAAAACCCAATAAATCTATTTTGAATAACTCTAGCTCCTAGACTTTGAGCAATTGCTACCGTTCTGTCTTTACTTAAAGAGTCTACCACCACGATCTCTTGAACTATAGATTTTACACTCTCAATACAACCTTGAATGTTCATTTCTTCATTAAGAGTTAAAATTAGAGCAGTAAGATTTAGTTTCATTTTTCTAGTCTTATTTGAAATTATAAATTTTGGAAATTCTGGTTAAATCCGTATTCTCTAAGAACTCTAGTGTCTTTTTTAATATAAACAAGAGAGGAAACTTTCTAACAATAGCAAAACTCAAACCTATTATACCAGACTCACTAAATACATTTTGTAAATAAACAATTAAAAACACTAACCAAATTTTATCTCCATAAGGAAGCTCTAGGCTCTTGATAATTATTATGTAACCAGTAAACACAATTAACTGAAAGATAATAACGCCCCACAATCCTCCGATAGCATACGACTCAGCAAAAAAACCAAAGGCAATTGCAGTACCATTATTCTCTTCTCTTATTAATCCCGAGATTTTAGCTAAAGCATCTCCCATAAGTTCAGAATCTTTCAACCACTTGCCAGTCAAAGACCTTGGTAAAATATAAAATCTATCCCAGAAAAACTTAAATCCTTCGGGCTCTCTAAAATTATAAGCGGAAATTAGGACATCAGCCTCGTGCACAAGTGAAAATCTATCCAAAAGCGGAAAGGCTTTTTCATAGTAATATTTCTCAAACCCCAATTCACTCATTGAGGAGCTCTCTAGATGCATTTTGTATTCGTGATATCGCTCAATAGATGAAAAGTTTTGTTCAAGGTATTCCTTTAAAGCAGGAATAGTATCTTTCCAAGAGTTTTTACGGTAGACGCTTCTTCCATCATTTGACAATGGAGTTAGGACCAATATCATTAAGAGAAGAGTGACAAATCCGAGTAAGATCTCTTTTAAGCTTACTCGATAAGAATTCAAAACCAAAGTAACCAGTAATACAAAAACAGGTTCAAACATTAATAGTTTTGAAGCATTAAGAACCCCGAAAATAAAACTCCACCCCAACATGAGTCCTGAACCCAAACTAAGAAAGCTCTTTCCTTCGGTCCTAGTCAAAACTTTATTCAGCTCATAGGCTATACCTAAAAAGGTAAGCGGTTGTAGATAGGATAAAAGATTTATAAAAGGCGTTAAGTAAATTGAAAAATAATACTGAAACATAACCATGGTCTGACAAAAAATGCCCCCAAAATACAGGGCCCATGACAGTTTATTTGAAATTGAATTAGAATGAGGTTTAATTAAATTCTTAAATCTAATATTGAATCTCGAACACAGAAAAGCAATGCTTAAAACTAAAGCCATTCCAATACTGTAAACTAAGCCAGTGGTCTCAGGATCCTTTAATCCCTGATCTGCAGCTTGCCCAAAAAACACTTTCATAAACTGAGAAATAACAACGTGCCTAAGACCAAATAAAGTAATTAACCAACCTTCAACCGAGGATAGTCCTCCTAAAATATTGAAAGTAATTCCCATACAAACATGAAAAAAGAAAATATATAAAGCAAAGATTGGTAAGGTGCCCTGGAACAATTGACATGCAAAAATAGTAAAGCTGTAAGTTCCCCAAACGGTAAAAGGAATGATAAAATTAGGCTTAAGATGAATTTCCATTAGAGCCTTACTTTTTCAATTGATTGACTATCACCAGACTCGAAACCACAAGCCCTAGTAAAGTTGCAGTAAGTCCCACTACAGCTACCGTATTGTTTGAGATCACAGGTTCTTTGGGGGCTACAAGAACGATATCGTTAGCTTCCAAATTAATCGGCCTACCCATTCCACGCTCATTCACTAATTGTTTTAAATTAATATTGATAACGCGCTCAGTCTCTTCGCTACGTCTCTTAATTGAGACATCCTCCATGTTAGCATCAACCATGGTGCCTCCAGCCAAAGCTAATAAACGCACAATGTCCGTCTGTTTTGGAATGTGATAAACGCCTGGCTTGTTTACAGCACCTAAGAGATGAATCGGAACCAAAATTTCTCCCTGATATAGCTCGGAATAATATTCATTGGCTCGTGTGTAATTTTGATTTTTTTTTAAGTTTTCCAAGAGCGAGGGATTAGACTCTGCCATAGCCTGCTGAGACATAATTAATGAAAAAATACTGAGACATCCCAAAAAAGAGGCCCGGGGTGTCAAGCAAGAATTGCGGAGTAATTTCATAGAGATCTTCCTTTATACTTACTTATGAATTGCTTAGTAATGCGGTGACTTACTAAGGTTTACGATTTTACGCTACAAGGCTAGGAATATGAAGTTATAGAGGTTCTCGATAAAAACTTGTAAATTAATTATATCAAGTAGAAAAAAACTGTAAAGACTTTAGATTATTCAACTCTTCTCCGAAAAGACCCTATGAGCTTAAACGATCCCTCAGCACGCTCCATTCACGGAAGAGAGAACACTCTTACCTCCTCACACTCCCAACAGCCTTTAGACATCGTATTTGAGAACTTCATTGCCCTACTCAAGCGCCGTAAGTGGGTGGTTATTATTCCTGTTCTTGTAGCTGAAGCCTTTGCACTCTATTCATATTTTGTTTTAGTTACTTACACTGCAACTTCAAGTTTAATTATTCAAAAGCCTGAAAACAGTTCATTACAAGCTCTTTCAGTCGACTTAGGGGCTTCTGGCACCCAGTTACTAAGTTCATCTTTGAATAAGGACACTTATCTAGAAACTGTTCTCCTTTACCTAAATACTCATGATTCATTTTATGAGGCCGCAAAAAACATATTAGAAACTCAATCTGGAAAAAAAACTTTTGAAGATCTGAAACAAACAAATTCAAGACCTACTGGATTATTTACCAATTTTTTTAACTGGCCCATCGAATCAAACAAGAATACAAAGACTGATCCAATCAAAAAATTCAGTCTAATGTTAAAAAAATCTACCAAATATAACAAATCGACGGTTCCTGGTTTTGTTATTTCAGTTACCACAGTCTCTCCCGAACTATCAGTAACTATAGCCAGACAAATGTCAGAGCAATCTCAGGCCATCATTACTCGTAGGGATTTGAAACAACTTGAAGAGGGAAAAAATTACATTCTTAGTAAAACAGAGGAAATAACAGACTCTCTATCTGAAGTAGAAAAAGAGATGTTATTGATCCGTAAAAGCTCGGCAGGTCCAATCACTCAAAAAGGTATCACAGAAACATTCTCAAGTCTTCAGAGCATCAAATCCGAACTTGAACAAAACCGAATAATACTTGAACAAAATGAAAAACTGATTCATTCCATCACTGCAAATTTGCGCAATAAACGGAAAAATTCTAACTCTTCAAGAATAGATCTTACCACTTTAGCCATCATTAAAAGACAACTGGTTGCTTTAGAGGCCAGAAAGCGGGGACTCCTTTCGGAAGGGATGGCTAAAAACTCTCCTCAGGTCTTATCCCTACAAGAAGAGATTGAACACACCGAAAAGCAACTTCCAAAAAATATCTCTATTGAAAAAGAACTACTAAAAGATGGTTCTCTAGATTTTCTAGAGGATAATATTAATCCGGAAATAAGACTTTCTGAGCTAAGAAAAGAAAATTGGTTACTTAGGACTAGAATAAACTTAGCCAACAAGGCTCTTTTAGCTGAAAAAATATCTAGAGAACCTCTTCCCGAAGCGGAACAAAAGTACTATGCCCTTAATAAACAACTAGAAATGAAATATATACTTTTCGCAGACCTCTCGAAGCAGTTATTCAATATCGATGTCAGCCGAATCGCAATTCAAAACAGAGTACTTAACATTGAAGCTCCGGCAATATTCTCGGTGTTACGGCGTCCTACTCTTTTCCCCGTAGTTCCTATGGCCTTTATTTTAGCTTTTGTTTTTGGAGTTCTGATTGCTACTATTATTGACAGCTACGATCCTTCCATTGTGACTACTAAAGACTTGCCTGGGTTTAATTATATCTCACTTGGAAACATTCCTTTTATTAAAGAAATAGAGAAAATGAAAACTCCCAATAAAAATAATTTACTAAAATCTCTTGTCTTTCGACACAAGCTTGATCTTCCACAAACTCTTCCATTTAAAAGGGTTAGAACTCGCCTAATTCATCTTGAAAAAGAGTTTCCACAAAGGCAAAAGGTAATCTCTATCCATAGTACTCATTCGGGAGATGGGAAGAGCTTCATTACCGCTAATTTAGCCGCATCATTGGCCGCACTTAATAAGAAGGTTTTGTTAATTGACTGTGATCTTCGTAAAAAAGCCTTGTCACGCGAATTCGATCAGGGACATACCAAGGGGCTTTCCACATTTCTTGAGAACCCTAAACTAACAGATTACAGTTCTCTTATAGTTCCTAATCTTCAACCGAACCTAGACCTATTTCCCTCAGGCCCTGCAGCACAAAACTCTGCCGAGCTAATTAACTCCCAGAAATTTACGCATTTAATAAGTAAATTAAGGGAATCCTACGATTTCATTTTTTTAGATGATGCCCCATTCTTAGCTCTGCCCGATTCAGAGATTATAGCTAGTCAATCCGATATTATAATAGTAATTGCTGCCTGCAACAAAACTAAAGTTAACGATTTCGCCAATATGATAGAACACTTCCTTCAATATGGTGAAAAACCAGTCTGTATTATATTGAATCGTACTAACTCAAAAAACCAGTTATATTACTATTATAGTTCAGTAGAAGAACAAAAACCCAGGGCACGCGCAGCCTAAACCTTTAACTTAACTTGAACCACCCCCCTATTATCTTAATCATTGGCCAGTTTAGCGGTGAACACATTGGTTTTCATTTGAAAGTAGGGGTTCAAAACCTAAAAATATCTCATCAGTCCTTAAATGTTAAAAGCTGTAAATCACAAATGGGAATTCTTAATCAAATCTCTTGGAGACTATTTGATAAAACCTATTGGCACCAAGAACAATTTCAAAAACAGATTTTTTTTGAACTAAATAAATCTGCCTCGAATGCTGTTATAGTTGTAGGAACCTCCCCTGTGAACTGCCATACTCTAAAGAAAATCAATTCAAATCGAGTTAAAACGATAAATTTTGTCACTGATGATCCTTGGAATCCAGCTCACTTATCACGCTGGTACTTAAATTCATTAGCTGAATATGATCTTTTGATTACTCCGAGAAGATCAACTTTAAATCAATTAAAGCAAGTTTCTAAGGGCAAAGTTATTTATTTACCCTTTGCTTACAATCCACAAGTCCACTTTGAAGAGTCTCAGCTAACAACCGATGATTTTAGACGATACAGTTGCGATATTATGTTTTTTGGAGGAGCCGACAAAGATAGACTTCCCTATATTTGTGAACTTATTCGTTCAGGACTTACAGTCAAACTTTACGGCGGATACTGGGAGCGATACCCTGAGACCAGACCTTTAACTTTAGGAATTGTACCCCCTGCAGAACTTCGAAAAGCTGTCAAAGCCTCTAAAATTGTTTTAAATTTAGTTCGTCGTTCCAATCGTGATGGTCATGTCATGAGAAGTTTCGAAGTCCCCGCTATGGGAGGCTGCATGTTGAATGAAGAGACAGAGGAGCACATCGAAATATTTGGCAGTGAAACCCTTCCCTTTTTTCGAACCCCAGAGGAGATGGTAAAACAGGCAAAAATTTTAATTAAATCTCCCGAACTAAGAGAAAAATTTGTACGATTAGGCAAAAATAAAATAGTCGGTGGAGAAAACACCTATTCAGATCGGCTGAGAACTATTTTAAAAGAGATAGAATCTTGACTGAAAAACCCATTCCTACGCCTCGCATCACCTGTATTAAAAGGCATAGTTTTTCCTCTGTATTTCTTACCCAAATACACCGATAATATATAGAAATTACTGATTTTTTACTCCATTCATCTATGAAACAACTTATTCAATCTTTACGCTCAGGAACTATTGAGCTTATTGAAACTCCTATTCCCGCAGTTCGACCAGGACATCTACTTATTCAAACCTATGCTTCAATTATCTCAAAAGGGACTGAGGAAAATTTGCTCGAATTTGGGCGGGCCTCTCTCTTTCAAAAAGCAAAATTACAGCCCGATAAAGTTACTCAAGCCAGAGCTAAATTAAAAACAGATGGCTTTAACGCAACACTTACTTCGATTCGAGCTAAGCTCGATAAACCCATCACCCCTGGATATTCTCAGAGTGGAGTTGTGGTAGCGATTGGTTCTGAAGTTTCTAATTTCAGAGTTGGAGATCGTGTGGTTTCCAATAGCTCACATGCTGAATTTGTCTGTGCCCCGACTCAACTATGTGTCAAAATCCCAGACCTGAGCCCAATCTCGTTTGAAGAGGCCGCATTTACACCCATCGCTTCAATCGCTTTACAGAGTGTAAGACTCTTAAATCCTACCCTTGGAGAATATGTGGTCGTTCAAGGTTTAGGAGTCATCGGTCTCATTACAGTTCAACTTTTAAAAGCGCAAGGTTGCCAGGTTATGGGAATCGACTTCGATGGCCCACGATTGGAGTTGGCTCAGAGCTGGGGGGCTGAAATTCACTCACTAACTCAAAATCCAAATCCTGTACCTCATGCAATAACCTTTTCTAAAGGCCAGGGGGTCGATGGAGTTATTGTTTCAGCCTCCACTCAATCCTCAGAGCCCATTCACTTTGCAGCTCAAATGAGTCGTAAGCGTGGAAAGATTATTTTAGTCGGATCCACAGGAACAAAACTGAGTCGAACCGACTTCTACGAAAAGGAACTTTCATTTCAGGTCTCCTGCTCCTATGGGCCTGGAAGATATGACAAAGTTTATGAACAAAAGGGGGTTGACTATCCCATCGGTTTTGTCAGATGGACCGAAAACAGAAATATGGAAGCCATTTTGACCTTGATGAAAGAGAGAAAAATAAATCTTACACCTCTTATTTCTCACCGTTTTCCCTTTTCAGACTCTATGAATGCTTATGATCTCATTGCTTCAAAACAACATTCAAATGCTATTGCTTTGAGCTATCCCGTAGGTTGTCAACCTCTTGTAAAACACAGTAGACCCCATTTGTTCTCTTTAACTAAAAACACAACATCCCCCCGATTGGGAATGATTGGTTCAGGAGAACACACAACACGGGTTCTTTTACCTCTTCTTAAAAAACTAAAACGAATTCCTACAAGTATTTGCTCGCTCTCTGGTTTAAGTGCAACCCTTGCAGCAAGAAAATTTGGAATTGCTGAAAGCTTTAGCGATACGAACCCAATTATTAATTCTCCAAATATTGATGCTGTTTTAATAGCAAGTCGACATGATTCTCACGCTGAATTAGTAATCCAAGCGATTTTCCAGAATAAACATATTTTTATCGAGAAACCTATAGCGACTTCAATAGACGAGCTCAATCAAATCGAGAAAGCAATAATTTCCTCTAAGTTTTCTAAAAATATTTGGGTGGGTTATAATCGCAGGTTCTCTCCTATAAGTCAGAAACTAAAATCTTTATTATCTAACACAATCGGGCCTAAACACATGGTGTACACCGTGAATGCTCTTTCACTTTCTGAGACTCACTGGACTCAGGACAGAACCTCAGGTGGAGGTAGGATTGTTAGTGAGTTAGGCCATTTTATAGATCTGCTAAGATTCTTTACTGATGCTCCTATTCTCGATTTTAGTGTCACCCGCGTATCGAGTGAACTTATCGATCCCTGTAATAGCCTTACAGTATCGCTTAAATTTGAAGAGGGTTCGGTCGCAACACTCACCTATTCGACTCTCGGCAATCGCGCTTACCCCAAAGAAACACTCGAAATTTTTACAGATAACAAAGTTGCGATCATTGACAACTTTAAAAGTTTAACGGGTTATGGCTTCAAAAATTTCACAAAAATGAAACTATGGTCTCAGGATAAGGGGCATGAGAATTGTCTGTCACAATTCATCAATTCGATTTCGATTTCAAATTCACAATTTGACAACCTTCGCTGGACTGAAATTTTAGAAATCAGTCGAGTAATATGTCAAATTCAAGATTCTACAACAATAGAAAAAAAATATTCACCTCGAGTTGCCTAATATCTCATCCATGAACTTACCTATTTTTAAGTTTTTTGAACGCCTCTACTTTTCATTCTCTTATCACCAACTAGAACAGTTCCTTAACAGATTTCTGGTTAAACTCTATGCCCCGTTTAAACACCCCTATTTTCTATTTAAACATTCTCTAAATTACCGACCTAAACTCATCCTAAGACAGCCACTTCCAACTCTTATTGATTTCCCTGAGCAGCTATTACCTTTACTCAAAACAAGCTCCAAGTATCACAGCTCCTTATCACAAGCTATAAACTTAGAATCACTTTCACTCCTAGAACAGTTCGAGCACCACTCACATCGAAATCTCATTAGTCCAGTTCTCAAGCAAGATAGATGGAATTATGTTTTCGATTGGATCCAACGCTTTCCCTTATCTGATAAAAAATCCTATAAAATCAGTTGGCATCCTTATGTAACTTCAAAACGGATTCAGAGCTGGTCCGCACTGTGGTTAATGGCTCCTCCTCAAAATGAAATCCGAAAAATTATTTTAGATTCTTTTTTTATTCACATTTTATGGCTTAAAGCCAATCTGGAAAAGGACATTAAAGGTAATCACCTCTGGGAAAATGGCCAAGCCCTCATTTTAGGAGGCTCATTGTTTGAGGGCGCTATGGCAAATAGGTGGCTCACGCAAGGACTTAACATTCTCAAGTCTTGCATCAAGACCCAGCTTCTAGACTCAGGAGAACACTTTGAGAAATCGCCTAGTTATCACTTAGAACTTGCTAACGGACTTTCATTCTTACTGCCTTGGTTGAAACTATCTGCCCCCGAGGAAGTAATCTTCTTCAAAACTCAATCCGAAAAAATGTTAGATTTTGCCACTAAAATTGCACACCCTTCTGGAAAACTACCCTTCTTTAATGACTCTTGGGAAATGCATTTATCTCCATCAACACTTTCGATTCATGATTGGGTGGGAGATTATTTCGTCTCTCGTAAAAGTAATTCTTTTTTTGTTTTTGACGCTGGAAACCTGGGAGAAGATTCTCTACCTGCCCATGCTCACTGTGATCTATTAACTTTTGAGATGTCTTTTAAAGATTCTCCCTTAATAATCAATAGTGGAACTTTCTGCTACCAGGGGGATAAAAGAAACGAATATCGCCAGTCAAAATCTCATAATGTCATGCTAGTTAACGATAAAAATTCAGCTGATATCTGGTCGAGCTTTCGTATGGGAAGAAGAGGCCACATTTTAAAAAGAAACTTTGAGAAATCCGAGATAGGAACCTGGATTTCAGCTTCACATGATGGATACAAACACTTAGGCTTCCCAGAAGTGACTCGTTTATGGTTCCTTTCAGAAAAACCTCATTTTTGGTGTTCTTTTCATCTAATTTCGAAGTCATCAGGGGCTGGAGACTTCCAAGAGTTTATTCATCTACACCCCTTAGTCCAAGTGGCCTGTCAACATGCTGAACTTGGAGATCCCAATGGATTTACCCAAGCCACTCTAAAAACAGATGAATTTGAACTTTGTTTTCAGCCCTTAGGTCCAGCTCAGACACCGACACTCAAAGAGACCCTCTTTTCTCCCTATTTTGGATTTGAAACCTCCAAAAAAACAATCGTCTTAACTAGGAAAAATACCTCGGGAATGAGCTCTTCAAGTCTCATAACTGCGTGGAGCTTAAGTTATTTTAAGGATTCAATAAACATAATTTTGGAACTTGAGAATAACACGATAAAATTAAAGTGGAAGGATCAAGACAAAGATCTTATATCTCAATTTAATATTTCGAACCTATGAAAATTCTATATCTCTATCAGCATTTTGTCTTACCTGAAAAAAGTGGAATTACCCGCACCTATGAGTTTGCAAGACGCCTCTGTGCTATGGGTCATGAAGTTCATTTAATTGCTTCAGATGAAAATCAGAAAGATATCAAAATAGCTCCCTACGAAACTTTAAATTCAGGAATTCATATTCATTGGCTGCCCATTCCCTATCACAATAGACTTTCATTCTTTAAAAGAATTTTAGCCTTTTCTAAATACATAATCGGAGCCTTAAAATGTGGGAGAGCACTTCAGTTTGATTTAGTTTATGTTTCTAGCCCTCCCCTTACAGCGACATTACCTGCAGTTTTTCTGGCTAAAACCCGTAAAGTCCCTCTTGTGCTTGAAGTTCGAGATTTATGGCCAGATTTACCGATTGTTTTTAAGGCTCTTCGCGATCCCCTTTCTAAAAAATTGGCTAAAGCCATCGAGCGCTTTGCCTATCGCAAAGCCACTCATGTCATCGCCTTATCTCCTGGAATACAAAGAGCAGTTTCAGCTCGAGGAGTTCCCTCAAAAAATATTACATTCATACCCAATAGTTGTGACATTGATAGTTTTAATTCTCAATCCAACGCCTCTATTCATTTACCACCTAATATAAGATCAGAGGATTCGATTATTTTATATCCTGGCACTTTAGGTGTCGCTAATAACATTTCCTACATTATTTATCTTGCTAAACAGATTCAACAAACACATTCCAAAATAAAATTCTTGGTAGTAGGAGATGGAAAGGAAAGAAACCATATTCAACTCTTAGCGACTCAATTAGGAGTTTTAAATAAGAGTTTTTTTCTCTTAGATCCTATCCCTAAAAAAGATATTCCTGCTTTATTTCAACGTTCAACTCTTATCTTAAATACCCTTGTAAATAAAAAAGCTCTTTGGAATTCCTCTCCCAATAAGTTTTTTGATGCGCTGGCAGCAGGAAAACCCATAGCCATTAATTTTAAAGGATGGCTCGCAGAACTCATTCAACAACATGACATTGGTTTAGTTCTTGATCCCACAAACTTTCAAAAAGCTGCTCAACAGATTACTGAGGCTCTATCCCGTCCATTGTGGGCTGAAAAAGCTGGAAGAAATGCTTTTGCTTTAGGAAATAGGGACTTCAATAGGGATTTGTTATCTATGCGGTTAAATGAGACATTGATAAAATTAATACCTACAGCTAAAAACCTACCTTCTGATTATCTCTCCAAAAAAATAGCCTCTAAGCAACTTTAAGAAAGGTTTCCCGATAGGGACTCTGAAGAACCACACCTTTCTCACTCATGCTTCCATTACTCAAAATTCGATAAGCTGTTATATAGACATGGCAACCCGCCATATTAAATCGAACCACATTGGTAGATTTTATCTGCTGATTCGATCCCTTGGTGGCTTTGCCTTTTCCAATAGCAATCACAAAAGACACTCTCATCCGATGCTTTCTCGCTTTAAGTCCTCTTAACTCTCTGTACAGGACTGCAATATCACTCGCATCTTGTGTCGAGGCCTGCCAACCACGATATCGACGAATTTGAGCCGCATTATGATAGGGGTGAGAATGATAATCTCCAATTATCTCCAGTTGTGGAAACAAACTTTGAGATGTCTCTACAAGTGCGCTAATGCTTTTGGCATTAGGAATAACAGAACTGGCATCCGACTTGGCTCGAATTTGAGGCGCCGCTTTTTCCACATAAACAAACCATTTTGTTTTCTGTCCTGTCCCTTTTTTAGTAACTCGATTTCGGCTTGCCATTCCTAAACAGAGACCAAAAACTTCAGAAAAAGGTTCTTTTTTAGATTTGGGAACCTTGTAAGTTTCAAAGACACCTAAAAGCATCTCCTCTAACGCTTGAACACTAATAATGACATCCACCTCATCCTGCTCGTTTTCTACCTCTGCAAACCAATCTAGATCCTTGGATTCATAGTAACGATGAAGAAGATGGTGTTCATCCTGAGGGTTGAGATCGGCCTCTTTGACAATTTTTTGTACGAAAGCAAGATCTGACTTAGTAACTCCCCATGTTTCTTGAACTCTTTTTAGCGAAACCAATTTCAAAATTCGAGAGTGAAGCGCCTGAGGCAACTTGCAGCTGGTACCTAAGGACTCAAACAAACGTTTTAAGGTAGGTTCCAATTTTTCACGTGTACAAAATTCGATGAGATTATCAGGGATTAAGGGCTCACCCATCAATACATAAAACAAGGCTCGAAAAAGATTCTGCCTCTGTTTCTGGTTTAATCGACCGGACAAAAAAAGACGCTCAATTCGATCTGTAATTCTTTGAACGTTGCGTTGTAAAAAAGTAACCGACATATAAGAAGTAGATCTCCTCACATCCTTATCGGTCCTTTTGATAAATCTCACGACCGCACATTGGGTCAAATGGACAATCTCAACCTGACCATAAGCGTCTTCTCCTTGCTTCCACCGGCCTCAAGCTCGGTGAAGGTAATAAAAGATTTAACACTGGGGTTAAAATAGATTTCAGGCCCAATTTGGAATTGCCTAATACATCCACTAAGCACGGGAGACTTTGTGGCATATTCATATCTACCAAATAAACCCAACCAAGAAGTAATCCCAAGACTTAACACTGCCGCCCCTCCTAACGGAGCTATTCCACTAACGCTATCATCAAATTGAGCGGTAAAACCATCAATAACAAACTGAGTATTCCAATGTGGAATTTCGATATTCAAAAACACATCAGAGACTCTCGTGGATTTATAGTTAATACTTCCAAGACTAGCTTGATTTAAGAAATAATTTCCTGTTCCCAATGAGAAGTTCCATTTTTGCATTTGAATATTGAGTTTAAGATAGGCAGTAAAAGCTTTTGCATTATTGGTGTTTTGTGCAAAAACACCCGTTCCATTAAAAGCACCGACCCCCATTTCTAAGACTTTATTAAAAGGCTCAAACATTAACTCGGCTCCAACCTCTCTAGATAAGAAAAGAGCTCGATGAGTTTCATTGAAATCTGGAATATTTAAATAGCTAAGATCAGGTGTCCAAACCGGATTAAAAGAGGGAGAAAATAAACCAACTTTAAGTTTTAGATTTGAATAAGTTTCAGTCGAGTTAGGATTGAGACTTAATACTACAAATGCTTCAACTGGTAAAATTTGAGCTAAACTTGCAGTTGAAAATTCTCGAGTCTGTCCGAAAGACAAACGATAGTTAAGATACTTATCTACTTCACCAAATCCAGAAAGACGAATTGAAGGAATTGAAAAGCCTTGATAAACAGCTCCGCCCCCAGAATAAGCTGTATCAATACGAATATTAAATCCTAAACTATTAGAGGGAGATAGCTCCTCTTCTTTTGCTTTGGGAAAAGGGATAGATTCCACTCCATTAGCGCCCGAAGTCTCATTCTCCATTTTAGGAGCTGATAATTCTTCCTTCTTCGAAGATGTAGGCAATTCAGGTAACTCAGTTAATTCTGGCTCGGCAGAAATAGATATATTAGAGTTCAGCCCCGCCATTAAACAAACTGTTAAAGCCATTGTTCTAAGCTCTAGGTAAAAAAACTTCAAAGCAGGTTCCTTTCCCATGAACTGAAGTCACCTTGATTTCTCCATGATGAGCTTCAATGATTTTATAAGCTGTCGGAAGACCTAAACCGGTCCCTTTAGCTTTGGTTGTAAAAAAGGGCTCATAAATATGGGCCAACACCTCATCTGTCATTCCATCTCCAGTGTCTGAAACCCACCACTTAACTCGCTGAGGGCTCACAGCTTCACATCCCACTTCAATAATCCCTCTCTTGGACATCGCTTGTGAAGCATTCAATAAAAGATTCCATATAACTTGGCTTAGTTTTTCCCCATTGGCTAGCGCCTTACAAGATTTAAGATTGGTTTTAATTTCAGCACTCTCTTTGATCTCTTTTGTTCCAGCTGCCACCGTAATAATATCTCCTAGTAAAACTTCAAGTGCCATCTCTTTAACTTTGAATTTTTCAGGTTTAACAAAGTCAAGGAACTCAGAAATCAAGCCATTCAAACGATCAATTTCCTTAAGAGTTATTTCCATGAGTTTTTTATTTTCGGGATCTGTCCACTCCTCAGCCTCTTTTAACAATTCAATACTTGCAGACATGCTGGCTAAAGGATTTCTTATCTCGTGTGCAATACCTGCAGCTAGTTGTCCCACAGCGGCCAGTTTTTCATTCTGCTTTAATTTATCCTCAAGATGAACAATCTTAGTTACATCCTGAAACAAAAGAACTCTTCCTCCCTTAGCTTCGGTTTGAAGTAATCTTCCCATCCCTGATTCCACTTCAATCTCAGCTACATCTCCTCTCAGTGTACGTTTAGAGGTGCCTACTCCGATCTCTACCGTCTGTTGTAGACGAGCCTGTCCACCCGTTTCCGATTTAGCTTTCAAAAACACACTACGATGAAATTCGCTACCCGTAGCAGAAACAGATGTTTCACGAGAATCTGCAACCTCTTCCTCTTCAAGAATTTCTTGTGACTCTATCTGTGTAAAAAATGGCATCAACTCTTTACTTAACTGTTCTAATGGTTTTCCAATAACATCTCTCGCCAACACCCCCAAAATATGCTCTGCTGCTGGATTAATAAAATTCAAATTCATTTCATGATCAACAGTTAGTAACCCCGTGGGGATTTCCGAAATAATTCTCTCCTGAAAAGCGGTTAATTTTTCAACCTCAACCGTTTTTTTCTTAAGAGTCTCTGAAGTTCTTCTTAGCTCTTCACTTAAAAACCCACCCACAAGCCCAAGAATAATAAAGATAGTAGAATAGGTTCCCCACAAAAAAAAGGCTCCCGACTCCCCTGTTAACTTCCAGAAAGTAACAATTCCAAAAGAGATCACCGAAGCAAAACTAGAGATCCAGGCACCCCGCTGATAAAAGGTCAGAGAAACGATAAGAATCTGAATCAAGTAAAAAAGAGGAAAAACACTCTCAGCTTTCTGCCCTAAGGCAATCCAAACACCCGTCAATACAGCATCAAATGCGATATTAAAACCTACCCAACCCCAGTTGATTTGAATTTTATTAAGAATAGAGGACTGGAGAAACGTAATAGCAAAACTACAACAGACTAGGGATAATCCTTGCTGAAAGGCCAATTCGTTCATAGCCGTTTTCGCAAAAACATTTCTTGTTAGAAGGATAAATAAAATTACAAATAAGACACTAATTCTAGCCAGCAACATCCAATTAAAGGCCTCCCCCATTCCAAAATAACCTGGAACCGTAAGGCCCACTTGATGTTTAATCTTTTTAACAGTGCTTAACATATAGAATGGCTTACCCCGCGCTTATTTTGTCTCCGAGACTAAAGATCGGCATATACATAGCAATCATCAGGAATAAAATAATAGCACCGACCCCCATAATAAGAAGCGGTTGAAGCAGACCTGTGATTGCATCCACAGTATTATCAACCTCATCATCGTAGATCTCAGCCACTTTTCCTAGAAGTTCATCTAATCGACCGGTCATCTCACCGATACTAACCATATGAAGGACCATAGGAGGAAAATGGCCCCCCTTAGAAAGTCCATCGACAATACTTTTTCCTTCACTAACTGCATTGGAAGCCTGTTGAATACTCTTTTTCAAAGCACGATTAGTGATTACCTTAGCGCAAATCTCAAATCCCGTTAATAGAGGTACACCGCTAGCTACCAAAGTAGACAGGGTTCTTGAAAATCTCGCGACAGACGAACGCACAGCTAACGCCCCAAAAAGAGGCATTCTCAAGACAATAGGGTCCCAAACCTCTCTAAATTCAGGTCTTCGATACAAAAAAACAAATCCAAAGGGAATAGCTACCGCCACACCTATAATATTTATAAAATGGGACTGAATCCAACCCGATAGATCCAACACAAAAAGAGTGATTTCAGGTAACTTTGAGCTTCCATAAAGTTTAGATATCTCAGGAATCACTTTAAGGAGAAGAAAGATGACCGCTCCACAAGATGCAAGCAAAGTGATTGCCGGATAGGTAAGAGCTTTGATAACTTTTGCTTTTATCTTAGCTAATTTTTCCAACTGAATACCAATACTTTTTAACGACTTATCCAAAGTTCCAGATAGTTCTCCAGCCTCAATAATTCTAACAAAAAAATCACTAAAAACTTCCGGATACTTCTCCAAGGCTCCAGCGAGCGTTCCCCCGGACTCAATAGAGATCTTTACGTTCTGTAAGATCTTTTTAAATCTCTTATTCACCTCTTGCTCCTCGAGCAACTCAACAGCCCTAACTATCGAAACCCCCGAATCAACTAAAGAGGACAATTGACGAGAAAAGATGATTAAGCTTTTTAGTTTTACCGGACTTCCTAATGAAAAATTAACTCCTTGATTTTTGAATAATGATGTTCTTTCTTTTTCCACACTAGAAGGACGAATTTGCATAGTACGTAGGCGAATTCTTGCCTCTATTTCATCCTGCGCTTCTATGACACCCGCAACCTTTTCACGACTTCTTGATAATCCTTTGTATTGAAATTTCATGAAATTTCTCTAGCTCGCTTCTCTTTCGAAGGCCACAATCATTTTTGTTAACTCTTCAGCATCTGGAGAGGCTTCCAGCGCTTTCTCACAGGTCACAAATCGTTCAGCCACCAAACTCATTAAACTTTGATTCAGGGTAATCATTCCAGTCGTATTTTGCCCCGCTCTCATAGCTGAAGGAATTTGAAATATTTTATTTTCACGAATCAAATTTCGTATTGAATTATTAGCAACCATCAATTCAATCGCAAGAGCTCGCCCCTTTTTGTCTGCTTTTTCTAAAAGCACCTGAGATAAAATCCCCTCGAGAACTAAAGATAATTGTAACCGAACCTGTTCCTGATAATCTGCAGGAAAGGCTTGAACAATACGATTAATCGTCTGATAGGCGCCATTGGTATGAAGAGTACTAAATACCAAATGGCCTGTCTCTGCTAACGTTAACGCGGTCTCCATCGTCTCTCGGTCTCGCATCTCTCCTATCAGAACTACATCTGGATCTTCTCTAAGAGCTGCTTTGACTGCATCAGGATAGCTTATCGCATCTCCCCCAATCTCTCGTTGATTGATTAAACTTTTAGAGTGCGAATGTATGTACTCGATTGGATCCTCAATGGTAATCACATGAAGTCGTTGAGTCTCGTTGAGTTCATTTACTAGAGAAGCTAAAGTGGTCGATTTGCCACAACCCGTAGTCCCGGTGACTAGAATCAATCCTTTAGGTTTCATGATTAGACTGTTAATTACTGTAGGCAATCCCAAGGTTGCAAGTTTTGGAATTTCAAAAGGGATGTAACGAAAAGCCCCGGATATGGTTCCTCTTTGATAGAAAATATTGACCCTGAAACGCCCTAGCTCTCGGACTCCAAAAGAGAGATCAATTTGCCGTTTCTCTTCAAATTGAGCTTTTTGTGCCTCAGTTAGAACCGAGTAACAGAGTTCTTTTGTCTCAGAACCCGTTAAGGCAGTAAGCTTTGCCCGACTTATAGAACCAAACACCCGAAAACTAGGGGGAGATCCCGCTGATAGGTGCATATCAGAGGCCTTGTATTCGAGCATAACCTTAAGCAGTTGAGGTAAAGTGATCATTTTTTGATTAAGTCTCCATCAGGTCTTGAGTTATTTAACACTTCCTCTAAAGTGGTCTCTCCTCGAAAAAGTTTCAATAAAGCGCTTTTTCTAAGAGTTATGAGCCCTTCTGCAATCGCAGCCTCTTTTAACGTATCTGTGTTAGATCCCTTAATGATCAAATTTCTAAGTGTTTCCGAAATGGGCATGACCTCATAGATTCCTCGTCTTCCGGCATAGCCTGTATTTCCACATTCATCACACCCTTTACCCCGCATCGGGGAAAATTTTCCCATCCAATCCTCTGGGACCTCTGCGATTAAAAGATCGCTCTCTAAAATACGCGAATCTGGCTCCAGACAGTGAGAGCAGTTAACTCGGATTAATCGTTGCGCTTCGATCAATGACAGCGCTGCAGTAATTAGAAAAGGTTCCAGCCCCATATGAAGCAAACGACTGATTGTTCCTGGAGCATCATTGGTATGAAGAGTTGAAAAAACCATATGACCCGTAAGTGAAGCCTTAATGGCTATTTCAGCAGTTTCATGATCTCGAATCTCCCCCACCATGATGATATCGGGATCTTGGCGTAATAGAGATCTTAGGGCCGCAGCAAAGTTCATTCCGATGGCCTCTTTCATCTGAGTCTGATTCACTCCAGCCATGTTATATTCCACAGGATCCTCAACTGTAGAAATATTAACATCGGGAGTATTGAGTTCCGAAAGAGCTCCGTAAAGTGTCGTAGATTTTCCGCTTCCTGTAGGTCCTGTGACAAGCACCATTCCGTAAGGCTGACTCGCAGCTTTTCTAAAGATCTCAAGTTGACTCTTCTCAAATCCATTTTTTGCCAAATCCGGAGTCTTATTCCCCTGATCTAGAAGACGCATCACAACCTTTTCACCAAACATAGTGGGAAGAACAGAAACACGAATGTCCAATTTACTATTTCGAGTCTTAACTTGAATTCTTCCATCCTGAGGTAATCTTTTCTCAGAAATATCCAATTCAGCCATCACCTTGATCCGAGCGGAAGTTGAGGCCTTAAATTGGGGAGGCAATCTCATAACTTCATAGAGTGAACCATCGATCCTAAATCTGACTCGCGCAAAACTTTCAAAAGGCTCAATATGAATATCACTACATTTTTTTTGAATGGCATTCAAAAAAAGCTTGTTAATTAAACGAATAACTGGCTTGTCTTCGATATTGTCAGAATCCACTGCCACAGTTGATTCTTTAGGACGAACGACCCCCTCCTGAGTGTTTTCCCTATCAGCCATTTCGTTAAATTCTTCTTGAAGCGAAGAGGAAATATTATCGTAAGCTTTGGCAATTAACTTGGTAATAGCACCTTCTGTTGCAAGATAGATCTGCGGCTCTAAATTACAGAGAAATCTAATATCATCGGATACATTTAAATTGGAAGGATCTGCTACTGCCACCGCTATTTTATTTCCCTCAATCGATAGGGGAACTATGTGATGTTTTTCGCAAAGAGAACGAGGAACCAATTCTGCGACCCCTTCAGCTACCTTAACTCCATCAAGAGAAATCGCTGGAATCCCAAACTGTTTGCTTAAAAAAGTAGCTAGAACTTTTTCATTGATATGGCCCAAAGAAACCAAGGAGTTACCAATGCGAGTTTTATTCTTATCTTGATACTCTAGAGCTTTCTCTAGATCCTCTTTTTTAATGAGCCCCTGCTTTAAAAGAAGCTCGCCCAATTTTTTTCCGGCAGCAGACATATGAAATAGATACCTTTTGTAAAAAAAGAGAGGCTAAAGGGTTAAATGCAAATAAAAGATAGGCCTAGTTTAATTATACCCAAGGGCCCACTGGGAATCTATTGGAATGACTCAATCATACTGCTGCCAGTCATCACTTCAGGCTTAGGAATCGACCAAAGAGCAAGTAAGGTAGGTGCTACATCGCACAATTTCCCCTCTTTTCTAAGTTTGGCTTTTGTGTGCATGGGGTCAATTAGAATAAAGGGAACTGGTAATAACGTGTGAGCTGTCATGGGCATCCCTTTTTTATCCTGCATCATTTCGCAGTTTCCATGATCCGCAGTAAGGATTGCAAAGGCTGAATGGCTCTCTATCCAGTCGACGATTCTCGCTAGACAATCATCTAACACCTCTAGAGATTTGACCGCCGCAGGATAATTTCCTGTGTGCCCGACCATATCTGGATTTGCAAAGTTCACAACCGCAAAATGATAAGCTCCTGTTGCGAGCTCTAATAAAAGTTTTTCCGTAACGGCTAATGCACTCATCTCAGGCTTGAGATCATAAGTTTTTACCTCTCTTGGTGAAGGAATTAAAATTCGATTTTCTCCTTGAAATGAGTTCTCATCGCCGCCATTAAAAAAGTAGGTTACATGAGCATATTTTTCTGTCTCGGCAACCCTCAATTGCTTCCAGTTTTGTTGACTCACCAATTCGCCTAAAGTCCAAGGTACCTTCGCTTTTTCATAAGCCGTCGCCAATTTAAAACTTGAATCATAAGGGGTCATACAAACAAAGCCCGAGAGAGCCGGGAATTTTTCTCTTCGACAGAAAGAGAAATCACTCTGAGTTAAGGCGCGAGTTAGTTGACGAGCTCTGTCAGATCTGAAATTAAAAAAGATAACTCCATCTCCATCTTGAATGCCCTGATACCCTCGAGCTACACCTGGAATAATAAATTCATCTGTATTGTTTTGTTGATATTGTGAATCCACAAATTGGCTTGCGCTTGTAAAAGAGACCTCAGCTTTTCCTTCCACAATCGCCTGATAAGCCATTTCAGTTCGTTCCCATCTGGAATCACGATCCATGGCATAAAATCGCCCCGAGATAGTAGCAATACGGCCCACTCCCAGATCCTGACAAAAGCTTTCAAGCTCTGAAACAAACTTTTTCGCACTGGTAGGAGAGGTGTCTCTGCCGTCGGTAAAAACATGAATTTTAACGTCGGTAAGCCCCTTGTTTTTCGCCCACTGAAGCAGAGCCAATAGATGACTGATATGACTATGGACCCCTCCATCCGAGACCAATCCCATCAAATGAAGTGTATGCTTTCGTACTGCCCCCGTTAGTTTTTGAGCTAAATCGTTGAAAGCTGTATTTTTAAAAAAAGTTCCCTCTTCAATAGCTTTACTGATCAGTGAAAAGTCTTGATAAACAATCCGCCCTGCTCCGAGATTTAGATGTCCTACCTCGGAGTTACCCATAAACCCCTTCGGAAGACCTACATTTTCCTCAGAGGCTTGAAGTTCACTATGAGGGTACTTTGCTAAAATCTCCCGGTAGGTGGCCATTTGAGCCCCTTCTACGGCATTAAAATGCTTATCTGGATTAATACCAAAACCATCCAAAATAATTAAAAGCCCAGTCCGACCCTGTGCGTCATTCTTTTTTCCCACGCAAACCCCTTTCCCGTTGGAGTCCCGAAAACCCATCTATTCAATCCTTTATTATTACCATGAAAAACTAGAGTCTGGGGAGTGAAAACCTATTGAAAAGCGCTACTTTTCCGCATACTTTCTTACAGCGAAAAAAATTAAACCAGGAGCCCTACCCATGTTAGATTTTTCCCTAAGTGATGAACAAGTAGCCTTAAGAGATATGGTCAGAAAGTTTGTTCAGCAAGAAATTATTCCTAATGCTGCAAAATACGATGAAACAAGCGAATTTCCCCGCGAGATTATCAATAAAGCCTGGCAAACCGGCTTAATGAATATCGCGATTCCCGAGAAGTTCGGAGGGTTAGGATTAGGGGTTCTAGGGGACGTCATCATCAATGAAGAGATGGGGGCTGGCTGTTTAGGGATGACCACTAGTATCGCAGTTAATACTTTAGGGCTCTATCCGATTTTATTAGGTGGCACCGAGGCTCAAATCGAAGAATTTGTGGTTCCCTTTTTAAGTTCTCCCAAACTAGCCTCTTTCTGTCTCACCGAGCCCGGTTCTGGTTCTGATGCAGGTTCGCTCTCTACGATGGCAAAAGAAGAGGGAGATTATTTTATTTTGAATGGTTCTAAAATGTGGATCACCAATGCGGGGCACGCAGATCTGTTCACTGTATTTTGCACCACAAATAAGGAATTAAAAACAAAAGGCATCATTTGTTTAGCAGTCCCTGCGAATCTTCCCGGAATTTCATTGGGTAAACACGAAAATAAACTTGGACAGCGATGTTCTGACACTCGCTCCATCACCTTTGAAAATGTTCAAGTCCCCAAGAAAAATCTAATTGGGAAAATGGGTGAAGGTTTTAAAATTGCCATGCGAACCCTTGATCGAACTCGAACCCCTATTGCAGCCGGTGCTGTAGGCGCAGCCAGAGCCGCAATGAACTATTCAAAAAATTACGCCAAAGAACGTAAACAGTTCGGACAACCCATCGCAAATTTTCAAGCTATCCAGTTTATGTTGGCAGATATGGCTGTTAAAATCGAATCAGCTAGGCTTCTTTGCTATAATGCTGCTTGGCTAATTGATAAGGGGCAAGACGAGCAAGGTAGTTATTTCTCAGCTCTTGCTAAACGTCATGCTGCAGACATGGCCATGGAGGTCGCTACAGATGCAGTTCAAATCTACGGTGGCTATGGTTACACCAAAGAGTATCCTGTAGAAAAAATTATGCGCGATGTGAAATTGGTCCAGATCTATGAAGGCACCAGTCAAATTCAACGAGTGCTTATCGCTAGACACTTACTCAAAGATTAATTTAAAGAAAAGGTAACTCTATGAATATTATTGTGCTTGTTAAACAGGTTCCCGATACCGAAACTAAAGTTCGTATCACAGCTGATAAACATAATATCGAAACCAATGACATCAAGTGGATCATTAATCCCTATGATGAATTTGCAATCGAAGAAGGACTTAAAACTAAAGAGAGACTCAAAGAGGGCTCAGTCACAGTAGTTACGGTAGGCCCTGATCGAACGGTTGAAGCTCTACGAACTGCGGTAGCTATGGGAGCTGATAATGCAGTCCACGTTAAAACAGACGGGACTTTAGACACCTACTTGGTTTCAAGAGCCATCGCTGAAGTTTGCAAAAAAGAAAATGCTCAAATCATTTTCACTGGTAAACAGGCAATCGATGATGATCAAGCCGCAACTTTCGGTTACGTTGCTGAACTTCTTCAATATCCAAGTGCTTCAGTTATCGTAAAATGCGATATCTCTCTTAATAAAACCCAAGCGACTTTAGAACAGGAAGGTGATGAAGGGGCAAAAAATATTATCGAGACCTCACTTCCTGCGGTCATTGCAGTTAATAAGGGAATCAACACCCCTCGTTACGCAAGCTTACCCGGAATTATGAAGGCCAAGAAAAAAGAGATCAAAACTTACACTCTTCAAGACTTAGGCTTGGGCTCAGAAACCAGTAAGACGTTAGATTCAGATTATCAACTTCCTCCTGAAAGGGCCGCGGGCAAAAAAATCGCAGGTGATGCTGCAACTCAAGTCAAAGAGTTGGTTCGATTGCTTAGAGAAGAAGCCAAAGTTATTTAACGGTTTATTTTTTTAAAAAAGAGGAATTTATGGGAAATGTTTTCTTAATCGCAGAGCAAAAAGAGGGCAGTGTCAAACGAGTTTCTCTGGAGATTTTATCAGAGTTAGGTCGTCAAGGAATTTCAGCCACTGCTATCCTGCCGGGATTTGGTGATCTAAGCAAGGCGACTGAGAGCTTAGTTAATCATGGAGCCACTAAAGTAATCGTTCTAGAACATGAAGCTCTAAATAATTACAACACAGAAGCCTACACTAATGCCATATATCAGTATCTTTCCACTCAGAGTCCTTCAGTCGTTGTGACTGGAGCGACCTCTCATGGAAAAGATTTCTTACCCCGACTCGCCGCTAAATTTAAAACTGGAATTGCCGTCGACTGTATCTCTTTCCAATTTTCAGGAGACAAGATCAGTATTCGCAGACCCATTTATGCTGGTAAATGTTCCAAAACAGTTGAATTCACTGGAATACCTGTAGTGTTTTCTGTGAGACCCAATGTGCTTGCAATGCAAACAGGGAGCAAATCGGGGTCAGTGGAAAAAGTAAATGCAGATCCCGGTTTAGTAAAAGCTAAAGTGATCAATACCGTGGCCTCTCAAGTTAAAAAAGTAGAACTCACCGAAGCCGATATCATTATTTCCGGGGGGAGATCTTTAAAAAGTGCCGACAACTTTAAAATCATAGCCGACTGTGCAGCTACTATTGGGGCCGCCGTCGGGGCTAGCCGTGCTGCAGTCGATGCAGGATATGCTCCTCACAACATGCAAGTGGGCCAAACTGGAAAAACAGTCAGCCCCAAGCTATACATAGCCTGTGGGATCTCTGGAGCCATCCAGCACTTGGCGGGTATGAGAACTTCTAAAGTCATTGTCGCTATCAACAAAGATCCTGAAGCTCCCATTTTCCAAAAAGCGGATTATGGCATTGTGGGAGATCTTTTTGAAGTGGTACCGCTTTTGACAGAAGAACTTAAAAAATTAAAGAGTCAATCCTAAGCCATTATTTAGCTCTTAATACTTAATATCTAATACCCTATAGGGTGTTAGATATTAATACTTAGGACTATTTTTAATATAACCTTTAATGACTTCCTTAAACCCACTTTTCAACTTTTCAGTAATGGGGGCAGGTAATTCATAGTTCGTATTATCCCAGGATCTTACGGGAACAATCTCCCTCACACTACTAACGATAAATACCTCTCCACAGTTTTTAAATCGATTTAAAGGAATAAATCCCTCCTCTATATTTAAGAAAGACCTTCCCAATTCTAATATATAACGTCGAGTAATACTGTCTAGAATTCCCACTTCAAGAGAGGCGGTGAGTAACGTTTTTCCATTTTCAATCCCAAAAACGCTAAAGGTCGTACCCTCTGTCACATTTCCGCGAGCATCACAAAGAACAGCATCCTCGCCTCCTCTAGCCTTAACCTCTTGAAGAGCAAGAAGACTATTCAAATAATTACTGGTTTTAATATTGGGATCTTGAGCCGCGGAGGAATTTCTCACTATCGTTGAAGTTAAAAGTTTAATTCCATGAGTTCTTAAAGGCTCCAGTTTCTCAGAGAGAGGCTGAAAAATAATGATCCATGTAGGTTTAAAATTATCGAAAGATTCTAATCCTAGAACCTCCCCCACTCCACGTGAAAGCACAATTCTAAAATAGGCTTGATCACGCCCAAAAGCCTTCGCCGTTCGATGGATTTCCTGAATAAGGGCTGAATCTGTGAGGGGAATAGGAATCTGAAGTTTAGCGGCCGATCTCCTTAAACGGTTTAAATGGTCTTCTAAAAATAAACAACAACGCTCAAGTGCCTGTCCGGTTTCGTAAACCCCATCTCCAAACAAAAAGCCTCGATCAAACACCGATATCTTTGCCTCTTCCGGAGCACAGATATGACCCTTAATATTAACAAGTGCATTAATCATTAGATTATCTTAGAGGGTCTTCAATTTAGGTGTCAATTTGACTTTGCCCGCTAGCACAGGCACAAGAATAGAAACTTAATAGGAATCACCGTGAGCATTAAACAGGTCATATTTGATTTTTTCTTCTATCTCAGTGGGGGCACCTTTATTAGTTTTGGGGTGCTAAGACAGGAGCAACTCGGCCGTCGTTATTTTATCTATCATGGTCTTGGCATTGCCACTCTTATACTCGCAAGCTACCTCTTGGCTGGACGAAGTTTCTTAGATCCTGAAGCGGCCTATTGGCTAGCCGCCTCTTGCCTATTTGTTATTCTTTTCTCGGTTACGGTCAGTAAGAGAAATCGAACCCCTCTGGCCTCTTTTTTTCTAGGAGTTTTATCGATTCTAGGGGCCCTGGTTCTTGAAGTCACAACAACCCATCCTTACCCTCTTCATATTCCCATGATTATCAATGCGGGCCTTTCTACCTTACTTCTAGGCTTTTCCATGAATGCGATGCTCTTAGGTCACTGGTATTTGGTTCAGCCCAAGCTTTCTATCAATGAATTAAAAAGAATCTGTATCGTTTTAGTAGCTCTAATCGTATTAAGATTTTGCTTTGGAACCTATGGTCTATACACCTTAATCCAAGGAAAATCCGAATCCGAAATTTACAAATATCTATTCTCCTCCTCTCCAGGGATTTTTGTTTTAATGCGGTGGTGCTGGGGACTTCTAGGCCCTTTGGCTCTCTCTTATCCCATTTGGGGCACTGTTAAAATCAGATCTACTCAATCGGCTACTGGACTCCTTTATGTGGTCGTTCTCTTTATCGTTACCGGAGAAATTTTAAGTCTCTATTTAGCAGCTTTTTTTGGAATCTCACTCTAGATGGAGTTTTCAAGCTTTTGTCCTCACTGCCGTCATTTCCAAGAATTTACTCTCCCCTCTTTTGAACTTAAGGCATGCACTCACTGTCATAAAGAGATCTTTCCTAATGCTACCGAACTCTTTAAAGAATCTTTCCAATTCAATCAGTGCCCACACTGTGGAGCGGCTCACCTCTATCGCCAAAAAGACTTTAATCGGAAGCTAGGTATCACCCTTCTAGCCGTGGGAATAGGTTTAAGTTTCTTCACCTATGGAATTTCTCTGCTCTTAGTAACGATTATCGATGCGTGGCTCTATAAAAAAGTAGGCAATGTGGGCTGTTGCTATTCATGTAAATCTCAATTTAGAAACTCCCCCAAAGTCGATAACCTAGAGCCTTTCGACTTAGAGCTTCATGATTATTATCAGAATATTAAACAATAACTTTTATCGCAAGTGTGTACCGCCACTAGAGGAGGGCTGATTTTGACGTCGTTCACGGTTAAAGAGATCTCGATTTTGGCTTTCATTGATCTCAAGAGTTGAACCCGATCTTAAATTACAGAACTTACTTTCAAAGCTATTTCTATCAATCGCATTTTCACCTGCAGGAATAATCGTTTTAGCCGCAGCTTCTGAGACCCCTAAGGTTCTAGCAATATCTTGAGCTTTCATAGGATCATCAAATTTACGAACTATCTTAGGTAGCAATGGAAAGGCATTTCTTCCATCAATGCTAAAAAATGAACCTGTCGCTCGTTGAGCCTCTAAAAATTTTTGACTATCACGTTGAGCTCGTTGAGCATAGTTAGCATTAGAGGTGAAAAAATCTCTGTGTCTCAAAGTAGAACCGAGACTATTTCTAAATACGGTATCGGTATTAGGAATATCATTTAAACGATCGGTATAAGTCTTACCTCCACCATCTTTAATGGCGCCCCCTCCAATAAAACCATTAGCATGACAATCAAGACATGCGGTTACTGCTGAAATGGCAGGGCCTACAGTGCCTAGAGCCCCGGTTGCGATTTCTGCAGGAGCTCGAGCTAAAAGATCCCCTTTTGCGTTAAATAGAAATCCCTGCATCATCCCGTTTCTGCCTAAACAAAGCCACTCCTCAGCATCATGGGTAAAAAATATCCCTTTCTGACGAACGTCTCTTGAAGCGGACTGCCCTCCAGGAGCATTTCGATCGATCACATCTAAACTACGGTAACAGGAGCTCCCAGGAACTCTTTGGCTAGATTGAACCTCTAGGACTCGAAGATTTCGGGTCACTCCAGATTCGAACTCTCCATCTCGGTTAGTTCCTATCAGAATTTTATTACCTGAAGTTCGGGTTTTATCCTCTTCCACTCCGATAGCTTGAGAGACTTCAGCTCGAGTTTTAGGAGCATTGATAAACTTATAATAATTGTTAGGATCCATTGCGAATGAAATAACCCTATCTAATCTAAACTTCCCGGTACAGGCGGAAGTAGAATCTGCAGCCTGGAGCAAAGCTAAGGCCTCTCCGCGCAAAAATGGGGAGAGATCTAGATCCACACTCCCATCAGGTTTGATACTAGAAGGAGGAATTTTAAGTCTTACATTGGTCTGAATCGTATTTAAAAGATAGTTAAGTGAAGCTAAAGCAGCCTCTAAAGCTCTCTCAGGAGGAACCCCTTCAGGTAAAATCATATTTTTCAGATCAAAAGTAAATCTTCCGTTTGAGATTCCCCCATTGCGGGCTAGGAATCGATCTACAATTTGTTTCTGACCTGCATTAAAGTTGTCTCGATTTAAAAGAAAAAACTCTCTTGCCTGTCTTACAGTATCCACTTCGGAGGCTCCCAAAAGATTTCCTCCACCATCGATAAATAGACGGCGAACTTCACCCCGTGCATTTCTCTCTACTAAAGCGTTTCCATTTTTAAGAAGATTTGAGAATCCTGCAATCTCTTCAAGATTATTATTATTAATCTGGTTATTATTGCCATTATTACCGGCCCTGTTATTTTGTTGAGCACCACGACGTTGAGAAACAAAATTATTATTGGGAACGCCTCTATTCAAAACTGGCCTTCGGCCAAAAAGCCGACGAAAAAAAAAGCCGTGCGATGGGGTCGTTTGAAGTAAAATAAGTATTCCTAATAAAACTTTCATTATTCCACTTTGACTCAACTTCATATTCTTAAACCACTATCTTTCAATCTCCGCACAATACAACACCACTTTATTAGAATAAATGCATGTAGAAGGCCAAAATCGAAGCTAATCTGTATTCAGTATAATTCAGAAATGGTTCAGGCCTCTTAGTTAGAATAGATAATTCTTAATGTGAATTTAATACCTTAGGAATACTGTCTAAATTATTTACAGAGATAAAATCAGAACCCATTTTTACATTTTTTCAATATTTTTTATGCTGATTAGTAAAGAGTTGGTTTTCATAAGAAAGCATATAATACAAATAGTCTAAAGATGAAGATTACACCTTAGGAGGAGAAATAACGGCGGGTTACTTTTGCAAATCAGCAAGTTGTATTAGGACACTGGCATAATAAAAATTCCAAGGTATTTTATTATCTACGTCCCAAAAATCGCAGACTATTAGACGCATTGAGAAGTCGTACCTGCTCGAGAGTGTCATCTCTAAGAGGAACTACAGATCCTCCCAGAATTTTCCCGTCGTTAAAAATAAGCGGCCTATCGGTACTCAGGGAATCACTATTTAACTGTTCAAAAAACTCTCCCCGTTCATTCACAGCGATATTACTAGTTCCAATCCTTTGAAGCTCACGAAGCCCTTCCAATCCCCCTAGGCGAGAGATATCTCCCGTAGGATCTAGAGCTAAACTTGAAAATGGATCAACCGCTTGTCTAGCTAAAGCCAAACGATCGAAATCATCAAAACGATTAAATTTCTGTTTGTCTCTACCCAATCGATTAGCACGAGAGCAACAACGGGCTCCCTTTCTTTTAGAAGCCGGTTTAAATTCTCTTCCGAAAAAGGCTCTTCGAAGTAAGGATCCCCTACGTCCACGTGCCTCAGCTCTTTCTTCACTTAGCATAAAAAAAACTAGGCTTAAAATAAGAATTAATGAAAACCCTTTACAACGACTGTTCTGAATTCTACTCACAAAACACCTCAGCTTGAACTCTCACTCTTAAAATGAGTTCTCTATTAGGTAATAGCTAAAGCATAAAAAATGCCAGGTGAGATACTTCTTAATTTATCAGATTAAACCTTTAGAATGCGGTCACTTATCATTTGTAAAACACAGAATACAGAACCCTTGAATCCCCTAAGAATAATGTAAAAACCATTGACGATTATCTGACAAAAAATGGACTTTTATCGCAATGAAAAATAAAAAGCCCACTGAAAGTTGAATCTTTCAATGAGCCTCTTATTAAAAAACAAATGCCCTACTAGCTATCTAAATCTTAATTAAGGCCAATTAGATGGAACGTAACCCTGTTCGTCCATTTTTTTCAATTCATCAAGCGGCTTGGCTGAAGGCATAGGATCTTTTTTTTGGTTAATCACTGGATTTGAAACACAACCTTCACGATTGATCTCAATATAGGCTTGAAATTTACTGGGCAGATTTTCTTCCGCGTAAATTGCTTCTACGGGGCAAGCTGGAACACAAGCATCACAGTTAACGCAGGTATCAGGGTTAATATAGAGGATTCTATCCCCTTCATGAAAAGCATCAACCGGACACACGGCAACACAATCGGTATATTTACAATCAACACAGTGCTGGGTCACAATATAGGACATAAATTCCTCCAGAAAAAAGTACTATTTCACTAAAGAAAATAACACTAAACAAAACCCTAGGCGAGTAATTATTTAAAGAACTGAATAGGCCAAGCCCAGTAGAAAGTAGAGCTTTAAGCTCTTCCATTTTTATAGAACCCTTTTTTGAGTCCTACGATTGATTAAACAATAGACAGTTATAAACCCTTCTAAAGAGCCTTTCTCTAGGCTCATTTGGACTTTCCTTACCCTTAACCCACTCACGCCTTTAGCCAATACTGTCAAACTTTCCAACATTTTTTTAAAGCGACAACTTGATTTCTCTCAATTTCAGGCTCAATCCAGAGTGGTATTTTCTTTGCATTTCCCCCAAATGCTCGAAGAGTGGCTTGCTTTGCTTTAAGCAATTAAACACTCTATTGAGATGCCTCGTGGTGTGGTTGTTGACGTTTGTTTCGGAGGAAGTGAAAGTTGAAACGGCATATTATCAAATTAGGTTTATTCCTATGTTTATTCGCAGTGGGATGCTCCAAGTCTTCGAGCTCAAACTCACCTGTTATTCCTCCTAATGGGGATACCTCTCCCATTGTCCCGGTTGATCCCCCCGCTTCGGATCCTTTCGGCGAAGAGTTAAGATCTAGTGTTCCCATCGACCTAGTCGATAAGATTAACTATTCTGGGTTAGTGGATATTACAGGTTCAGCTGGACAGCCAGGAAATATCACTCGCCCTATTGTGGGAGATGCCAAAGTCAGGTTCAGAGTCACCAATACCCGTTCTCAATCAATTCAGGGCAAGCTTTTTATCGCCTTTGAAGATCAAGGCGGATTTTGGGCCGCTGCATGGGATAACGCTTTTGTAGGAACAGGAACTCAAACCTCTTCTGCCGACGGGAAAAATATAGATATCATTTTTGCGGACGATGATCTCGTCGTTAGAACTCAAGGTGTGGTACTTAACCAAACCTTCTTCGGAGCCCTGTACTATCGGCTAAGACAACCTCAAGATACTGCCTGTAAAGAGGTTAGACTCACCTGCACTGTAACCTATCCCTGGGGCTCTTATCCTTTTACACCCATTGACGGACAAACATGCCCTGGATACTCAACTCCAGTCGATACAGTCACCCCATGTCGTAACTACATGAGCACTTCAAATTCCCAAGTTAAACGACTTGGAAACTTTACAAATTCTTTTAACAATATTGCAGTACTTTCGGAGGAATAATGAAAAAACCAGCTTTGTTTAATGGGTTAAAAATAGCCTTTTTTGTAGGTATCGCTTCCCTTCTAGTCGGATGTGGTGGGGGAAAAAATTCACCCTCAGCGCCTGCTCCGTCAACGCCTATACCTGCTCCAGGAACTCCTGCTCCAGGAACTCCTGCTCCAGGAACTCCTGCTCCAGGAACCCCCACTGTGCAAGGAACCCAATGCCCGATATTAGCTGGAGGGGTTCCGCTAAATCAGAACGGTTCACCGTTCTCTGGCTCCTTACAATCGACCTCCTCAGGATCTGGAGTATGGGGAAATCCCAATTCACTCACCCTGGCTCTCTCCTTTATTAATTACTCAGGCCCTGGAACATGGATTCAAAGTGTGGTGGGAAGCGGATCCTTTGTATTTCCAGACCTAGCTCTTATCTTGGGAAACCAAACCAATACCAATTACAACATCTGCGTAAACTCAAATAATGTCGGAGCCGCGGGCTCTAATCCAGGGACCTACAACATGAGTAACGGAACTATCTCGATGAGCTTAACGGGAACTATTCAAGTCCCTCTTTATAACCCCTTTAGCGGATACCCTGGCTCTTACCAGCCTTATCCCACAACACAAATGAGCCAAGACTCAATTCGTCTAAATATCGGAACTAGTTGTGCTACTTACGTTTCAAATAATAGGCTTTTTGGATGTGTAGATGTAAAGATCGGAAATTCGCCTTCTGGAAGAATTCTAAATTACTATTCTAGATAATTGATTAAAGAGGGTTTATAACTGTGATCCACGACGACAAAACAACAGAAATTATCATCTCAACACCCACATCAACCTTAGCAACACCCGGGTCTTCAAATAAAGAAGATTCAGTTCAGATGAAATCCCAGTCAACTACAGTTACTCGATCAGGAGCTTCATCTCAAATTATACTTACGAAATCAAGTTGGGTTCAAAATCTTCAAAATGAACTAAGCGAGGACTGGACCTTAAGAGTCTTAGCAGCCCTCACCATTTTAGTATTGAGTCTGTTGGTTTTATAAAACCTATAGAAAACTAGTTACTCTTTTTTCCAGGTTTACGAGTAGAATTAAACTTTTCAATCACCTGATCGGTTAAATCTTCTCCACCTTGAGTGAATAGAACTGCACCTTCATTTCTCTCAAGAATAAGAGTTAGCCCTTTGTCTTTACCGATACCTTCAATCACAGCTCTTAATTCATCCATGATAGGCTTAGTTAATTCTCTCTCTCTTTTCTGGAGATCCATCTGACTATCTGCAGCCTCTTTTTGAAGCTCCATAAACTTCTTTTGTAACTCTTGTTGCTTTTTAGTTTTAGCAGCATCATTCATTAAAGCAGCCTTCTTCTCAAAACCCTCTGCCTCTTTTTGAATTTCATTCTGACGTTTTTCTAACTCAGTTCTTTTTGAAGTCACCTCTTTTTCAAGCGACTTTTTTGCATTCTTCCCAGCTTCCACATTTTGCAGAGCTTTTTGAAGATCCACTAAACCTAGTTTAAAGCCCTCATTAGCAAAAGAGGTCACCGTTAAACAAGTTAATACTAAAGTTGCGATTGATAAGCGCATGTGAGTTTTCCTTTTTTTTAAAATGGCGGCCCGATTGTGAAAAAGAATTTCGAGGCACCAGAGTTAACCATAGGATAGCCAAATTCAAAACGCAAGGGACCTATCGGCGTAAACCAACGGAATCCCCATCCCAAGTTTGCATAAAGCTTGGGACCCGATATTTTGCTCAAATCATTAAATGCATTTCCAACATCGGCAAAGATCACTCCACGAATTCTGGCCTCTTTAAGAAGAGGAAACTCAATCTCGGCATTCATCAGGACCTGATTAAGTCCTCCGATAAGAATTTTCTTTCCACTAAGCCCAGCTTTCTTAGCCTCTTCCGAGAGATCATCAGGATTACTACTCAAGGTCACAGGCTCCCCACCGATACTAAAAGGATCATAACCTCTCAGTGAAAAAAGTCCACCCATTAAGAACAACTCATTATTAGGAACTCGACGGGTGCCTGTTCTAGAAATATTAGAACCCGTGACATTTAATCTGAAAACAAAGTCCCAAATAATGGGATAAAAATATTTCGCGGTCGCAGTAGATTTAACAAAGTATCTATCCCCTCCTAAGCCCGCATATTCCGAAGTGAGACTTCCATAGAAACCATCTCTGGGATCAAGTCGGTCATCTCTCTTGTCATAAATAAGATTTCCAGCCAGTGAACTGGTATAGCCGTTCACATCCTCTTTAGGATAGAGGGTCTTATCAATGATACTCGACGGACGCACATAGGCGTGCTCAAACTTGTAGGTCAAAAAGAGGTTCATAAAGTTATAAACTGGATGACCCAATTTAACAGCGGAACCCGTCTTAATCTCTTCAAAGCTGTTAACAGCTTCTAGAACCGCTACATTTCTTCGAACCTGGTAGAGATCTCCTCCCATACTCCATAAAGTGGCTCCATAGTAGGGCTCCTGGAAACTCAAAGAATATTCGTAAAGCTTAGTCCCGGTCTGAATTTGAGCTGAAAAACTTGCGACCTGTCCATTACCCAAGAAATTATTCTGAGACAATTGGGCATTAGCAATAAACCCCACTCCTCCAGTAGAGTAACCCGCCCCAATAACCAATTGACCTGTAGATCTCTCTTTAACTTTCACATCAATATCAACGACATTGGAATCCTCTTTGGAGGTCGTCTGATGGAACTCGACCGAATCAAAGTAACCAAGACGAGTCACATTCTCTTTGCTCTCTCGTTTTTTCGTTCCCTTGTAGAGCTCTCCCTCATGAATCGTGAGTTCTCTACGAACGACTTTATCTTTGGTTTTCGTATTACTAGAGATAGTAATTTTTCCAATATAAACTCGTTGGCCTCTATCGATATCAAAAGTGATATCCACCTGGCGAGTATCATCATGAATAATGGGTTGAGGTATAATGTTAGCGAAGGCGTAACCCAAGTCTCCATACTTTTCAGTCAGTCTTAAAGTATCTCGTCTTAAGGTTTCCGTATTAAAAACATCTCCGGAAATTAGCTCCATGTTATCGCTCAACTCCGAGCGTGTGAAAAGAAGCTCCCCACCAAAATCAACATTTCCTACCGTGTACTGAAACCCCTCTTCGACATAAAATGTAATGTAAATCCATTTCTTATCAGGAGACACGGTCACTTCAGGTTTGCCGAATCTAGCTCGAACATACCCCATAGTTCCATAATAGAAACCCAAGGCAGCAATATCTCTTTCAAACACCACTTCACGATAGGACCCACTACCGGTCAACCAAGAAAATGCGCCCCCTTCTTTGGTCTGCATCACCCGTTTGAGATCATCAGTCGAAAGAACTTTATTTCCAATAATGTTAATTTTTTTAACTGTGATTTTGTCATTTTCTTGGGCTTTGAAAGTCACAACGACTTCGCCGCTATTAGGTAAGGGGGTCACCTTATAATGAACATCGGCTAAGTAGTATCCCTTTTCCTCATACTTCTGAACAATTTTTTCGACCGATTCATTTAGTTTCTGCCGATTTAACAGTTCATATTCTTTAACTAAGACTAAATCTTTTAAATCATCTTTTTCTAATGACTCAAGCCCTTCATATTCAATTTTTGCAATTGTAGGTTTCTCTTTGACATTGAAAACAAGTTTCAAGCCCTTTTCCGTCTCTTCCTCAAGAACAGAAACATCTTCAAAAAAACCCAGCATAAATAGAGAACGAATATCTTCTCGAACCAAATCCTTTGAAAGAGGTTCACCTATTCGAGTTTGAAGCTTTTGCTTAACCGCATCTGTTTCAATCTTTCTATTCCCATGAATCTCGATTGACGAAACAATATTACTAGCTCCATAGATGGAAATAGAGCTCACCCAAAGCAGCAAAAAAACAAAGGCAGAATTTATAAAACTTTGTTTACGCAACTCTTCTCTCAATACGTAAAGGCTTCACTTGATTTAATCGAGCTAAGTACCTGTTTTTATTACATAACAAAACAAGCGTGGATTCTACCCATAGACCCCACCTGTTGTAAACGATGAGTTAGTATAAATGTGCTTTTTTATTAATTCAATGCGTCGCGATTTAAGTGGGAAAGAGCAAAAAGTTCTCCTTGGTCGAGTCGAAGAACTCTGGGAAAACTTCTAGCTAGAGATTCATCATGAGTGACACAGACCCATGCAATTCCATGCTCCTCTTGAAGTGAGCGGATCACGTCAAAGATCTGTTGGCCCGTTGAGGAATCCAAATTTCCAGTTATTTCATCGGTTAAAAGAAGTTTAGGTTTCATCATTAAGGCTCTAGCAATGGCGACCCTTTGCTGTTCCCCACCCGATAACTGACTGGGTTTATGGGTCAGGCGATCTTTTAACCCCACTCGAAACAACAGGTGCTCTGCCGCAACTTTGGCCTTGGCTTTACTTTCCCCTGCAAGAAGGGCCGGCATCATCACATTCTCAAGAGCTGTAAACTCAAGCATCAGATAATGAAACTGAAAAACAAACCCAATTTGATGATTGCGAAAATGGGCTAAATTATTTTCGCTAAGTTCAAAGATGTTTTTTCCACGAAAAAGAACCGTGCCATGAGAGGGGGTCTCTAAAGTTCCCAAAACATGTAGCAGGGTGCTTTTTCCTGCTCCACTTTTTCCAAGAATAGCAATTCGATCATTAACTCCAATCTCCAAATTAACTCGCTTTAAAACAGAAATAGGCGGCTCAGATTTTCGACGATAGATTTTGGAAACATCTCTTGCGGATAATAATAGTTCACTCATATCTTAACGCCTCCACAGGCCTTGCATAGGCAGCTTTTAGAGCCGGTACCACACTAAACAAAATACATAAGAACAGGGCCGCTAAAGAGATCACAGCCACATCCCCTACCTGAATTTTAAAAGGTAATCGATTGGTGTTGTAGATAGATTCACTCAAAATAGAGGGTTGATACTTCTCGGCCAATTTACAAGCCACAATGCCTAAAGCCACGCCACACGACACCCCAATAGCGCCTACTATGGCCCCTTGAGCAATAAAAAACAAAAAAACTCCACGGGCTTTAAGCCCCATAGCTCTTAAAATCGCCATGTCTCTTCTTCGGTAGTGCGAACTCATCATCAAAAGGCTCACGACATTGACTCCGGCCAGCCCCACAATAATTTCTAAAACCAGAAAAAGCCGCCGTTTTTGATCTTCAACAGCTAAAAATAGGTTTTGATTAATCTGATTCCACGTCTTAACTTGAGCATTCTGTTTAAATCGAACCTTAATCGCTTTGGCTCCTCGAAAAAGTGGAACCCCAGGTTTTAGTTTTACTTTATAAAGAGGTGAACCAGTTTGCTTATTAAATATTTTTTTTAAAACTTCGAGATCGATTCTAGCATAGTGAAGATCGTGATCATAAAGGCCAAATTTCGTGATAGCGCTCACAATAAAGGGTTCCAATTGATTCTTTTGTCCGGGAATGAGGATCTCCACAGAATCCCCCACTTTAGCTTGAATTTTTTTGGCGAGCTGAGATCCTAACCAGATCCACTGGGAGTTTTTAATTTTGGGATCTGTGATTGGCGGAGCTAATAAAATTTTATTCCACTGGGTAACTTGAGATGCAGTTTTAAGATCAATCCCTTCTAAAGTAACTCCAGCGACCCCAGTTTTTACCAACATACTCTGACCGAGTCCAAAGGGGGTTATAGCTTCAATTTCAGGAATGTTTTTTAACACATCTCCCATATTTTTTTGTGGGACAGATCCCTTGGGAATAACCACCATGTCCGAGGAGATTGAGGTGTACTTCGTTTCTAAAAACTCTAGAAATCCGGACATGACTGACAACACCAACATCAGCTGAACAATTCCGATAACAACGCCTATGACTGAAACCCACAAAGCAAAAGAGAGGAGATTTCCCTCTCGCGGCACTAAATATCTTCGTAGTAAAAATAATATCGGCATTTTAGCCTAAGTCTGCCAAATACTGTTCAAGAGCTTCAACCTCTCTCTTGAGATCCATTTTTTGTTTAACGACCCCCTCTTTAACCGCTTGTGGAGCGCTATTTATAAACTTTTCATTTCTCAATTTTTCATCAGCTCTTCGCAGCGCCTCAGTTTTTTCCTGAAGCTCTTTTCGCTTTCGAGACAATTCTTTAGTGAGATCTCCTAAGTCGGACTTTGGAATGAAAAGTTTCAAATCTCTCATCACAATCGATAAATGAGTTTCTTTTGGAAATTCCTGAGTCTTAAAATCCAATTCTTTGAGCTTCCCCATTTTTTTGATGAGTTCTTTAAAAGGACTCAGTTCAAAGAGCAAACTATCTCCCGCTAGCGAGCTTACAGAAAGAGATATCTCAGTAGCCGGAGACAACTGATGCAGCCCCCGAGTCGTTCGAACCTGTTCAATCAGTCGAATCACTCTAGCTAAACGTTCTTCGGCTACTGGAAATTTTTTAGAGTTATCAACTGCGGGATAGGAAGCAATACAAATAGACACTTTACTCTGTTCTCGAATCGGCATCTCCTGCCAAAGTTTTTCCGTCACAAAGGGCATAAAAGGATGCAATAGTCGAATGGCCTCTTCCAAAACCTCAACTGCAGTGGATTCTTTGGCGGCCTTTCTAGCCTCTAATTCATCTTTAGATTTAATAAATTCGATGAACCAGTCACAATACTCACTCCAAATAAAATGATACAGAGCCTGAGCAGCTTCAAAAAAACGATACTGATCAAGAGATCTATTCACTTCCTCTTTGATGTGATTGAGTCGAGACCAGATCCACTGATTCACTTCATTAGAAAGATCTACATTAGACTGTTTAACATCGCCAAAATGCATGAGAACAAAACGAGAAGCGTTCCAAATTTTATTCACGAAAAACTTACAGCTCTCCACCCCTTCATCAGAAACTCTCATGTCACGACCATGGAAAGCATTCCAGCTTAAGAAAAATCGAAGCGCATCAGTTCCTAAACGGTCACTGATCTCTAAGGGATCTACGACATTGCCTTTAGTCTTAGACATTTTCTGACCGTGCTCATCTCTCACCATCGGGTGAAGATAGACAGTATGAAATGGAATCTTGCCAGCCATTTTCATGCCCAGCATAATCATCCTAGCCACCCAGAAAAAAAGGATATCAAATCCTGTCTCCAGAACAGAGGTAGGATAAAAAGCTTTTAGATCTTGAGAATTTTTGGGCCAGCCCAGGGTCGAAATAGGCCAGAGACCAGAGCTAAACCAGGTATCTAAAACATCTTCATCTTGTCGTAGTTTTGTCTCTCCACATTTTTTACAGACCGTTGGAGCTTCAAGCCCTACATGAGCCTCTTCGCACTGCTGACAATACCAAACAGGAATGCGATGGCCCCACCATAACTGACGACTGATACACCAAGGACGAATGTTTCTCATCCACTCGAAGTAAGTTTTCTCCCACTCTTCGGGAACAATTCGAATCTCTTTGCTCTCAACAGCACGAATCGCATCTTTAGCCAGTTCTTCAGCCTTCACAAACCATTGAGCACTCACTTTAGGTTCAACTACAGTTCCGCAACGATCACAATGGCCCACATTATGATTGTGATTTTCTTCTTTCACTAACAATTCTTGTTTTGCTAAATCCTCTAAAACTTTAAGTCGAGCCTTCTGCCGGTCCAGCCCTTGATAAGCACCCGCCTCTTTATTCAATACGGCATTTTCATCCATTAAATTGATGATAGGCAGGTTATGTTTCTTGCCTACAATATAGTCATTCGGATCATGTCCCGGAGTTATTTTAAGAGCTACAGTTCCAAATTGCATGTCTACATAGGTGTCTAAAATAACAGGAATCGCTCTTCCCACGAGAGGAACCATCACCTCTTTGCCATGAAAATCTCTAAATCTATCGTCTTCAGGATGAACCGCAACGGCTGTATCCCCTAACAAGGTCTCGGGCCGAGTGGTTGCCACCACCAAATATTTAGAAGGCTCCCCTTTAAGACGGTACTTAATATGCCAAAACTTACCAGGAGTCTCTTTAAACTTAACTTCAAGATCAGACAGTGCCGTATGACACCGAGGGCACCATTGAATAATTGCGGTATCCCTGTAAATCAATCCTTCATTATAAAGTCTTAAAAAACATTCTCTCACCGCAAGAGAAACATTTTCGTCCAGAGTAAAAGCTAGGCGACTCCAATCAAAACTTCCCCCCATCTTTTTCATCTGGCTGACAATGGTTTCCTGGGACTTTTCTTTCCACTCCCAAACTTTCCCAAGAAACTTCTCACGCCCCAGATCATGTCGGCTCTTTTTTTCCTCTTTCATGAGGTTTCGTTCCACCACCATCTGAGTTGCAATTCCTGCATGGTCGGTTCCAGGAAGCCACAGAGTATTAAAACCCTGCATTCGTTTTCTTCGAATTAAAATATCTTCAAGCGTACAGGTAAGAGCGTGCCCCATGTGAAGAACTCCAGTCACATTAGGAGGAGGAAAAACAATCGTATAGGTGGGAGCTTTAGAGTTAGAATCCGCTTTGAATAGATCGTGTTTTAACCAAAACTCATAAATTGAAGACTCTGAATCTTTCGGTATAAATTGTGTATCCAACATATTTCATTCCTAACTCTATTCAAAAATCCGCAGATTTAGGAAAGTAATTTGTCCGGGCTTCACTCGGACCTTTTCCCATCTCTTGACCTGTCTCTGGCTTCCAGCGGCTACCATATCAAGGACTAGGTCATGCCGTCCAGCAGGAAGGGCTAATCTCGCAACTCGAAGATTAGCAGGCAAAGTCACCCAACTTCTTAAATCGGCATGGTCGGTCATACTCAGAAGAAGGTAACTTAAAAACTCGGCATCTTTGCTTTTAGTCGCTTGACCGACTCCATAGGCCATCGCCCGTTTAGCGACCATTCCGCCCACTTTCTTGGCAGTTATCATCGCTATTTTTTCGTCGAGCTCAAAAATTGCAGTTCCCTCAATATCAAAAAGAATCTCAGCATCGGCTGAGGCCTGACTTTTTACATCTCTTAGAGTCCCTTTTTCAAAGCTAGATCCATTGCGGGCGAACAAGGGAATTAAATTAAAGCTAGGATTAGGAACTTTATAGGGGGCTCTTCCCGCCTCTAGAAAAAGGATCACCTCCCCCTGATCTTTTGTTAGAAGATATTTTTTCTGATGGGGATACTCTTTAGCGTAATCTTCTAACTCCTGATGAGCCTTTAATTTATCGGCAACTCTCATTAAAGGGCCGGGGAGATAAGCAAAGTTCCCCATCCATTTCTTCACCGTGCGATAGTCGACAAAAGCATCATTAAACTCAGATTGAGATTCAAAAAGACTCGCAGCAAGATATTTAGCAAAACTATTATGCTGATAGGGCATCTTTCCCTGAGAGATCATGACATCTAGTTTTTGATTGACCCGACGACACTCCACTAAAGCCGACTCCCACTTTCCCAAAAGAGTGTAATCAATCGCCATGTAAATATTAATTAAGATCTTCTCAAAGTCTTCGCCCTTATAAACTTTGGTGGAATCATTAAACAGAACACTCCCAACCTCTTGAGAGAGACTTGTATAATCATTAAGGACCGCAATTTTCTCAGCCTCTTTAAAGCTATCTATTGCCTCCTGGTATCTGCCCGCTGCGTGATAAACCATACCCAGTTCGAGCTGATACAGGAGAAGATCATTATCTTTCTGTTCTACAAGTAATTTTAGATCTGCAGCCGCAGCGTCATATTGGCCCGATTCAAAAAAGGCTCGAGCCATTCTCACTTTTCCGGCATAGGTAGCGCACCCTGCCGACAATAAAAAAGAAAGGCAGAGTAAGATACTGAGGATCCGACCCATGGGTTTTCCTTTGGGTATCGGGGTTAAAAGCCGACCGATTTTTTAGTGTAGTATTTTCGAATCTCTTTTTCGTCAGCCCACTCGAGAATGCCACTTTCAATGTTAACTAAATTAAATGTACATTTGTAATAAACATACTTTTTACTACCGACCTCCTGAACGCGATCTGTAATTTCACCGGTTAAAAAGTATTGCGCGCCAATTTGACGCCCTTTTTTACGGGCTGAAGCAGAATCGACATAGCCAGATTGCTCTTGATATTCGGTTTCTCCAGCCATCTCTTCTCGGTTCTCTTTTTCAGTAAATTTGAAACGCCCACTTTTGATAAGGGTCACTTTAATTTTATCCGTCATGCTCTTCATGTCGATATGCTCTTGAGAGCGATTTTTAACCAGAGTCACTAAAACCACAGGTGGCTTTTTAGCTTCTCGAATAACCAAACTTTCAGTTAGGGATTTAACCATCGTATCCGCGATCTGACGCATATCGCTTTCATTGAATTTGTCGTCAAGAAGACGATCTTCACTTAGATCGTCATAGTTTCCTTGAGTAAACTGTTTTGAACCGCACCCGGAGATTCCTAATCCAAGTAAACCCAGTAGTACAAACGCTGCTATCAAACGCATGAATGACCTCATTTATTGGAAGATAGCCCCTTATCTCTTAAACTCAGGGCTACAGTATTATTTTTTTACTACTTACTTTGAAGTTGCTGCACTCACTTTAAATTCCATCGAGGAACTTAAGTTAGATACGGGTTTCATCTCACTCTCAGGTTTTGTTCCAAACCCACCTTGTCCAAGTGAGAGAACATAATTAGCTAGCAACTCCATTTGAGCTTTTGAATCCCCACCCATAATTTCCGGAGCCGGAGATTGCATCTCTGGCCAGTATCCGGGCATTCTTGTGCCGGGAACCATTTTACCAGGTTCTTTCAACAACTGGATAATCCAATCTTTGTTTAATCTTCCATGGGCCCGAGCTAAGTTAGGAGCCAATCCTTTACTGCTGCCCTCTTCAGCCAATTCACTCGGAGTGGCCTCTCTTCCCACTGTATGACAGTTAGCGCACTGCAACTTATTGAACAGCGCTTTAGCATTGGAAAGCTGAGTGGAGGTCAAACTCACTTTTTCTAAAGTGGCCACAGGAAACTGCAGATTACCTTGAGCTGCCCAGTAACTCACCACTTTATTCACTTCATCATGGGTCAGATTGAAAGAGGGCATCCGAATTTTTAGTTTCTCCCTCAAGCGATGAGTTGGATTGTTTAAGAAGTTATGAACCCAATCAGATCTGACACGGCCCCCCTCTGTCACGAGAGGTGGAGGGCCTAGGGTTTCATCCTCGCTATAGTAGGACAAAACTCTGCCTTCTAGATCCCACTTATGCTTTTCATGCTCTTCTTTATTAGGATCATCATCCGCTAGGGCTTGATATATTCCCTCAACCATATGACATCCCTGACAGTTATATTGGTGAACAATACGCTGCCCCTCTTCTATAAAGGTTTCTCTTGCGGTGAGAACCTTAGCAGAAGGGGGATCAATTTTTTGAGCCGTCATACCTAATACAGCAGTCACCACACTGTTTCGGTCCTCTTCTTCCATCTCAAAGTTAGGCATACGTAAAAGATCAAGGTACTCTTTAACGATTCCCTTGTCCCAAACTCGAGTGTTAGCCAATTTAGCATGGGCCCAATTGTAGTTGGTATGCTCCATCTCCTGGAGACCGAAATCCAATTTATTGGTAGGCCTACTACCCCAATCGGATAGCTCAACCCCTATTCCCTGAGCCATTTCAAAACCTTTGAATTCATGACAACCATAGCAACCATATCGAGTCATAGCCGCTTTACCTAACTTGCTCACAACTTCATGAGGCTTAAGTTCGGAAATATAACTATCGACCTTGGTTTCGGTGGCAGGTGCCATTTTAGGATCACGAAGCAAATAAAGTTTAAGCACCCTCTTCTGGGTTTCTAAATCACTGGTACCGGCTTCAAGCTTCTCAAACTCTTCATTCCGCTTGCTAAGAAGGTAGGCTGTAAGATCCCCGATCTCTCCGTCAGATAAACGAAGGCTCGGCATGACCGTTCCCTGCCAATAATGTTTGGGATTTTTCAACCAAGTGGTGAGCCAATCTTTAGAAACCTTACTTCCAATCGTGCTCAAGTCAGGCGCTTGACCATAACGACCACGGTTTCTTGGGAAATCATCAATTTGATGACAGCCTAAACAACCCACCTGTCCAAACACCTCTTTACCTTGTGCCTTATTACCAAGTGCTGTGTAGTAGTTCGGTTTGTAATTGTCCGATTCTTCCATAATGTAATCGGTCAAAGCATTAAGCTCTGCTTCTTGATATTGTTTGAACTCATCACTTGTAATATTGCTCTGATGAAACTGAGCGGGCATCCTTGTCCACTGATTGAAGGACCTGGGCTTTCTAACCCATTTCATAATCCAGTCACGAGTCAACTTACCTTTAACCCGTTTCAGAGAAGGGGCCGGTTTGCGCATGTGATCCCAGCCTTCAATACGATGACATCCGAAGCATCCTGCCCCTCGGATAGTCTGTACGGCTTTGTTAAGCTTCTCGGCCTTGGGAACATACTCAGTCGACTTATGACAAACACGGCATTTTCCCTCAGTGTATTGGAGAGGGATCATCTTCTCAATAGTGTGATGCTGTTCATGCCAATGATACTTCTTCTCCCACTCTTTCTTCTGTTCTTCGTTACGAGGAGTATGAGCCGCGCGAGAGAACTCTGTCGAGGTTCCACGACCTTCGTGACAGACCGTACAACCGATCTTGTCGATAGGATGTGGAGAGGAGCTCCCCAGCATGAGATCCAACTTAGGATGGGTTCTAAAGGGCTGGGCCTCTTTTTCAAAACCAGGAAGATCGATAGCTAGGTGACAAGTGGTGCAGCGATCAACTTTTTGAACCTGAGAAAAGTAAATATCATCACGAATTGTCGGCAGTACGATCTGTTGCAATTTAAGCGTAGGGCTTGCCATATCCAATACGGGAGAATTTCTAATCAGTTTGGATAAGGTTAATTCAGCCCCCTGTTTAGCAGACTCGAGTCTGTCAACTTCACTTCTTAACAGCTTCAGCTCTTTTTCTGCTTGAGATTTTGCTTCAAAAAAAGTGGTGTTTTCAACCTGTTTAGCTTCGTACTCTTGGGTTCGAACATTCATCACATTACGAAGCTTTTGAACTTCATCCCAATGCTTCATAAGTGCATCGTAGGATTTTTTGGCCTTAGGATCTGTAAGCTCCATGTGGCCTTCCGCAATCTTGTGGCCATACTTTGCTTCATGCTGATATTTTTCCACATCCCAAACCGCCTTTTCCCCTTGGAAATTGACAGTGGCATTAGCCATCTTGGTTTTGGCGTTGGTCAAAGTCTTTTCAAGCTTACTCTCTTCTGTAGATTTTTTTTCAATCTCTTTCTCAGCTTGAGCCAACTTATCTTGGATCTCTTTTAGTTTAGCTTCGTCAATCTGACCTTTGGCAACTTCGATCTGCTCTTGAAATTTTTTAGCCTTCAAAGCCATGAATTGACTTTGATAGCCTTTCCACTCACGTCCAAAATCGTCCAAAATCATCCAGACCGTGAATACCAACATCACGATACTGGAGATCGCGAACACTTTGATTATTGTATTACCTTTATAAAACCTGTCATCTGAAGCATTGTTGGCCATGTGTTAGCCCCTAAATATTAAAGAACCACTCGGGAATTCCCACGATGTATTTCAAGTTAATAAGCCATCGAAGCACCATTTTGATGGGCAAAGCACCCATCGAAAGAAGGAGCCCCACTAAAATATAGAATCTTGGCTTGCCCATCTTCTCGTACAAATTCTTCATCCATTTTTTCTGCAACAGGATGGTACCATAAACAAAATAGCCAATCACTAATACCATCCCTAGCCCCTCACGCAGGAAGGGATTGTCAGGCAATTTGCCTCCATTTAAACCCGTACTCCGAAAGAGATACTCTGAGAGATTAACGTTTTTAAGAACTTCCAACTTATGAAGGTCCCAGACCTCATAAGGGCCAAAGAAGTTCCAGTTGGGTCCTCGTAAAAAGGTTCCGTAAATAATGAGCAGAATCCAAAGAATCAAAAATCCAAAAAGAAAGGAGGTAATCGCAAATTTTCGTTCTTTGAAAGTATAATAGCCATTACCTTTGGGATTAATATCAATGAAGGGAATGAGAATAAGGCCCACCACAATTAGAGTAGGGAATACCACACCCGCCAACCACGGATCGTAATAAACCAACATCTCCTGAAGCCCCAAAAAGTACCAAGGTGCCTTTGAAGGATTAGGGGTTTCTACCGGATTTGCAGGCTCTTCAAGTGGAGCTTTAAGAACAATCGACCAAATCAACAGAACACACCAAGCAATAATGGAACAGATAAACTCACTAAAAACCAGGTCTGGCCAAGTAAAAACAAGCTCTTTGGCCTCCTTTTTATTTTCGACATCAAGGCCCTGATCAATCAAACGATCATTGATGACCATTTTGTGAACGGCTAACCAAGTGAAAAATACAACTAAAAACAACATCCCCACAATTGGAATGTTATCTGGCTTAGTCACAACACTTCGGAAGGTTGGGTTTAAACAACTTACAAAAATGAAAACTCCCATTGAGCCTTCCATCCAGTAGAGTGTCTTTTTCTCAGCAAACTTTTCACGCCAACGGAAAAACACGAGATAAAAGAGAATGCATGAAGCCGTAAACAGAATCGACGGCTGGCAAAACGCATTAATCGCTGAGGTTATAAAGTTTCCGATGGTTGCCATGTTGTTTCTACAGAGGCCCTGAAATGCCCCCGTCCTTTCTCACACGCCAAAAGTGGATTGCCATCAATACGCTTGCTATTAACGGAATAAAGATACAATGAAGGACGTAGAATCTTAGAAGTGTCGCTTCACCCACTAATCGACCCGCTAGCAGTGCAAACCTGGCGTCACTACCTGCATGAACGACATCAAATCCCATTAAGCTGTTAATTAAGGAGGCTCCTGGCCCTTCATGGCCCATAAACGGTGTCGCACGGGCCATATTAGATCCCACAGTAATAGCCCAAATGGCCAACTGGTCCCAAGGAAGCAAGTAACCGGTGAAACTTAACAATAAAGTTAAAACAAGAAGGATCACCCCCACGCCCCAGTTAAATTCACGAGGGGGCTTATAAGACCCTGTCAAGAAAACACGGAACATATGAAGCCATACAGTGATCACCATGGCGTGAGCTCCCCAACGGTGAACTTCACGCATAATTCCAATCGGAACATGTTCACGTAGAGCGATGATGTCCATATAAGCAAATTCTGCTGTAGGACGATAATAGAACATCAAAAGAACACCTGTGACAGTTTCAACTAAAAACAGGAAGAAGGTTAATCCCCCCATGCACCAAGTGAAACTCATTCGAACCCCTGATTTTTTCATTCGAATAGGGTGTAAATGGAGAAACACATTCATCAATACCACCAAAACTCGATTGCGAGCATTGTTGGGAGCCCCATGACGGAAAATAGATTTCCACGCCTGAGACTTTGTGATTGATTCTGAAAACTCTTTAAATGAAGACATACTAACCTCTTACGCTAACTCCAAAAACGAACTAGGATCGTTCCATTGACCCTTCTCAAATTGATATTTTACAGTCTTATCAATAGCGATCTGACCGTCTTCTGAACGTCCAATTCTGTATCTCTCTAAAGGTCTCGGAGCCGGACCTTCAAAATTTATCCCGGTAGAATAGAATCCACTACCGTGGCAAGGACACTTGAACTTAGCTTCACCTTCTAACCAGTTGGGGGTGCAACCTAAATGCGTACAAACGGTGGAAAGGCAATAAATTCCCCGTTCATTTCTTACGATCCAAACGCCATAACGTTTTTTAAATCTCTCATCTACTTTGTTCACAGCATATTCGGCTGGAAATCCCGCTTTAAATTGTTGAGGGGGTTCAAATGTAATATTTGGGAAAAAAAGGCGCCCAATAGCTGTAAGAGCGCCACCCATAGCAGCTGCAAAGCCAGCCCAACCTACCACAACCCAGTTAAAAAAATCCCTTCGGGTTATAGCATTTTCAGATTCGGGGAATTTAGGTGTTGGCATAAATATGACCGCCGTCAATAAAAGTTCAATTTCTATTATTTTTTTGAACGCCCATGTTTATCGTTTTCTTAGGCTCTCAAGTCAAGGCGAAATCCTTTAAAGAAAACAAGCAAAGTGGTTAGGATAACTCTCTTTTTTGCCACCCCCCTTGCCAAAAGTGAATTTTAGGTGAAAGTTAATCTAAAATGAAGCTTAAACATCCACTTTATAAAGCCTCTCGATTGGGCTGGGATATTGCCCGAGAATCCGCAGCCTCTATTTTGACCTATGAACTTTATCCTTTGGGGCTAGTATCAAAATCGCTACCGACTTTGCCTTCACTTTCTTTTCGCCAATCGAGCCCTAAACTACCCATTGTCTTTATTCACGGGATTTTTCACAACCGCAGCACTTTTGCATGGCTAAAACAACGCCTTTACTCAAAAGGTTTTAGACAATTCAAAGAGGTTAATCTTCTCACCAGTATTCACCCCATTCCCCGGTTGGCTGAACAGGTGGCTCGGGAAACTCGACTCCTGATAAAAAAACATGGGACTCCCCAGGTGGACATCGTAGCCCACTCCATGGGTGGAGTTATTGCCCGTTATTTCGTTCAACTTTTAGGAGGGGATGGATTGGTGCGAAACCTCATTACCTTAGGAACCCCTCATCGAGGAACTGAATGGTCAAAATACTCCATTATTTCTCACATTAGAGAACTGACCCCTCAAAGTCGAACGATTGAACTTTTAAATCGGTGTCCTGCCCCTAAATTTACCCGAGCCGTTGCTGTTTCTGGAGACTTAGATATTGTCATTCGACCCAAAGATTGCACCTGGTGGGAGGGGGTTAGAAATATTCATCTATCCCATGTGGGCCATGCAGGCCTTTTATTTTCTAAACGGGTTCTTGAAATCATTCTTTCTCATTTAAATAATGAAGAGATGATGCCCTCCCCTTCTCGAAATCAAAACCCTAAACAACTCTTTAAGTTCAAAGGGTCGAAAGACATTAAATCTAGTGATACAATCATTCGCTTGTGAATTCCTCTTCGACACATTCTTTCCTGGCAGATTCTTTAAAACGAAAGCTTATCTTTTTTACCGGCAAAGGTGGAGTGGGGAAAACTGCAATCGCTTGGGGTACGGCTTTGGCCCTTTCCCGTCAGAAACGAAAAGTAAGATTTGTCAGTTGGAACCCCTTTGAAACATCACTTGAACCTTTAGCTTTAAAATCTTTTGGAATTCATTGGGAACAACTGGACGCCGCCATCTGTTTTAAAGAATATGCTTTAAAAACCTTAAAATTTGAAAAAATTTTAGATGTAATTTTTGAGAACAAAGTCCTTAAAGCGTTCATTGAGGTGGCTCCTGGTCTCTCAGAAACTGTCATCGCGGGCAAAGTTTGGGACCTTTTTGATCGAGGACAACAAGATGTACTCATTGTGGACCTTCCAGCCACAGGCCATGCCCTTTCATTTTTCAAATCCCCGATGGGGATAGAAAAAATGTTCGCAACTGGTTTCGTTCATAGGCAAGCAGGAAATATTTGTGACATGTTCATGGATCCTTACACTCGCCTCGATCTGGTCACTCTTCCTGAAGAGATGCCACTTGTGGAAAGTGAGCAGTTTATTGATCAGCTATTGAAGCTAGGGAAATTTCCATTGGGCTTTTTATGGATCAACCAATGCACGCCTAAGTTTTTCTTGCCCACACACATGCAAAAAAAACTTCCCCCTAACATTAAAGAGTGCCTTGAAGACCATAGGTTGAGATTAGAAAGAGAGCAAATATCAATTGAAAAGGCTAAAGATCTACCTCTAATGATGAAACAGATTCCTAGATTTACAACCGAAGTTTTGAAAGAAACTATTGAGCTAATTGCCGATTCTTTGGAGAGTTAAGTGAACCCAATTTGGAAAGAAAAGAGGATCTTTTTAGTGGGAGGCCCCGGAGGTGTGGGGAAAACCACCGTAGCTGCAGCTTTGGGAACTCAACTAGCTCTAGAAGGCCATAGAACAATAGTTCTTACGGTTGATCCGGCCAAAAGATTAGCTCAAGCGCTGGGATTTAAAACCTTCTCAAGCGACCTACAAAACGTTCCCCTCCCTCATACCCAAGAGTCTAAACTCTTTGCCTCAATGCTCGATACTCAAAGATATTTTGATAAGGTCATTACAAGATTTGCGGGTTCAGAAAAACAGAAAGATAAAATTTTAAATAACCGTCTCTATCGAATTATGGTGGAGAGCTTAGGGGGTAGTCACGAATATGCGGCCATGGAACGACTGTTAGAGTTCGCAAAAGATTCTTCGTTTGAGAAAATTGTTGTAGATACCCCCCCCTCACAAAATGCTTTGGATCTTCTAGATGCCCCTCAAAAACTCGCTAACTTCATGGACAACTCAGTTTTGCGTTGGTTTCAAAAAACTAAGACCCCTTTCTCACTTTTTCGCCATGGAACCAAAATAGCCATAAAACTTCTGGAAAAACTTTTTGGAAACGACTTTTTCAAAGCTTTAGCCGAGGTCATGGATGATCTCGAAGGAATGCATACAGGATTTAGAGATAGAAACCTTGAAGTTATTCAGCTTTTAAAAAGCCAAGCTACCGGATTTTTTCTTGTGACCTATCCGAGCGAAGTTAGATTTACTGAATCTCTAGATTTTATAAAAGCACTCAAAGAAAAAGAGATCCCTCTTTCTGGTGTTATTCTAAATCGAATTGAAAAAGAATTTCCTAAGGAGATCCCTCCATCCATTGAACTTCCCAAACAGGAACGCGAGGAGATCGAAAAGGTGTTAACTTACCGAAGTGAGTTAGTCGCTCAGCAGCAATATTGGATTTCTCAATTTGATTCCAACTTAAATAAGATTCCTCAAATTAAATTAGAAAAGAGATCAGGGCCCATTCACGATCTTGAGACCCTTTCTCAAATAGGAAAAAAACTGGTATTCTAAAGCCATGCCACGCGAAAACTCTCACTCAGCAACTTTGGGCGTCCCAAGAAAATTAAGAGCCCTGCCTGTTCAGTTAAAATACGTTATGTACTTAACCTTGACCGGCGGATTCACCTCCCTTGTGATGATCTTCGTTATGGCTTGGTTCATTCAACGCAACTACAACCTCTTTATGGGGGATGAGTTAGGGATCTCAGCCCAAGTGGTTCAAATCGTGAGACATGAACAACGGATTCTTGAAACTTGGCTTTTTATCCTTTTTTTATTTTCAATATTAGCGATGTTTGTTGCAGCCTTCTTAATGGTACGAAGACTCACAAATCCAATTGCCACGATTAAACGTCAACTTATTCTCTACTCACGAGGGGATTGGAGTCACAAATTGCGTTTAGGGGATCACGATGAGTTTAAAGAGTTTGAAACTATCGTGAATAAAATTCGCAGCGACACTTTAGAACTCAAAGAAAAAAGTGAGAGCCTATCTTAGCTAGATAGGCCCTCACCCTCAATTTAACTTTTCTTAGTTACCTCGACATTGTTGGATACGGCATTGCCCGTGAAACTGTTGGCATGCCCTTAATGCAGTTCTCTGAGCTTCAACCGCATTACGTCCATAGCCTATATGACCGCCACCATGCTCTTCCCATCCCGCATCAACAGCTACACATGAAATATATCCAGGTCCAGGTCCAGGTCCGGGTCCAGGGCCAGGGCCAGGAAATCCACCCACCTGAATTCTAAATAATGACTCTCTAGTTTCTAAATAGGAATGATAGACCTGGGGAAAATCATAGTAAGTATCGCTTAAATATCTGTCCACCGGCATGAAACTTCTTCTTGTCATGTCTAGATATCCACGACATTGATAAGGAACTCCCATCTCTTCTGTGTGATCTCGAAAACTTGGGGGTGCTACGTGCTCTCCCCTATTTCTATCAAGAGCCTCACCGTGGATGCCTCTGCCATTAAACCTAACGCAATCGGCCAGTCGATACACATCATAGTTAAATCGATTAACCGCCTGCTGTACCTGATAATTTAATCCGACATAACGAACCACTTGAGTTAGCTCCTGAGCCTCATACACCAAACGGCTCACAGATCCACTGGGCGAATTGTGATCGGCCTTTGCCATAACTCCGACTAGAACCATTAGCCCTATTCCGATACCTTTTGTTAAATTTCTCACTTTTACTCCTCCTTGATACAAGTTGAACTTCTGTAATGAGAATTTGCAATAGCGGGACCATTTCAAATCCTCTTTTGAGCGGATAGTTTGTGCCTAAACTCTAGATTCCCGAAAGGGGTCAAAATATTTCCCCTGAAATAATCACCTGGTTGGTGGCAGAATGCCCCCAAATTCTAAAGTACTGCTTGTCTGGAACAAAACCTTATTGATATCATCAATAACATGGTAAAAATCATCCTCTTCTGGGCCAGTTCATTTTTAACCCTTTCTTTTATTGTTTCACCGCAGGCTTATGCGGCCCCTCATCCCAAAAATCCAGTCACTTTTTTAGGGACGCCGATCACTTACTCAGTCGGAGGCTCCACTGTGAACATACACCCGGAAGCCAATATAACTCTTCCCACAGGAGAGATCGTAAAAGTGGCCTTAAGTGGCAAAGGAACTCGTCAGAAATGGATAGCCATCGTCAAAGTAAATGCCTACGTAGCTATTCATTATTTGGATAACCCTTCGCTCTTAAGTTCCCAAAACCCTATAGATAGCCTTGGAAAAACCCAAACTCGATTAATGATCTTACACATGTTGCAAAATGTTTCTTCAGAGGATATTCGGGCCGAATTTGACGATGCCTTGGATGTAAATAATGTGGATCTCTATTCACCTGAAATTTCGTATATTAGGGAACAGACAACCTATTCCCTAAATGCGGGGCAGCGTGCTTTCTTGATTGGTTATCTCACCCCAGAAGACAATAAAGAACACATCTCTATTTTTACTACTGAGAAAACTATTGAAGAAAAAGGAACGACACTTGTAAGCGATCTATGGCGAGTTTGGTTAGGAATTCCTGTCGATCAAGAGATGCTAGTATTAAAAAAATCTTTACTAAGTACCGCAGGAAAACCTTAGTCCTAATGACCTTCCCAAGAGGTCATACTTTGACTAACTCCCAGGCAACGACAAAGAGAAATAAACCATCGTTTAGGCAAAAGCCCTTTAGCTAAAGGAACCGGAAGAACATTCCAGGGACTAAGAATGTTTTCTTTCCCTTTCTCTATCGCGCGACGAATTTTTACCGCCAATTTTTGAGGAGACACCCATTTCATCAGCCACGGCAAACTCACACCATGAAACATTCCCGTTGATATAAAGCTGGGACAAACAGTCATCACTGAAACGTGGCTCTGCTTTTTAAGTTTAAGCTCTTCCCTAAGCGAATCGGAGAAACCAAGCACTGCCCACTTACTCGCAGCATAAGAGGTTCCAAAAGGGAGCGCTAAAAAAGCTGAAGCACTAGCAATATTTATAATAGAACTCTCTTTTGCTACTAGGAGATGAGGAAAAAAGAGGTGGGTCACTCGAACAACTCCTAAAGTGTTAATGTCCAACATTCTTAAGTGATTTTCCAAAGAGACTGTTTGAAACTCTCCTCCCATCACGATACCCGCATTATTAACTAAGCCTGTAATCGTTCCTATTTTTGTTTCGACTTCGTCTCTTACTCTACGAATGGAATCTAGATCTCCCACGTCCATTTGATAAAAGACCGATTTTCCTCCGGCTTTCAAAATTTCCTCATGAGTGCCTTGAGCACGTAACTCATCCCTATCAGTTACTATTACCCTTGCTCCGGCACGAGCTATTTCTAGACTGATCTCTCTTCCCAATCCATGTCCAGCTCCAGTCACCAAAACCAGGTGATCGTTCCATACTCTTTTAATCATAAATCAGAATCCATTCTAAATTGATGGCTGTATACTCAATGCCAATTGACTAAATAATCCTCAATGCATTCGTTTAGTTTACACTATTTTTTCGCACATGTTCAGTTGGAACTATTCTTGCTTCAACAAAGGACATCTATGTTGAAGTTCCGTATTCTGATAAAATTTACGTTCCTCCTATTTTTCAATTTCTCAAGCCTTATCCAGGCAGAAACCTCTTTTAGGGAACTTGCCCATTCAGCCATGGGTGCATCTGAGAATGTCGAATACTTCGCAGAGTTTTATAGTTACGAAGGGGGCTTAAGTCTTTCGAACAGTTTCCACACTTTTGGTCGATTTGTAAAAACAGTCAATGGAAAGGCAACCCAGAAAGTCGATATCAGCTGGCTTCCTAAATCGCAATATCTTCGTCGTGAAGGCCGAACACCTCTTTTCAGCGCAGTTCCCGGTCAAAATCACACCTTTGAGGAGACTCAAATCTTAGCCGGTCAAAAAACCATTCAAAACCATGGGAAGTTTTTAATTAATGAAGAGATCTTTAAAGAGGCAATGGCTCGAAAAAACTTTTTAGAATCTGGAAACGTGGATTATAAATTCCCCGCCTCCGCCGACTCCGACACTGGAATGAACTCCTTTCATGCTCTTATGGGAGTTATGGGTAAAAACCCCGCAAATCTTACAAAGGATTCAGAAACCACCGAAGCGGCCATTAAATATTTCCTAGATAATAAAACGATGAAACAAATTCAGCCCCCAAGTAATGGGGATAAAACTCTCACAGCGAGTTCTTTGCCCTTTAGTCGTTCGGCTAAAGCCTTTTTAGCTGAATCCCAATCCAAAAAATCTATAAAAAGCATCAAGCCATCACACGCAACAGAAAGACCGTAGAGAGTTTTAATTCTAGGGACAAAGTTATTAGACCCAATTCCAGATCGCTTTGCAGCTTTGAAAAATAGTGCTATTGCTAAACCCATGTCAATCGGCCCCGAGATTGTTTTCGAAAGCGAAGAACACTTCGAACTCTACTGTCATCTATTCCCAGAAAAAAAGGGGCTAGCTCGACTCGCATCAGAATTACTTCTTATTCAGACGAAAAACACTATTGAATCGGAACAAAAAAGGCTCGAACAACTCGCTCTATTTTTAAACATTGAAAACAAAAAAGAACTCAAAAAGTATTTAGCGACTTTAGAGCAATTAAGACTCTCTCTCATTGTCACCCATGAACAGGTCGATTTTTGTTTTTCCCATCTTTTTCCCAGTCCTAAGAACCTTCTCTTACAAAGGCTTCTCCACCTCTATCTGGATTCCCCTCTAAAGCAGGATCTAGCCCAAGCTTATTGGATCGCAATCGGAAAACTAAAAGAAAAACAAGTTGAGTCTTTGAATTGCGAGCGAATTTTTGTCAAAGCTAAAAGCTCCACATTTCTCTTCTCTGAATGGGCAGAGGCGCATCAATATCTTCAGGAGACTTCATCCAGACCTATTGAATTCTGGGAACTTCCCGAAGAGGATTCAGAACAGATTCGAAAAACACTTCCCCCCATGGTAGGTCCTGCAGCCCAAGTTCTTTCTCATTTAGCCAGTGAAATTTTTTCCCATAAAAACAATTCCAAACAACAACTCATTGCATTTGGAGGGGCTCCTCACGCCCTTCTTTTTTTAGAATCAAAGCTTTCTCACCTGAAGATCTCTTTCAACTCTCTGTTTTTTAAGAAAACATTAGAAACCCCTTCGGCACCGGTGATTATTCACCCTTTTCAGTCTGTCCCCTTCTTTAATCATTTTACCTATTGGAGTTATATCGATGAATCTTTTTTTGCTGCACAACAGAAGCTTTTTCTAACAGAACCTGAGTTATTTAGTTTAATGAACGGGGGCTTTTCAATCCCTAGGATCACAACTGATAGAAACTATCTCAAAACAATGCTCAGCCACACCCAAGGACCAGGCCGAGAGCGGGTCTTTCTATCCAGCCAAGCTCCTGTTCATGAATTTGAAAAGGTTGAGTTACTTTCCAGGTTGGAACCGGCTTGTATTCCCAAGCCGGAGCTTACACTCCCCCCAAAAAAACTGAGGCTCTCTGCAACACAACTTGAAAACTATTCGACCTGTCCTACACAATATCTAATTCGCCATCGCTTAAAACTTCGTCCCATTCAGAATTTAGAGGATAAATATGCTCTTATTTTTGGCTCTGCAGTACATGGAGCCCTTGAAGCCCATTTTCGTGAACCGGATAAAAAACTCCTAGAACTATTCAAACTCTCACTCTCAAGTCTTTCTAGCGAGCTGGAACCCTCTCATCCCCTTCACACAATGATGGTTCAACAATTTAGCCAAATTGAATCTCATTTTTTCGAATTAGAGAACACTCTTAAATCAGAGTTCGGATATCTAGAGAATCTAGGAGTTGAGAAGAGCTTCGAACTTGAGCTCGAAGGTTTTACGTTTATGGGTAAAATTGACCGAATTATTGAAAGAGAAGATGGTTCTACACTGCTCCTTGATTACAAGACTGGAACTGTGGACTTTTCTCCCAATCATATCAATGAAGGGCATCACTTTCAGGCGCTCCTTTATATTCTATCAATAAAAAAAATAGGCAACAAACCTTGTGCGGGCGTACTGTTTTATGATTTAAAAAAAGGGGAACTTCGCCGAGGAATTTTAAATGATCCCTTTATTTCAAAGGAGCTTAAATCTCAACTAACCCGAGGCCATGTTTTAACCTCTGAGAAATTTGACGAACTTCTCTCAGTGGGAACCCAACACTTGACTCAAATCTCTCAATCTATTCAAGAAGGGCAATTTACTGCAACCCCAAACGCCACTGAATGCTCGAGATGTGAATCTCCCACATTCTGTCGAGGGGGAATGGGCTATGTTTAATTTTACCGAAGAACAAAGATTTGCTGCACTCACGCTTGGAAAACCCATGGTAATAACTGCAGCTGCCGGTTCAGGAAAGACCACAGTCCTTGTGGCGCGATATCTTGAGCTCTTAAAATCTGGACTGCTCCCAACTGAAATTCTAACCATGACTTTCACTACTGAGGCCGCTGAGCAATTACGAAAAAGAATTTCAATAGCTTTAGCGAAAGATCTCTCCCTTTCTCATTTAGCGAAAGAGGTCGAGAGAACGCGTTTTATCGGAACTATTCATAGCTTCTGCTACTATCTGCTTCAAGAGTTCGGAAGCTTATTAGGCTACCCCCCTATCGAAGAGATAATCAGTGATTACCAATTTCAGGTTAAAATTGAGACTGCATATCGCAAATGGATTCACTCCCTCTCTTCCTCTCAATTGGCCTCAGTACTTTCCAAGGTTTCGCGTAGTGAACTAAGAGATCTCTTTCTCTCTTTTTATGAAGCCAGAAACACTGCCAAATTTGCCAATAAAATGGACGAAGAAGACCCAACCTTTTCATTCTTTGAAACAATAAACCCATTTCTAGTCGAGTTAGAAATGGATTTGCATTCAAATGGCCTCTTCCGTTTTGACGATCTGGAACAACTAAGTCTCAGAATTTTAGAGAACCATTCTAATGTCCGTACTAAATTACAAACTCAATTCAAGGCTTTTCTTATTGATGAGTTTCAGGACACAAGCCAAAATCAATGGTCTATTTTTCAGAAACTTCTTGGGAATGAATACAATAAACTTTTTGTGGTAGGAGATCCCAAGCAGTCTATTTACTCGTTTCGCCATGCCGATGTCTCTCTTTTTTACAAAGTTAGTCGTCTGACTGAAGATTGGGGTGGGGTTATCGCTGAACTCAATACTAATTTTAGAACTCAAAGCACCCTCATCTTAGATATCAACCGCTTTAGCCGAAATTTTTTCAACACAAATCCTGTTTCATTTCAGCCCATGACAAGCGGAAAGAGGGTTGAAGGTGAGCCTATTAAGATCAACTACTATGATTGTGAATCTAATACTGACAGAAAAACCGATAAAAAGAAGGCTGAGCTTAATGCAGTTCTCGAGGCCATAGATGAATATCAACAGAAAGGAAATAGGCTCGGCGATCTCGCTCTTCTTTTTCGAATGGGAGATAGAATAGACTCCTATCGCTCCGCATTGATAGCAAAGGGGATTTTAGTCAACTGTACCCAAACTCTTTCGCTATTTTCTCATCATGACATTTTAGATCTGAATCATTATCTAAAAGCTTTGAACCGGCCCAGCGATTCATTTTCTTTAGCCGCCTTTCTCTACTCTCCTTGGATTGGACTTCCTCTATCTGAACTTGCCGCATTACGCGATGATGAATCGGCACTACCTTTCGAAGAAAAGGTAAAAAACCATCTCTCACCACGCCTCAATTGGTTTTTTACTTTATCTAATCACTTTAGAGTTTCGGTTCGCGAAGCACTATTTGCTCTTTTTGAAAACAGCTCCTATTTTCCAATTCAATATGAAGCCTTTTTTGAATGGCTTAAACCCCTGACAGAGAAACATTACAGCATAGTAGAGGCGCTAAACGATCTCGACCTCTGGAAAAAAGAAAAAATTCTATTTAAATCGAAATCTGGCGAGACCTCCCCCCATGCAATTAAACTCATGACAGTTCATGCCGCTAAAGGGCTGGAGTTCGAAGATGTCTTTCTAGTAGATAATTTACGAAAAGCCCCCACACAGCTCCCGATTCTTCTAACCGCTCCTAATGAACCGCCCGCTATGAAGTATCGAGAGAAGACTGAAGTAATCATGTCGCCGCAATACTTACGACTCAAAGAGATAAAAGAACAGCTGGATACAGAGGAGTCCAAAAGAATTCTCTATGTAGCGATAACTCGAGCTAAAAATACTCTCACCCTATTTCTCCCCTCTGAAATGAAGGGGGTGGCTCAAGGTAGTTGGGCCAGCTTACTTTCTCAAGCCTCGAAGAGCTCATGATTTTTTTCAGCATATAAGTTGCATGATTCATTCTTCAAAAAGGTTTTATTAATAAGACCTTAAAGGAGGGCAAATGAATACAAGCATAAAACAGATCTCAATCGGTTTAATGACTCTCGGATTCGCGGCGATAGCAGATCATATACCAACTCATAAAGAAAGAACCCACCCACAAGACCAAAAACAATACAATCAAGATCAGCGTCAGCAGAAGCAGCGTCAGCAAGATCCACAGAACCCACGACAACAGGATCAACGCCCACAGAATTCACAACAAGAAGAGGAACTCCAACAGCAATATGATTGTGACAATATGGGCCACTCCTTGTTAGAGGTCTTTGTCGAAGATCCTTCTGCACGTATCTATCTTCAAGGTCAGTTGATGAATACGGGCAGATCTCATAATCACAGCTTCATGATTCCTAAAGTAAAGTTCTGTAAAAAGCATAATTACAACGTCATCATCACTTGGGGAAAGCAGGCTCAAAGCTTCGATCTCAATATTCAAGCTAACCAAGTTCAACAAATTGGAGTCCGATAGTTATTTAAAAAATTATGATCCTTATAAAACTCCTCAGCTGTATGAGAAAAGATCTAGCTGGGGAGTTTATTGCTGCAAAAAATTGCGAAGAGTAAAATGCGGTAGTCCGTATTAGCGTTTACACAAAGTGGCCTCATTCAGAGGAGATTTTATCCCCTTTCACTCGAGAGTTAACGCTATCTTTGTGGTAGATAGGGATTATTATTTTGATAAGGAACAGGAATGGTGGTTGTCGTCGAGCTAACCGGATTAGAAGATTGGATAGAACGAGTTGGAGCGGGGGCTAACAGAGTTGAGTTGCCCGTCTGTGACTGTGTCGAGCTAACCGGATTAGAAGATTGGATAGAACGAGTTGGAGCGGGGATTAACAGAGGGGGGCGAGTGATGGCGTAGAGTCTTTCGGCCAGCGCGCGGGTGGCTACCATGGCCCGTGTTTCCGCTTCCAAGAGAGTGTCTGGAGAAGGACTTCGGGTGGTTTGGCCCCGCAGCTGAGTCACGACCGATTGGCTCAGAATCGCGTTCTCTCGAAGTCTAGTGATTTCCGCTCTCACTGTATTGTTCATTTGTGGAGCTCCTCCATTTGTTACAGCGATTGCCGCATCGAACAGTCTGGCCGTTTCGGTACGGTACAGACGCTGGATCTCCTGGAGTCTTTGAGTTCTCCACGCCATATTTTGATTCTCCACCAGCGCTCTACTGACCCGCATTTGCGCAATAACGGTTTCCTTAATGGTAATTCTTGCTTCAAGATCAGCTCTAACGGCTGGATCGGTTCCCGTCCTCTGCATCCTGGTCCTCATCAAGCTAACATCCGCCTCTTGGCTAGCGATTATCGTGGTGAGTTCACTCAAATGGTTCGCCAAGGTGACTGGCCGCTGGTTAACTATTTGAGGCCTATTGTTATTGTCTAGAACCGGAGCATTACCGATCTCAGCGGAATTCATTTGTTCTATTGCGCCATTCACCGCTGGGGCTGTAGGAAGCTGCTCTCTCTCTCTATTAACACCTATAAGATTCGCGGCATATTGAGTTGTTTCTCTCCTCGATTGGGCCACCATTTGCTCTGGAGCAAATTCCATATTTCGTTCGATATATCTTTCTCGACTCATTGAAAGTGCCAATAAATGGCGTTCAGGAAGATCTTCGATTTCTACCCGTCTTACAAAATCGATATTCCGAAGAAAATGCCTTTCGGCTTCACTTGTATAATGATCGCGAAGATAATTACGGACCCGTTCCCTTCCCCTGAATTCTACAGAATGGCCTTCCTCTATCGCTCTTCGATCGGCCGTTAATGCAGTGATTAACGCAGCTTCATTGTTAGCTCTGGCAGTTTGTGATATGGGCAAAGGTGATTCTGCATAGGCTCTGTCTTGCAATATTCGAAACTGTTCGTTAACACGGGTCAATGCCGCGTTCACCGCGGCCGCTGATTGATCGGTCTGTCCACCAGATCGTGCATTTATAATGCTCTGGTAATAGGCCTCCACCGCAGATTGCATCGTATTATGCTGCTCCACCACACGGCGCTCATTTGCCAATAGCGGTTCCATGATTTCTCTTTCGCGAATGACGCTTAAGCGGCCGGCAAAGTGAAGCATCACGGTTTGGTGAGCGCTCCTCGCAATAATCTGCCGCCTTAGAAACTCCGTGAAGGCCTCCTGTCCTCTATTGGCCTGCGCCGTGACAGTATTTACTAGGGGTAAATTGCTATTTGCTGCATTGGAATTCGACCAATCCCAATCGTCTCGACTAATTCCCAAAAGCTCCCGAATTTCGTCTAATACTGCCCCTCTGTTTCTTCCCGACGCGTTCATATACCGTTGCGCAAGCGAAGTGGCTAACTGTAACCTACGTTGATCTTCTGCTGCCGCCTCGACATTCGCCGCGTCAAACTGTCTGCGAAGAGGATCATTAGTATCATGCGACATTCCCAGTTGAATCAACTGATCTCTTTGTTGGCCAGGCCGCATCCCTTGGCGAATTTGGCGAAGTCTATTGAATTCGGCTACCTGGGGAGCCCATTGGGCCTCTAACGGACGTATTAGTCGTAGATAATCGGCGTCACGGGCCATAAAACTACGCCATCCATTTTCTGAATTACCCCACATTTCGTTTTGAGCATGGCTTCCTAGAGTTACCAATTCTCTACGGTTATTTAACTCCTGAAGCATAGCATCTCTTTGAGTTTCAAAATTATTATGACTAGGTTGGGTTAACCACATTGTAGCTTGTCCTAGTGGCGTAGAGTTTAACGAATTTCGAAAACCTGAGAGCAGTGGAGAGCTTTCTAAATTCCTAACTCTATTCCTGTTCCAATCAGCAAAAATTCTACTATTGTTAACAAAATTTTCCGGGTTATTGTGTAGGAGGTCTTCCCAATTCATCGGAGTGCGATCTCTATTCCTCATGCGACGCGGATCAGTACTCACAACTGAAATCCAGTTTCTTAGGTGTCGATAGTCTGAGGCTACAGGTCTTAAGCCCGGAATGTCTACGTAGCTCGAAAATATACCAGGTGTACCTATAACGGAAGTAGGTCTATTTATCGATTGTACCATGTCGTTGAATCCAATAGTGAAGTCTGCTTGAGCTTGCATCATCTCGTTGGCGGCCACGATCGTTCGCCCAGCTTCGTAAGCGACAAGCACCGGAAGCACGATACTTCCCGCTATCAATCCGCCAATACGGCCTGTGGCGCTTCCGGCTGGCGCTATCCAAGCTGTCGCCTGGCCTAAAGCGCCGATGGTATTGGCAGTGCTTAGAAAAGCCGAATTGGCGATTCGAGAACCTCGAAAACCATCTCGATTCTCATCGTGAAAAAGGGCATTATTCAATGCGATTCCCTCGGTAATCGCACTCAACCCCATCGTGGCGGTGCCGGTGGCCGCACTCAGATGTCCACCCAAACGAACAAGACGGCTACTACCTACCGCAAAAGGATTCGGTGTGTTTCTTAAGAGAACATCGGTCGTTAAACCCGAGGTTGCGAACCCAATTTGGGCAAAAGGGGCAATTGCACGGAAATTTCTTTCCCACGGTGGGGTGTTCGAGGATTCTACATGTGGCTGGGTGAGTGCTCGTATTCCATGAACGAGTCCGATTAAATTCATCACAGCCCCGGCGTTTGAGTTTCTAAAATGGGTGTCTAAACCCTGTTGATACTGTTGCTGTTGACGGGCCAATTCACGTTGCATTCCGATCCCATTTTCGCGAATAGTCTGAGCCCGTATGTTATTCATTTCATTCAATCGATTCGTCATTAGATTAGTCTCGCGCAAGATTTGACTCTGAATCTCCGCTTGGACCTGCTGATTCGGCGTTCTAGCACTTGCTAAGTCATTCAAACGCCTCTGCTCCGGCCCCGTCGCCCTTGTGGCTTGCGCCACAAGTTCGTTTCGCATCGCTTCAGGGGTGGTGAGCCCCCCCAAACGTGCTCTTTCATTTTGCGCGGCCTGTGCCTCCAAAGCGTTTTGCATAAAGGTATGCTCAGGCCGCAACTTTTGGTATAAATCCCTATTCCGCGCAATTTGGTTTCGCAACTCGCTTTCGATTGCCCTTTGAGATCCAGTCCTTTCTAATGCCTCCAAACGAGTGAGTTCCGCATCCGTTGCCACCGCCATCAATCTCCGTATTTCCTCTTTAAGAGCTGGCAAAGTTCTCGCTCTTCCTTCTATCAATTGGGATAATCGATTTGCTTCCGCATTGGCAGCACTGGCGATTGCGGATTCGGGTAATCTTGTCATGGCATCTGTGGGAAGACCTCCGGATCTATTCATCTCCGCCACAACTGCATTAAAAAAAGTGTTCTGAGCGTTAAGGCGTGTCTGATTCTGGACAATAGTTTGTACGGCGCGTGCAGCCTCGGGGCTCATTCGAGCATTCCGACCCTGGTTCGCCTCATTGAGGTAATTCGGTGCAAGTTCGAGTAAGCTAACGATCAGTTGCCCCCTATTTGCCATTTGTTCGACAGGAGTAGCGCCTTGCTGACTCATGGAAACAATAAGTCTTGCGTTCTCTCCGGTGCCTTCTATTCGAATATCTGGCAACTTAAGCCCTCCGTATCTTACCGGATCTAAGATCATGAGCTGCGATAGATACCTGTGGGCTTCGACAATGTTTCGAGCCGTTTGTCGAGCATTGTTGGTCGCACTGGATTCATTAATTGAAAACTCAAGGACTCCATTTCCTTCGAGGGTTCTGCGGAAGTGCGAATCGTGATTCATGCCTAGCGCATCCAATAGACGCGTAGCCCGGTAGGCGGTCTCGTTGGTTGCGCCGACGGTATTACGTACTGTTTCGGTCACGGGTGTCACTTGCCCGATACCCAGGGTTTGATATGCATGCCGAGTTCTTACCATTTGCTCAGGAGCTCTGGATCCGGGCTGGACACCCGCAAGCTCCGCAGTTGTCAGCGGAGAGGGTTCTCTCTGAGCACTACCGGCGACAGGAGGGGAATTTGAAGAAGGGGAAGGGTTAGTTCCCCTTCTAGAGTACATCCTTTCTACATAGGCCGGGATTTCATTGTTTGGGATCACAAGATCATTGACAGTCCAACCTTGCGCTACATGGCTTGGGATCATGATGACTTCAGCATTTGAAATCACTCGGACCGTCGCGTCTCGTCCCTGTCGAGAAAGGGCTGAATTTTCGCCAATGGGAATAGGGTTACCGGGGGTTGCCGTCAGTCGAATAGGTTGTGCCCCTGCCCCCGCGTGAGCTATTTCGACCGTCCCGCTCGTAAGAAAGTAAACCGCTCCGGGAGGAGAACCCGCGGAGATCAAGATATTGCCAGATGGGACCGTCACGTGGCGAGCCTCAGGGGTCAAAACCTGATTCAATAACCAAGATTGTCTCCCAAACCCCATTCCTTCGATGCCTGTCGCTAAAGCTGTTCTTTCTGGTCCCGTTAATACTCGACCCGACTGGAGGCGCCCCGATTCGGGATTCGAGGTTATGTTTCCAATTGGAGGACCTCCTTGAATTCCTGGAACATGCACAATCCTAGGGCGAGTGGCAGATGCCGCGCCTGCAAGAGCTGCCTCCGGAGTCACTAACTCAAAAGTAAAACCGGGCCGACCTTGCCGAGCACGCTCCGCATTTATAGAAGTAAAATGGCTTTCTAAAGCGGTATTCAACACTTGATAGAAAACTGGGTTTTCTCCCGTAACGACGAGGCGGAGCGGTTGACTTCCGAGAGAGGGAATCGCACGCGCCATGTTCTTGAAAGTATCGACGGCAATCATTGCCGCAGCATTCGCCTGGCGTGGAATTTCTTCGGCCGTAAATCGGCCCGACACAACCGGCATGACCCAACGGCCCTGGGGATCCACCATACCTCTGAGAAGATTAGCCTCTCCGGTTTGAAACTCACTTTGAATCGACGCATAAACGCGGCGGCCATTCGTATGATCAGTCACAACCATCATCGTGCCACTGGGCGTGTTCACTATCTGAGTATTTCCGGCCCCCACAAGGAGAGGCCCCCGTTGTCTATTCCCATCCGCTGCGCTCAAAAGACGTTCCCCTTCAGCGACAAAAGATCCAAAACGGGTGAGGGCCTCGCGCTGGGAACTTGGAAGGGTAGCGATATATTGCGGATCGTTCCAAAGCATAAAAAGGCGATTCACATTTTCGGCGCCACCATAAAACGAATTGAGATTAACCCTTTCATTCTGATGAACCGCACTCGCCTCCCGCCGAGTTTCCACGAGCCTTGCTTCTAGCCCCGCGATGACTTCCCGTGTGGAACCGGATCTCGTTCTTGCTTGAGCTAGATCATGTTCAAGCATGCGCACATGAGATCCTTCAGGACTTGCGTCTCTTAAGGCTCTTAAATAGAAATCTCTTCGGGCTGCAACGGTAGCTCTTCCCTCCGCCGTTTCCAGATTAAAGCCAAGATTTGCAAATTCACCGGCGATTCGGCCATGACTTACCGAGCCGAATACAACCTCAGCAAGAAGTCGTCGTTTTGCGTTTAAGGCATTGGCTCTGCCTTGCCTCACATCTGCTTCTGAAACACCTGGGTAGGCTCCGGATTCAAGTAATTGGTTGATTTCCCTCATGATGGCGCTATTGGGATCATTTCCCAGCCGTTCCAGCATATCGTGAAACCCTCGGGCTTCGTTTCGCATTTCATGGGGAACATAACCAAAGGCCATCATAGGAGCGACAAGAAAATGCCTATCTCGGTGAGCCAGTGTTGTTCCATACATCCCCATGTCATGGGTAAGACCATAGAGCGCTCCTAATTCAGGAATGGAACGGGAAAGCTCGGTACGTACGGATTGGGACATGCTTCCAACATGTGGTAGTTGGTTGTAAAATCCAGAGGTTCTTAGTTGATTGTGAAGCCCCACTGCATGGTTCGCGATATCGATCGCATGCCCACGTCCGTGAGTAGCCCAATACACAGGATTTGCGGCGAAGTTTTGAAGTGTTGTCGGGTTATTTCTCGCCTCACTTAAGTTTGCGGCTCTATCAAGAGCTGCTTGGAAAACGCCTGTCGAAGGCTCATACCTCGCGATAAAGTCGGAAACACTAGTTAACCCGGGCCGTGGTTGAACTACCGGCGAATTTACCGGCAAAACGGAATTTCCATGGGGCGGGAGGGGCGCCGTTCGAGTTTCCTGTGCTCCCCGCTCGTTCGAAGAAGTAGGCTGTGGCGCTTCACTCCCTAATCTCGGCTCATTGCCCGTTTCGAATGACGTAGTATTATCTGAATCAACTACGGGACTATCATGATCCTGGAAGGGATTTCGCCCCTGACTAGAGGGGCTCCAAAACATAAAGAGCAATGAAATAGAAACAATATCTCCAAAAATGAATCTCTTCCACCTAAGATGATCTCTCACGACAGATGACAATCTTTCGAACATGGCTACCACTCTTTACTTTTATTTGGCGGTTCTTTTTAAGTAAATTAAACGAACTCAATTCAGTTAACTTAAATTTTAAAAGCTTTCTTTTTTTTTCTCCACAAAATAATTGTGGTGATTTCGCCATTTTCATGAAGATTTTGCAAACTGAAATAAGAGGGTAATTCAGGTGAGATTCGCTATCTAGTTTATGGATACTTTTCCTTTTGGATCCAATTGGTAGTTAAGTCATGAATACCATAAATAATTTCAAAACTATGTTGAAATACCCTGTATACATCTTGGATAGCGATGAAAGAAAAGATCCTATTAAAAAGGCCAAACGAGTTCTCAAAAAGAATTCTCTATCTTCTTCTATCTCCTTACTGTGATAACTCCTGTTTTAATAATTCCAGAACTCTTGGCCGAACCTTTTCAGCTGATCTGCTATCTAAAAAAGAGAGCCGCATTCTGCGTCCTAAAATATCCTCTACCGTTCTCGCCCCTTCGACTCGAATTGCATAAACAACTTCAGCTTCGATGTAAGGATGAGTAGACACTAATTTAGCAGGAAACTTCTCGGCGATTTTAGCCACTTGAAAAGCTCGGCTTCCGTAGGATTCCATCAAGTGAACGCTCGTATCACTTTCTATAGGGTGTTTTTTCTGAAGCTCTTCGCTAATTGAAGATTTAAAATTCTCTCCACCTGCAATAGGAATTTTTTCGGTAAGTGAAGGCCTCAAAGGCTTTAAATCCCCAACTCGAATAGCTTGAGAAATTGTATCTAGGGCCATTTTACGATAGGTAGTCCATTTGCCACCCGTAATAGTCACAAGCCCTGACTCACTAATATTCACTAGATGATCTCTTGAAAGGCGCGCAGTATCGTGGGCTTTTAATTCAGAAACTAAAGGCCTCAAACCTGACCAACTCGATAAAATATCTTTCTCACTCACCTCTATCGAAAAATACTGTCTCAGCTGTCGCAAAATATATTCAATATCATTACGGCTAACTTTCGGTTCAGCTTCGATTGGAGCCGGATTGTCGGTAGTTCCCACTAATGTGTGCCCCTGCCACGGTAAAAGAAAAAGAACCCGCTTATCTTCCGTTTTTGGGATTAAGAGACCAGTATCGGATGGAGAAAATCTCTTATCTAAGACAATATGAATTCCAGAACTCACGGTCAGCATCGGTTCGGCTTTGGGATTGTCTAAAGTCCTCAAGGAGTCACAGAAAGGACCGCATGCATTGATCACAACTTTAGCTTTGATAGTAAATTTCTCTCCCGTCTCTTTATCTTCAACCTCAGCCCCGATGAGTTTTCCTTTTTTCTTAAGCAGATTTATCACCTCAATATAGTTAGCAATCGCAGCCCCCTGCTCGCTAGCCGTTAAGGCTAAACACACATTCATTCGAGCATCATCAAATTGACCGTCGTAATAGAGGACCCCGCCCTTAAGTCCCTCTTTTTTAAGCATAGGACACTTTATAAGAGCTTGAGCCGCACTCATATAATGACTTGGTATTAATCCCTGACGACCGGCTAGCCAATCATACAACTTCAAACCAGCCATATAATAAGGGGTATCTAATCGTCGATAGATTGGGGTTAATAAGGCCAATGATCTTGTGAGATGGGGAGCCAACTTCAAAAGAGTACTTCGCTCATGAAGAGCATCTCGAACCAATTTATATTGGCCACGATCCATTTTCTTTACGGCCTGTTCTAAATATCTTATGCCCCCATGAAGAAGTTTTGTGCTTTTGCTAGAAGTTCCTGAGGAATAATCAAAGCGTTCTACTAAAGCCGTTTTAAGTCCTCGGCTAACGGCATCCAGGGCAGATCCGGTTCCCGTGGCTCCACCTCCAACCACTAAAACATCAAATTCTTCCGTTTTTAATCTCTCTATATCTTTAGACCGATTCATACTTTAACAATTTTATCACTGAACTTAGCCTTTTTCTCCGATTTAGTATCCTCAAGATGGGACTAAGCCCTATTTTTAAATACCTCGGATTTTATCTAACAATCTACTCAGGTGGGTTTCATTCGTAAGGGGATTAATAATTGTGACCCGTAACCAATACCGCCCCTCAATTCGAGTGCCAGTAATATATCCCTCTCCGTCTTTAAGAAGCTGATTACGAATATTCTGCTGTAATTGAGAAAGAGATTCTTCACTATGTTCTATGCCAGTAGGAATAAATCTAAAGCATAAAATATTACATTGAGGCTCATGTGCGACCTCAAAATCTTTCGAATTTGTAATAAGTCGATATAGAGTCTTCGTGTTTTCCATCGCCTTTTCAATAAGCGAGGCTAAAAATTCTTTACCATAAAGACTCCACACTCCCCATAGGGCCAACGATAACACCCCTTTGGTACATTCCATCGTTCTTAAGCCTCCATCAAACTCTGCCAATCCTTGCGGATCATTAGGATCAAAGAGATAAGGAGCCTCTTGAGCAAAAGCCTCCCAACTATTTCTAGCATCCTTATATAAAAGATAGGTCGACAGAGCTGGAACAAAAAGCATCTTATGTGCATCCCAAGCCACACTATCTGCCTCCTCAATTCCCTCGAGAAGATGTTTATACTTTTCAGAAAAAAGAAAACTCGCTCCGTGAGCTCCATCGACATGAAACCAGAGTTTAAATTCTCTAGCCAGACTTGCTATTCCTTTAAGATCATCAAAAGAGCCCGTGGGGGTCGTGCACGCTGAACCTACAATAGCAAAAATATTGAGACCGTTAGATTTCGAGGCCTGTAGTATCTCTCTAGATTTTTTAAGATCCATTCTTCGTTTAGAGTCCACAGGAACTTTGATCACTTGAGATGTTCCAATCCCTAAAATACCACAGGCGCGAGCAATGCAATAATGGCTGTCAGCACTTGTCATGAGGGCCGGTTTCGCTTCTAAAAAATCTCTCATCCCCTTTTTCCAAGAGTCTTTGTAATAAATATTTCTTGCCGCAAGTAGAGCGGTCACATTGGCAAGGGTCCCACCGTGGGTTCCAATTCCAGCAAATCCCCCCTCTTTCCATCCGATCATTTTTCCCAGTTCATTGATCATCACCTTTTCAACTGCCGTTCCAAATGGCGCCATCTCAAAAACGGCAGCACCTTGACTAGAGGCCCGCCCCAACACATCAAATAAGGCTGCAGCCGGAATGGCAGGCGGCACTTGATGGCCCATGTAACGTGGATCATGGAGGTGATGCCCCTGGCTTAGAGCTAAATTCGCAAGCTCTTTAAATGAGGTTCGATTGTCTGTAAGTTTTTCTCTGACTAACTCCATATAGACCTCTGGAGTCAAAGGGGGAACGGTTCGAGATGTCATGGCCTGACACTCTCGATAGTATTGCTCAAGGCAAAGTGCCAAATCGTTAACCAGGTTTTTAGTTTCCGTTGGGCTAAAAACCCTATCTATTTTTGAACTAGAATCCATTTTATACTTTGAAACCCATTCCTTCTCTTTTTAAAAAGAGGTTCAAGAATTTGAATGGTTTTTAATGAAGTTTAAAACCCTTGGAGGACCAGAAACTTTATTCAACCACTTCTCGCCAAAGCGCAGTTCATGCGTAGGGCTTTTTTCTACTCTCTTATCTAGTAGACTTCACCCTAAAGTGTTTAAATCAAAATTTCTGATCCTCCAAATGATTTTGTGTTTGGAGAAGATCCTATTAAAGAGAAATTTTAACTGAACCCATTAATCGGTACATGGCTGTATTCATCGCCGAAAACTCTTCGTAAGATGGATACGCATATCCCCCACCGCTCATGACTCTGGGACGGTTGAATAAGGGGACGATATAACTTCCACGAACTCCAAGAGCTATATTGTTGCTTAGCACGATTTCAGCTCCAGCTATAGCCTGTCCTGCTCCTACAGTTCGATCATAAGTAGACATTGAGTCCATTCCGTAGGTCATGTTCTGATAGGTAATTCCTAAAATTCCACCGCCTAGATAGGTCTGTAAAACTCCTCGAGTTAGGTAGAACTTGGCCGATCCCCCATAGGTGTACTGAGTAAAGTTGTGGCCATAACCTGAATAGCTAATGTAATACCGCCCTTGCGCCACTTCAGCTTCAAGCGACAAGAGAGGAATAATAGAGAGCTCTAAAGCCACGCCTAATGTGTAATTGTTTCGGATATGGTTATTCCAACGACCTTGGTAAACGGTTCCTCCCCCCATGGGAATTAAAGCGATTCCAACTGTGCTTGGTGAACTTTTAATCTCAGCACTCATACTAGATGAGTTATTATTTTTACCGCTTGCCCTTTCACCTTCAGGGGCAAGAGTGTTTCCAGAAGAGTCATTTTTATGAATGTACTCTATAGGGCTTGTGACCTGACCAAAAGTAATGTTGTTTTGAATCTTCATTTCAGAAGAGTTCCCGTCGGTCTCTGTCGACTTATCACTCTCTTCAGTTTGAGGTACTAAGGTCTCAACTATGGCTTTAGCCTTAGCAGGTTTTTCAGCTGGAGCTTTAGTCTCTTCGCTAACCTCAGCTCCAAAAACAGTAGTAGCTTTAATTACGAAACTTACGGCAAAAACTAGAACCAATAAAAACTTCTTCATTATTCTTCCCCCTAAAAAGAAATTTTCTCTCTCTTATTTTGATGCCCATTTCAAAAGCGGTATGGCCCCTTTAAGCAGAGAGTGTGCCAGCCTTAAGTATTAAGCATAACCATTTGTTTTTACTTGTATATTTATAGCTTAATCAGATCGACCAACTCTTCAACAACTGTCGAACTTTTAGTCACTATTTAAAACTCGAGTGATTTATCTCGAACATTCATAGGGTTATCAAAGTGTCCAACTTTTTGACAGGTGTCTAAACATTAGACAGTTACTTTTCCAATCTAAATTTAGCGTGCAATCGCTAGGAGTTAAATTCAATTTACTGTATATTGCGCGGCCAGATGGAACGCTTAAACTCTAGGAATAAAAATAGACCCCTTTTCGAGAAACCCAAATTGAAGCTGGAAACTACTACATTGTGGGAGTATCCATCTCAGCATTATGGAAAATCGGAACAGGGGGATAAGAACTATGTAGGGGCGACCCCTTCCTATGTCATTTGGAATCTTCTAGAGCGTTACACACGAGAGAATGACATTGTGATGGATCCTTTCTGCGGAAGCGGAACCACACTTGATGTCTGTAAAGATCTCAAGCGACAAGGACTTGGTTTTGATATCTATCCTTATCGTGAAGATATTCTTAAAGGAGATGCTAGAAGTCTTCCTGTTAAAGGCAACTCCGTTGACTTTATCTTTATGGATCCGCCCTATTCGAACCACATTAAATATTCGGGCGATCCCAAATGCATTGGGGAGCTAGATGCCAGAACCCCCCTTTACTATGAAGCGATGGAAAAGGTTTTTGCTGAGAGCTTTAGAATTTTAAAAAACCGTAGATATTTTGCACTCTATGTTTGTGATTCCTTCAAGAAAGGGAAACCCTTTTGTCCAATCGGCTTCGAACTCTTTCAACGTATGCAAAAACATTTTAAGCCTGTCGATATTATTTCAGTGGTTCGCCATAATCGTACGCTGAAGCGCAACCACTGGCACACATCTGCGGTTGAAGGAAATTACTTCTTAAGAGGCTTTAACTATCTCTTTATAATGAAAAAAGAGATCCTTTAGAAACCCCACTTACTTATGAACTGCTTAATCCTCAAGAACACCCTGACGTAGATCCACAGCTCACGCAACGTAGACAGGTTCCTCCACGAACAAGAGTAAATTGCCCACACTCATTACAGGGATCACCTTCATAGCCTTTAGTCTTAGCAAGTCTTGAGGCTAGAGCTAAATCATCCGACCACTCTTCACTTGTAATCACCATGTCGGTTTCACCATGAATTAAGCTTTTAACTTCTGTAGTTTCAGCCATCATCTGAAATCCCCCCCCATAACTCTGGGGCTCACTTACCCTCTGGAATTCACCGGCTCCCGATATTGTTGTAGTAATCGAGGCTGCCGCATTATAGCTCACCGCGAGCTCCTCCTGAGGAGGCACATGAACAAGATCAGTTCTACCGAGATAATTCATCGCAACATCTCTAAATATAAAATCAATAATTGAGGAACAAAACTTAATGTTATCGTGATCGCTAACATGCCCGTTGGGTTCGAATCTAAAGAGATTAAACTTATTTACATACTCTTCAAGGGGCACTCCATATTGAAGTCCCAAGGAGACAGATATCGCAAAAGCATTCATCAAACTTCGATAGGCAGCCCCCTCTTTGTACATATCCACAAAGATTTCACCTAAGGTTCCATCTTCATATTCACCCGTTCTTAAATAAACTCTTTGTCCCCCAACAGTGGCTTTAACTGTATAGCCAAACCGTTTTTTAGGCAGTTCTCTTCGAATCGATCTTCGAACAATTTTTTCAGTTATCTGTTTGATATCTGTCTTGTTAATTTCAACCGATTCAACCTCTTCCTCCTCACTCAATTGACTAAAGATGGAACTAGCCATTTGAGCGTTAAGCGGCTGACTTAGCTTTGAGCCATCACGATATATCGAGATCGCCTTTAACATTTTTTTCCAACTCGTAAGATAAGCATGAGCAATATCTTGAACGCTCGCTTCATTCGGCATATTGATCGTTTTACTGATAGCTCCGCTGATAAAAGGCTGAGCCGCTGCCATCATATCAATGTGAGTTGTTGCGGAAAGATATCTTTGACCATATTTACCGCATTTATTGGCACAGTCGAAAATAGGATAATGAGACTCTTTTAGATGAGGGGCCCCCTCAAGGGTCATTGTTCCAAATACATATTGATTGGCCTCTTCAATCTCCTCTTCACTAAATCCTATTTTTTTTAGAAGACTCAATGAAGGATCCATAAGTTCAGTGCCAGTAATTCCCAGAGTCTCTCGGCAGAAGGCCTCACCTAGTGCAAAAGGGGTCACTACGTACTGAATATCAAATCCCGTCGAAATTAAGCCTTCTATTTTTTTAAATTCCTCTTTGGTAAAACCCTTTTTAGCTAGTGTTTCAGGGTTGATAAAAGGGGCTTTAACGAAAGTCGCATGGCCTACACAATATTTAACAATTGAATCTACTTCCGATTTCAAATAACCCAAATTTTCAAGAGCCCTTGGAACCGACTGATTAATAATTCTAAAATATCCTCCACCTGCCAACTTTTTGAATTTAACTAGAGAAAAATCGGGTTCGATTCCGGTCGTATCACAATCCATAATAAGGCCGATAGTTCCCGTGGGGGCAATGACCGAAACCTGTGCATTTCTAAAACCAAATTCGGTTCCTAAGCTTAAAGCTTTATCCCATCCCTTTTGAGAAGCCGAAATTAATTCTTTGGGAACTAGATCCCACTCGAGGGGTTGAGGAACTATAGAAAGCCCTTCATACTCCTTCGAATCTCCTCCCCTTGCTGCTCGTCGATGATTTCGAATCACTCGAAGCATAGCATCTCTATTAGGTTTATACTTAGCAAAAGCCCCTAAAGACTGAGCCATTTCAGCAGATGTTGTATAAGCTTCACCGGTGAGAATGGAGGTTATGACTCCCGTCATAGCCAAAGCTTTAGGACTTCCATAGGAAAGCCCCATCGACATTAAAAGAGCCCCTAAGTTCGCATAACCTAAACCGAGTGTTCGATAGTCGTAACTATTTTGAGCAATAGCCTGGCTGGGGTACTGGGCCATCAGTACACTGATCTCAAGAACAATTGTCCACAGACGACAAGCGTGCTGAAAGCTCTCCACATCAAATTTATCTGTTTTATCATCATAAAATTTTATGAGATTAAGACTAGCCAGATTACAAGCCGTATCGTCTAAGAACATGTACTCCGAACAGGGATTTGAAGCATTAATTCTTCCCTCCGCAGGACAGGTGTGCCATTCATTGATTGTCGTATCACATTGAATTCCAGGATCCGCACTAGACCATGTGGCATAAGCGACTCGATCCCAAAGTTTTCGAACATTGATCTCTTTAGCGATCTTCTTATTAGTGCGGTATCGCAAACTCCAAGTTCCATTACTTTCTAACTTTTCAAAAAATTCATTAGGGATTCGAATCGAGTTGTTTGAGTTCTGTCCACTGACCGTTGCGTAGGCTTCATTTTGCCAATCAACATCATACTCAGGAAAATCAATTTCCATCTCGCCCTGCTGAGCTAATTGTAAAACTCTAGAAATTGCACTGTCAGGAATTTTTACTGAACGAGCTGCAATAATGGCTTTTTTAAGGGCCCTATTTTTTTGTAAATCAATCTCTGCCGCCCCCTCCTGAAAACAGGCTTTGTGAACTTTAGACAGGTGCTCTTTAATCATTTTAGATCCTGCTACCAAAGCCGCTACCTTCTGCTCTTCAACGACCTTCCAATCGATAAAACTTTCAATTTCAGGATGATCTATATCCAAACAGACCATCTTAGCGGCTCTGCGAGTTGTTCCACCGCTCTTAATAGCGCCTGCAGCTCGATCCCCAATTTTCAGAAAGGACATAAGTCCGCTCGACTTTCCTCCTCCAGTTAATTTTTCCCCCTCCCCTCTTAAACGACTAAAGTTGGTTCCTGTTCCCGAGCCATATTTAAAAAGACGGGCCTCTCGAATCCACAGATCCATCACCCCCTCTTCATTAACCAGATCATCCTTCACCCCTTGAATAAAACAGGCGTGAGGTTGTGGATGTTCGTAAGCACTTTGCGAGGCCTTGAGCTTTCCCGTTTTAGGATCCACATAACTATGCCCTTGGGCAGGGCCATTGATTCCATAGGCATAATAAAGCCCCGTATTGAACCATTGAGGACTGTTAGGTGCCGCAATCTGATGAGCTAACATATAACAAAGTTCATCGTAAAAATGATTCGCGTCTTCATCGCCATCAAAATAACCATAGCGCTTACCCCAATCGGTCCAGCAACCGGCCATGCGATGAAAAATCTGTCGACAATCATTCTCTCCACGAAGTTCCTCATTAGCTGTAGGAACTCCCGTTCTTCTAAAATATTTTTGAGCCAAGATATCAGTAGCTACCTGAGACCAACTCGAGGGAACTACGACATTCTCCTCAGAAAAGACGACCCGTCCATCGGCCTCTCTGATTTCTGACTTACGAGTTTCAAAAGTAATTCCATCGTAACTAGAATTTAGTTTTTGAGTGAAATGACGGTTGATCTTCACAAATACCTCCAGAGAATAAAAGGCCTTGTCATTCGCGGTTAAACGAATGGCGACCGCCCCTATTTAGGGGCAATTAAAGAGTACCAATTTTAGAGAATTGACTTCCAACGACTAGGGTTGATCAGAATCCTCACCCTATGTTGCCATATTAGCATGTGCCCTACATTAAGGGTCAATCAGACTCTCGCTACAGATCGCGTCTTAAGCAGAGTATAATGACCGTGTACTGCGTTAGGTATGCGGGAACTTTATAATTTTCAGATCCCATTTTAGAAAGAATTGTTTTGCGTCAAAACTTACCGATTCTTTTTATTCGCACTCTCTCCAATTTTTTCCCCATCCCATATCCACTTTCAGGGGAACTTTTAACGCCATCGCCCCCTCCATCTCGGTTCTTAGGATCTTTTGGGCCATTTCCTGCTCATTTTCCGGCACTTCGAGAAGCAATTCATCATGAACTTGAAGAAGGATTTTGGATCTTAATTTTTCTTTCTTCATCCGCTGATACGTCGACAACATCGCAAGTTTGATCATATCGGCAGCAGAACCCTGAATAGGAGTGTTAATGGCTGTTCTCTCGGCCATTTCCCTTCTCATACGGTTCTGAGAATTAATCTCCGGAATAAATCTTCTTCTCCCCAAGCGAGTCCTTACAAAACCATTTTTTCTCGCCTCTTCGATTAAGGAAGATAAAAATATTTTCACTCCACTATAGGTCTCAAAATAGGCATCAATAAAAGCTTTAGCCTCTCCCGGGGAAATTTTTAATGTCTGAGATAAACCATAGGGTGTCTGTCCATAGACCACACCAAAGTTGATCGTCTTAGCCACTTTTCTCTGTTCGGGTGAAACGGTCTGAGTTTTAAAGATCTGTCGAGCCGTGTGTTCATGAACATCTTCATTATTCTTAAAGGCCCGCATCAGTTCAGTGTCTTCACTCATATCGGCTAAAATTCTAAGTTCTACTTGAGAATAATCGGCCGACAGAAGTTTTTTACCAGTCCCCGCTACAAAAGCCGATCTCACGTCATATCGCGGATCCTCAATCGTAGGAATGTTCTGCAAATTAGGATTTGAGCTCGAAAGCCGTCCGGTGGCAGTCACTGTTTGGTTAAAACGGGTGTGAATTCTATGAGTCTCAGGATGAATTTGCTCTAAAAGCCCCTGAACATAAGTTGATTTAAGCTTATTGAACTCTCGATACTTTAAAATCCACTGACAGATTTCATGAGACTTTGAAAGTTCTTGTAACACGCTTTCATCAGTTGAAACGCCTGTTTTAGTTTTCCTGATAACCGGAAGAGCTAACTTTTCGAAAAGAATCTGCGAAAGCTGTTTAGGGGAGTTCATATTAAAAGCCCCCCCTGCTATTTCAAAGATCTTATCTTCAACGGAACTAAGATCTTCGGTCAAAGCTTCATCCATTTCTAGAAGCCGTTTTTGATCAACAGAAATTCCCGTAAACTCCATCTCAGCTAAAACCTCAACTAAAGGAACCTCAATTTGTTCATAAAGATTGTTAAGCCCCGCATCTTTTAACATAGGGTTAAGAAGATGATAAAGACGATAGGTAACATCTGCATCCTCAGCAGAGTACTGAGTTGCTTTATCTAGCGAAACCTCCGCAAAAGAGATCTGACCTTTTCCCTTTCCTGTCACCTCTTCGTAACTAATATTTTGATGGCCTAAATGACGAAGTGCTAAGGCATCTAAGTTATGGGGCTGCTCAGGATCTAAAAGATAACTTTCTAAGAGAGTGTCACCTACCACTCCTTGAACCTCGATACCCCATTTTCTTAAAATCTGAAGGTCATACTTTAAATTCTGTCCCACTTTTTTAACATTCGGATTCTCAAGTAGCGGTTTAAACTGCTCTAAAACCCAATCATTCTCTAATTGCCCCATCACTAGAGTTTCTGGGGCGCCAACCGGATAGTGTCCCACTGGAATATAGGCTGCTTTTGTTTCCTCATAGGAGATTGAAATTCCTACGAGCTTAGCCGAATGGGGAGAGAGTGAAGTGGTCTCGGTGTCGATGGCTATCAACCCCGACTTTTTACAAGCCTCGATAAGTTGCTCTAACTCTTTTTTTGTATCAATAGTTTTATAATGCCCAGCTTTAAATTGGGCATCATCAGTTTTGAAATCAAATCTCTTCATGAGATTATGAAATTCCATCTCTTCAAGTAGAGATTTAAGAGGCTCCATTTTAGGCCCTGTATAAGCAAACTCTTTCCAGTTAATATCGATTGGAACATCACACTTCACGGTCGCAAGCTCACGACTTAAAAATGCGATCTCTTTTTCCTGTCTTAAAGTCTCTCGTCTTTTTTCTTGCTTAATTTTGTCTAAATTTTCATAAATTTTTTCCATTGAACCAAATTGATTCAATAGATCGGCCGCAGTTTTCTCTCCCACCCCAGAAACACCCGGAATATTGTCGGAAGCATCCCCCATCAGACCTAAAAAATCGATGACCTGACAGGCCTCTACCCCAAACTTTTCTTTCACACCATGAAGATCATATCTTTTCTCCTTCATGGTGTCGTATATCGTTACATGATCGGTCACAAGCTGCATGAGATCTTTATCGCAGGTGATAATTTCGACACAATAGCCCTGCTCTTCAGCTTTTCTAGCAAGAGTCCCTATAATGTCATCTGCTTCAAAACCCTCCATCTCAAGTCTTTTGATTCCAAAACAGTCCACCGTTCGCAAAATGTGAGGGATCTGAACGATTAAGTCTTCAGGGGGAGCTTCTCGATTGGCTTTGTACTCTTTGTAGATCTCTTTTCTAAAAGAGGGCTTAGCGGTATCAAAAGCTATTGCCAAATGATGTGGCTTTTCGACCTCCAAAACTCTGAGCAGCATATTAATAAAACCAAAAATGGCGTTGGTCGGAAATCCTTTAGAGTTCGAAAGCCTCTGAATAGCATAGTAAGCTCTAAAAAAATAAGAGCTTCCATCAATGATATAGATCTTTTCTTTTTCTTTAGGGGGCATCTAACAGGCCTTACTTCTGGCTCTCACCGTCTCAATCACTGCGGGCATGATAGAAAGCACAATAATTGCCATAATCACTAACGTAAAATTCTGTTTCACTGCAGGAATGTTTCCAAAAAACAGACCCGCTAATACAAAAAGAACAATCCAAACAACTCCTCCAATCACGTTATAAATCGCAAAATGGGTATACTTCATCTTTCCAACTCCAGCCATAAAGGGGGCAAAGGTTCGAACGATGGGAACAAACCGTGCAAAAATAATGGTCTTTCCTCCATACCGTTCATAAAATCGTTGAGTCTTATCTAGATATTGTTTCTTAAATATCTTGGATTCACCTTGAAGAACTTTAGGTCCTAAATATCTTCCAATACTGTAATTTAAAGCATCACCCAAAACAGCTCCGATACATAACAATGGAATGAGAAGACTGGGATTAAAATCCCCTTTGGCGGCAAAGGTGCCGGCAGCAAAGAGCAATGAATCTCCAGGAAGTATAGGAGTGACAACCAACCCAGTTTCACAAAATATGATTAAAAATAGGATGGCGTAGGTCCAGATCCCGTAGCTCTGTATCACAGTGCTTAAGTGAACATCTAAATGTAAAAAAAGATCAACGACCTGATATAAAGCGGCCACTATTTCTCCCATCATCTCCCCCTTTTTTAAGGCCACAGAATCGCTGAAAGATTGAACGATGTAAACTAAGAATCTAGAGCACAGCTCAAAACCCCCTGCTACTACAAGTGGCTGCATTTTTTCTGGATGTCGTCTTCGTCGCTTGGCTCCTCAACGTGCCTAAAGGCACGCTTGCGGGGCCTCACTCCTGTATCCTCATCCAGAAAAAATTCGCACACTTTCGTGACGCGAGCAGATTTTGAGCTGTGCTCTAATATCTTAGCTTTCCTAAATTTAAGCTTAGAGGTTATACTTAAGGCTCAACCCTTTCTGACGATATGCGCCATTTACTTTTAATTTGCTGGATTAGTTTTTTGACTGCAACTGTGGTCGGAGATGATTTTGTTTACAACTATGGTATCGAGGGGGGAGTTAATTTTTCTAATGTTTCTGTATCTCCAAATGCAAATACAGACAATAAATTAGGTGGGGTCGGGGGGCTTTACTGGGAGTTTTTCCCATCTGACCTTTTTTCCGTTCTCACGGGTGGTTACTTAGTGGGAAAAGGGTATTCAGAAGAGTCCTCTAATCGCCGAGTGGTTTTAAATTATGGACAGCTCCGTTTCTTGGGAAGAGTTTCTTTTTATCGTACCCAGTCCAGTAGATTTTTCCTTGATTTTGGCGGAGGTGGAGATTTTATTATTCAAAAAGGAACTCAAAATTTTACTTCGCCAGCTAACCTCGACCTATTTAAAAATTATGATGCTAGTCTTTTGGGGGGATTAGGGTATGAGATGGGGATCACTGAAGAGATCACCTTAGATTTTAATATTAAATATCACTATGGACTTATAAATATACTCGACACTACTACCACAACTCATTCCCACGGAATAATGGTGACCACAGCGGTTCAGTTTTCCAGTAAAAAAGTACATGTGATTTCTACTGAAGAAAGAGCAAGAGATTTTTTAAATCAAAAAAAAATAGACTGAGTACCGATCTTTTTAAAATTAATTCCAATCAAGGTGGTGATCTACAATTCCATCCAGATCAGCAATCTTCAATATGATAGAGTATTGTTCATCAGAAAAGATATCATCGCAGGTAAACTGATAGTCTTGCATACTGTTTGCGATATAATTCGTTGTTGCTTGGGTCGGATCGCTTAAAATATTCGTCGTCCATCTATTTCCAGGAGAAAAGTTTCTTTCCTCTCGAACCTTGTTTGCAGACTTGATTTTCCATTTCAAATCAGGGTTCGTGAATGGAAGATAGTACACGCCTGTACTAACTAGTAAATTGGATATGATGTCGGTCTGGGTCGCGGGGCCCGAAAAACATCCTGCTGGAGTTCTATTTAAAATTGAACTAGCCGAGCAATCCAGGGCAGCAAAGCTACTATTAGCATCTGAAGGTTTAAAATCGGCAGACGCTGACATTTGATAATAATAGGGCTGAAAAGTAAAAATAGCACATTTGCTTTTATTTGTAATAGTAGCCGAGAGTATTAGTTTTCCATAGTAAAGCTCCCCTTCTGGGATAGAGATAGTAGAACAGGTTTTAGGGGTGCTATCGTTTTTTGAAACAGCACAACTGCCCTGAGCCAATACCGTATCATTTGGATCGCCTTCATAAATGGTCCCCACGGTCACACTAAAAATTTCATCCGTTGTAGTTGTTCCACCTGGAATAAGACTAGAGCTAGAGCCAGAGCCTGAATTCGAAGGGGTATCTAGTTTTCCGCAGGCAATAGCTAAGAGGATCATACTTAAATAAACCCCTTTACTAACCCTGGTATTTAAAAACCTCATATCCCGTAACCTCCCATCTATCAGAATAGGCTTCTTAGATATTTTATCAATTAAACAAAAATGGAATTTAATTCACATTTACCCCTTAATCTTGATTTAGGAAGAGTGCTAGTAACCCCCTGTATTTGAATTTAAAACTCTCTTTAACATCCCGTGTTTGACTCCTTTGCAACCTGCCCGTAGCCTATAGAGTATTGAAACGCACCTATCTTCTTAGCCTCTTACTTTTATTTTTTACGACTATTGTATTTATTCGTGTGCCCTTTTTTGACTTTACTCTATTAGAAGATACGACCCATTTAGATTCCCATCCCCAATTCTCCACCACTCCAAAAACTCAAATACTAGATTTATGGAAAAAGCCTTATCTTATTTATATGCCATTGACCTACTCCATTTGGAGAGTTGCAGGCCACTTAACTAAACAAAAAAATTTAGAAACGATTCCCCGAGCTAAAACTGGAGTTCCTAAAGAATTTCGATTTAACTCAACTATTTTCCATTTGCTCCCCTTAGCCTTTCACTTAGGAACCGTATTTATTCTCTTGTGGCTCTTATGTTTTTTAACTCGCCATCCTTTGGGAAGTTTTTTTGGAGCTCTTTTCTTTGCGATTCATCCTGTCCAAGTTGAATCAATCGCCTGGGTTTCTGGACTCAAAGAACCCTTAGCTGGATTTTGGGGGATACTCTCCCTTTTTCTTTTTTTAATAGGACAGGAAACCTCGCCCAAATCAAAAATATTTAAATTCTTTTTTCTCTGTTCTACATTGAGCTTCTTATTAAGCCTCTTCTCCAACCCATCTTCTATCACCCTTCCTATTGCGTTCTCAGTTTTGATCTACTTTCCTTATAAAAAAGAACGTTTTTTATTAAGCTCTAAATTATTAGCCCTTTGGATGGGGCTTGCAGCTCCTCTAATCTGGCTCCAAGGCTCGACACAGTCCTGGATTCATATCGCAAATTTACAGATCAACTTAAAAGAAAAAACTATTCTGGCTTTAGACTCATTAAGCTTCTATTTTAGTAAAATTCTACTTCCTCTTCATTTGGGAGTTGATTATGGAAGAGCACCCGATTGGGTCTTAACTCAAACCTCAATTTACACCACAGCCTCCGTGTTCTTTGTTTTCATCTTTTCGTTAACACTCTTTCTTAAATGGAACAAAATGAACTGGGCCCTAGCCTGTGAAGGATTTTTTCTAGCTACCCTATTACCTCTTTTTATATTTAATCGACTCCTTTTTCAAACCTCATCTAGCGTTGCCGATCATGATCTCTATTTCGCTCTTGTGGGAGTGGCCCTAGCCATCGCATTTAGCCTAAAGTTTTTCATCAAAAAATCCTGGGTCCAGAACATCGCAGTGTTGATTTTAGTCATTTTAGCAATTCGAACCTACTTTCAAACCGGCTATTGGAAGGATACTCCTACACTCCTAACCCACGCCCTTGAAATTAATTCTAAAAGTGCCTTAGCTTATCGAACTTTAGGTTACTATTTTGAAAGAGAAGAGAATTATGAAAAGGCAATTTCCCATTTTCATAGTTCATCCAGACTATCCCCTCAAATTTCAGATTTCCATCAACTAGGTACCCTTTATTTAGCATTAAAAAACTTTAAAGAGGCTAAACTTAACTATGAAAAAGCACTCAGTATAAATCCTTTATCTTCCTCTGATTATCATGGACTCGGCTTAAGCTGGATGGGTTTAGGAAATAAGCTTTTAGCCCAAGAAAACTTTGCTAAGGCCCATGCTTTTTCCCCTAGCCAACTCACCTCTCTAAACGCCTTAAGACAGGTAAAACGGGAGCTTTACTCTACCCATAAAACATCTCGAAAAGCTCGCTCTCAAAATCGACGTTAAACCCCACAAAATCTCACTGTAAAAAAATAAAACTCAAGGAATTAATTTTTATTGGATGAACGGGCTAGTGAAGTCTCTATTCATTAACAAAAGAGAACCTAGGCATCGAAAGAGAACAGCCACTTCCCACACTGTTAATTCGATTGATTGCATCGATAATAAGTCGACCGGAAACATTACCGCTCACAGTAAACGGAAAGTTTAGCTTAATCCCTTTGGATGTATCCCCAACTGTAGGTGGAGAAAATGGCTGAGTAGCCAGATCAGGATCGTTGGAGTTAGATGCAGTACTTAAATAAAGATAAACAGTTTCATCGGAGGCTCCTGTACAGCTAGAAGAAACCCCATCAATTTGTGTGTTCGTATGACTGGACGTACAAACATCACTAGTATGACTATCATTCATATTGCAATTTCCCTCGAAAATATTTGCTCGAAAGGAAAACTGCTCACTCATTTTAAAAATAATACAATAATAGCTACCATCATAGCTTCGAGTTTTATTATCGGTGACTCCCAGAGTGGGAAAACCAAATACATCATATTGGTAAACAGTGCTTTTGCTAAAAACAAGAATAGGACTGCTACAATACGGACTACGAGAGAGATACATAGCAGCAATCTTAGCTTTCAGCTCAACAGGATCAAGAGCCGCTTGCATTGGACGAGCAAATAAAACAAGTAGTGAGAGCCAAAAAATTTTCATATTGAAGCGAACTTTATTGGTTACCCATCCTTATAGTTATCGCAGTGTTAACAGGAACATCCCCGCATCTAGACATTGAGAATACCATTCCCAAAAGCATTAAGAGCATTACAATATTAAAAGTTCGAAATGGAATATTAATTTTCAACTTGGGTTTTCCACCTTTTCTCTTTGAACTTGCCCCCATTGTATCAAAGTGATTCTTTGGGATAAAGAGTGATTTTAATCTCCGGATGCAACAATACGGGAAGAGGAAACATGGGAAGCGGTGTCCCTTTTTTTGATGTTCGTACTTTTAACGCAAGAATTCCTACCTTAAGGGAGCTGTTAATGCCTTTAGTTACGTCTAGCTCTTAAAACCACATGGTGAGATTGAGACTTTAACTTTCCCTTAAGGCAAGATTTCAAAAGCAAATCTTTCATCTTGAAAAACCTTACCATGAGTTTTTTTGCAGGCCTTTTAAAAGAGATAATACCTCCCTATAAATAAAGGTCTACTTTGTATGTGAAGATATCTTGTAGGGATTACTTTTCACCAAGATAAATGGTTTCTCTTAATAATTTAATTGCAGCTCTATAAGGCAACCTATCCCAATAAAAACCCTATCAACGTTACGAGGGAAGTGTGGATAAAAAAATACAAGGGATAAACTAAAAATCTTTAAGGGTGAAATTACCGAATGGTTACAGTTCCCAATATGTACTGTTTCTCTAAGATTTCTAGAACTCCAATGGGATACAAAAGAGATGTCAAAAAAGGGCCACTAAAACCCTCTCTCCGCAATGGTTTCAAGCCCAGTGAAGTTGGCACTAAGATTGAACTAAGAGTTATTTCGGAAGTTTTGTGTTTTGTAGGAGCTGACGTTTGCGATTGCTAAAACTCAAAGAATACACAGTGCTGTGGATTTTAACCTTGGTGACCCCGGTTTTTTCAGGACAATGTAGGATAGATATCCTCAATAAAAAAAACAGTAGGGAAAAGATCCGACTCCAATTCAATTCGAAACTTAGATCTAAGAAGCAGTGCCAGGCGCTAGCCCAAATGCATCGCCCCAATTTCAATCCTGCTCAAGTTAAATACAAGATAGTCAATTATCACTGGTCGGGATCTAAAATAGTCCGAACCGCTCATTTAAAACAGAAAAAAAGTATCCACTTAAGCCGTCACAAAAAACTCAATCGCCGACCTTCACCTAAGTTCTAATAATTTTTTTGAAGCTCTCTTTACAGCTAAAAAAGAGAGTCTCCTTTTTTTCCAAGGATCTTCCCATGAAAGCCCCTTCTTCATGAGCCCTTCACATAAAGCTAGCATTCCCTGGATATCTTCAAGGTGAACAAACTCAGGAGCGGGCCCCCACTCTCCTCTCGAATCGGGTCCCCCTTCAAATGATTGGTTGTGATAATTTCCTAAAGGGATTGAAATTCCAATAGCTCGAAAACCAAAAGCTAGAGCTGCAGTAGCTTCACAGGTTCCCCCATCCATGATTCTTCTCTGAAATTTATTTGGCAAAAGGGATTGAGCAATCTCGGTTAAAACCTGTACAAATCCCGGATCAAAAGGGGTGGCTCTATCTCCTAATCTCACAATAGGACCTTTCCCAATTAAAGCCCCAGGTAAAGTTCGCGAAGTTTCAAGGCTTACCACAACAATGGTCTTCTTATTCTGATTAAGCCAGCCCAAATCAAGATGTCCAAGGGTCCCAATAAATCCCACCTCTTCAGCGCGAGAAATAAGTCCAAGAAAGGGGCTCTTCTTACTCTTTAAACTCTTTGCTAAGCTTAGAATCGCAAAAACACCTACCAAATCATCAGCGGCCTTCGTATACAGATTTCGTTTCTCTTCCCAGACAGGCGCTCTAAAAGAAAAACCTCCAAAAACTTCAGAAGCTTTGCTTTTTGTAGGTGCCTCACCAAGATTCCATTTTTTAATTATGATCTCTGAAGACTTTAATGCACTCTTTGCGCTATTAAGCTTTGCTTTTTGAATAGAGCCCAATCCCACAGATCCTTCGGAGGTCGCTAGCCACACACGGGCCCCATTTAAAAACTTCCTTGGAGTTCCCCCGAGCCAATTAACCACTAAAGTATTTGCTTTAGTCCATTTAACTCCATGAAAACCTGGATGGTCCATGTGAGCAATAAAAAGTCGTATAGGCTCTTTAGGTTTTACATTCAACTTTTCTAAATAATCCTCTTTGGAACTAGCTCCAACTACAATATTACCCACAGGATCTAAAAAATAAGGAATCTTTTCATTCTTTAATACCCGCTCAATAAAAGAGGAAACATGACTCTCTCGATAGGGGGCTGTAGGACAAGAGAGCAATTCTTTCAACAGAACTTTATCAAAGTGCATACTTACTTTTCCTTTTTAATGCTAATCACAAATTTTACAGGAGGCTTTATTTTATATTTCCCTGCAAAATCTCCTTGGTGGATGGCCACAGCCACATGATCAGTCGAATCTATATAAAGAAGTTTTTCATTTACTCGAACATCATCATAGGTCTTAACAAAGGGGATTACATGCTTAGTAGTTCCGATAAGCACGGAAACTTTGTCTCCCAATACATACTTGGCGTTCAAAAAGGCGGTTGCTGTAATATCTGTCACCAAGTTCCCAAAAGGATCCTCTAAAGCGATAACATCACCTGCAACTTGAGTTTCACTTACTCGAAGAGCTTTTTTATCAAGAAGGTTAATTTTTTCCATCTCCGGACCTACCTCACTCCAATCTTCGCCCCTAGCTAAATGCGCGGCTAGAGGTGCATAGACATCTCTTCCCATAAAAGTAGAAATAAGTTTACCTCCATTAAGCCACGAATTTTCTTTAACCTCTCTGACCTTCTCGATCTCTCCTCTCTCAGAGATTAAAGATAAAATACCATTATCAGACAAAACAAAATACTGACCCCGTTTGTTTTTAGCTACAATCGGCCGAGCCGTTTTTTCAATGTATTTCTCCACAAGCACAACAAAAACGGTCCCTTCGGGAAAGTTAGGGGTTAGATTCGCTAAAAACCTTGCCGCATCTCGAACAGAGAAAGCTGGAATCTGATGAGTTACATCCACGAAAGAGAGTCCTGGCTGAATTTTCAGCATAACCCCTTTGCAAATTGCGATACCCTCATTATAGGTTCCGAAATCGCTCATAAGAACAATGGGGGCCAGTCCGTCCGAGACTCTTCGGATTTGGCCTATTTGAGAAGAACAAGCGCTTAACGATAACAATAAGACTAAGATAAGTACACGTTTGAACATTACCCAAAGATACTGCCTCCTATTTAGGTAGACAAAGTTTTTTTTCTTTGCTTAAGATCTCTTGTTCGATAGGTTGATAGCTTCAGGGGATTCTCTTAAAAAAGGGCCCTTTTAAAATTGAGAAATTTTAAAGCCTTCAGGATTCTCGCTAATCCGAATCTTATTTGCCTGACTTTGAAAACTATCCCAGTAAGGCCAAAATCGATTACGACCTTCTTCGTTAGGAACAATGATAGGTCTGTTAAAGGAAAGCAGACTTAAGCGATAACTAGTCCAATAATCCGCAGCTGCTACTTCAACTTTCTGTTTTCTAAGCTCTTCAATTAAAAGGGTCTCACTCTCTGCATTTCCTTGAGCTGTCCTAACAGGCCGTAAGTTCTTAACCAGAGGAAAGTAACTATTCCAACCGATTAAAGTCCATACTATGAGTAGAGCAGGGAACAACCCCCAAAAAAACTTTGCTTTCATCTCTTGAACCACAGGAAGTAAAGTAAAGGGAAGTAACCAACAAATAACCCCTAGGTACCTAACCGAGTGAACATCTGAAGCCATAGAAGATCCCGAAAAACCTAATAAGGAAACAACGGTTCCCAACACCCCCACCATGGCTAGATGGGAATATTGCCTTTGACTCATTAACCTAATGGCTGAAAAGATTCCAAGAACCAAAAAAATAATAGCAGTCACCTTTGCCATCCAAACCCATTGATTAGATAAACTTCCAAAATTATATAAACTTGAGTGGTATCCAAATAATGCTGGCAACCCCTCATTCCACAGTAGTGGAACATTTTTCAAAAATATCTTAGGAGAAAATGCCAGAGGGACACCTCCCTCGGGTCTAAGTAACCGGCATAATATTAAAAATAGAACTCCCAAACCAGAACCCAACCCAAAAGCTCTAAAAGTATCTTTGTTTTTTTTATTTTCAAAGTACCCCCAGAAAAAAACACCAGGAAGCAACTGAATAACGTAATAATCAATATAGAGAGAAAAGAAAGCAACGAAGGCCCCCAATGCAATCAAGACTCTAGTTCGGGAGTTCAACAATACACATGCTAAAAACATGAAGGTCAGCGAGTAAATTCTAGGTGGAAAAACAGTAATCTGTGTAATAGACATCACTGAAGGAATTGCAAAACAGCAAAGTAAAAAAGATCTACTTGGAACCACCCATCGCAATAAAACAAAGTATTGAGAAATAATAACCAAGACAAATCCCAAAATACCCACAACTGCCAAAGCATGATGGGAAAATCCAAATAAACGGTAATAAATCGCAGTTAAAAATGGCTCAAACGAGCTTTGATAACCAACCCCCCAGAGATACCAAGATCGATATCCTTTCAATATTTCTAAAGCTTGTAACCCTACCACCGCATGATCAGAGTTAAAGACTGTCGGATTTATCCAGTAGGGATAGCGAAAGGCTAGAGTTAGTGCAATTAAAACCGCTAAGAATAATAATCGTTTTATCATCACACCTTTACTGCTCCCTATTTTTCTCATTTCGTAAAGAATAGATGTCGTTATTTTATTTCGCAATAATAATCACTCAACCTGTAATTTCCCAGCGATACTATCGGCACTTAATTAGTTTTTCCTGTAAGTAAATAACTCGAAAAAAGGCCCCTAGTGGAAAAGATTGATGGGTAATACATCCGCATGTATATTCTCCCGGATGAACTAGAAGGAATTATCGATAGGAAACCAACTAAAAAAATGGGTCATCTGGTGGATTGCGAGTTTTTTCGTAATTAATCTGGCCTGTCACCTAAGTGCAGGCACCAATGCTGACTCCAGATTTGCGACTCTTATTGCCATTGTTGAAGATCATAGTTTTCAAATCGATCCCTATGTCCATTTAACATCTGATTGGGCCAGAACGCCCGAGGCTCATTACTACTCAAACAAAGCTCCTGGCCCAATGTTAATAGCGGCACCCGTCTTTTTTATTTTGGAAAAAATAGCCCTTAGTCAAATCTCGGAAAAGGCTGAAAGAGTTAAACAACTCATCAAGTATAAAGCCACCTGGCTAAAACTACTTTCCTATCTCTTCCAATTAATCCCTTTCATGGGGCTTGCCTACCTTATTTCTTTAAATCTTATCAGCCGAAAAGTTTCGCCCTTGGCTCTCTACTTAACACTTGCGGCACTTCTTTTTGGAAATACTGCCTCCCTTTTAATGAGCACCTACTATGGCCATGGCATGACAGCTATTTTCATTCTTGCTATGATTTTATTGATTGAGCGCTCTCAATATTTTTGGGCGGGATTATCCTTTGGTTTTGCAGTCCTCTGTGATTACAGCGGAGTGCTGCTAACCATTCCTCTTCTATTAATCATAAAACGCGACCTGAAAATTTTCTCGAGATTTATCATGGGAGGGGTTGCCCCCCTTTTACTATGGATTTTTTATCATAACCAATGTTTTGGTAGCCCATTTCATATTGCAAATCAGTTTCAAAATCCAATTTATCAAGATCTAAGCTCTAAATCCCATAATCTTTGGGGAATTTTACTCCCTTATCCACAGCTCTCGACAATTAATCAATTACTCCTCGGACAAAGTCGGGGAATTCTTTGGACCCTCCCTTGGGTCTTTGTACTTCTTGGTTGGGCTCTCAAAAAAATTCTATCTAAAGAGTCTTTTGATATCCCCCCTCAGCTTAAATTTACGTTAGTCGCTTTTGCAATGTTGCTTTGGATGAACAGCTGTTTCGGAGGCTGGCATGGAGGGCTTACACCCGGGCCCAGATACCTTAGCCCTATTTTCCCAGTTTTCGCACTAAGTATAGGACTCTGCTTCGATAAAATGGCTCTTCCCCTTCAACGAACTCTTTTCATTTTGGTCATCGTATCTTTAGTTTTTGCCAGTTTAGTCTACAGCTCACATATTGCCCCCTCCCAAGTTCCCCTCTGGCCCCTCTACCTAAAAATTAATTTCAAAAATCCAACAACCACCACCTTATCTAGACTATTTTTGATTGTTCCCTTATTAATATTTGTTGGAACTAAAACACTATACTGGCCCAAGGGAACAAAATGAGCTTATTCAAAAACTGGTTCTTCTACTTTGGCTCCCTATTTACCTTAATACTTTACTTGCTTTTCCCAGGAAATGTTGACTGGATTTTAGACCAACCCCTGCTAGTAGCAAAAGCTTTAGAATCCAACCAACTTAATCGATGGGGAGATTTAGGGATTGCTGGTGGCAATGGAACAACTTATGGACCCATTCCAAATTTTTTCTATCAAATTCTTCTCCATACGACTCATAACTTGTTAATTATTGTATTAATAAAAACAATAGTTTCTTGGGGAGTTATCTTTGCTTCATTATGGCGCTTATCTTTTGATCTAAAGTTAAAAAAAATAGGGATTCTAATCGCTTTACTATCCCCTTTCCTTTACTTCTATAATCGTAGTTTGTGGGACAATGTGTTTCTAATTCCTATTTCAGCTCTTTTTTCCTCAGCAGTTATTCGCTATTGCAGTAAGCGAACTTCAAATGATTTTATTTTAGCTGCAGTATTAGCTGCCATACTCTTTCATATTCACTTAATGGCCACACTAGTTATTGTTCCAGGAATGGGGATTCTTAATTGGCTAATGATAAAGGAAAAGGATAAAAACCTAAAAAAACTAATATTAGTTCAATTACTCATTGGAGTTATTTGCTGGCCCTACCTAAAGACGTTGCTAATCGCAAAAACTCTGGCCCCCTACGGACACCCTCAATGGGCAGCTATATTTTTAAGCCCTTTATTAGGGTTAAGACTATTTGGATATTTTGGTTTTTTTGAATATTTCAGTCCAAATTTTTATCAGTTTTTCAAAGGAGCTGGGAAGATTGGAATCTACTTCCTAATACTTTTAACCTCAATTGGGCCCCTCTATTATTTTCTAGGATTAAAGAAACTATTTTCTCGCACATGTGCTTTGGAAAAGCCTATTAGAATTTACTTTATTACCGTATTAATTATGACTGTACTCATCAGCTTTAAGATGAAACTAAGAGCACATCCTCATTACATGAATGCTTCGTGGTCGATCTATTTTTGTGTTTTCTGGATGGCTTTTTCAGAGGGAGTTGAAAATTTAAAAACTCAAAGGCTATTTAAAGTTTACAGTTCAAGCATGGTGATGTTGATTTTAACTTATATAGCCTATATCCAATTAAATTCGGGAGATCGTGGGCTTCATTTCGGACCCACTTTAATAAATCAGATTGAAATAGCCAAACAGCTACCGAAATCGGATTCACTTAAAAACATTAACATCGAAGTGGATAATTTTAGCAACTTCCCTCAAAGACTTTCAGTTCTCGCAGAAATTTACGGTAACAACAATTTAAGCATTTCATTAAGGCGATTAATCTACGCCACCCCTTTTCCCTCAGCGAAAATTGAACTTACTCATTAATCCCCCTAAACTCTAATGAAGATAAAACTTAACAGTTTAATTAATTCATGGATTCCCAGAATAACTCCCTGTCGCCATTGGATTTTTTTGTTTGTATTTCTTCTTGCTGCACTATCCAACAGAACTGGATTAAGCACTAATGTCATGTCTCGCGTAGCGCTATTATTAGCTCTCACTGAAAAACACTCTTTTGAAATCAGCCCATGGGAAAAGTTAACAATCGACTGGGCAAAAACTCCGGAAGGTCATTACTACTCCAATAAAGCCCCGGGCCCAAGCCTCTTAGCGGCGCCACTCTTTGCGGCACTCTACAAACCGCTTAATTCGCTCATTAACAATCGCTACACAAACCCAAGAGAGCTCAATTTAGCCTGGAATAATATGATGAGTTTCATCATGTGGTTTCTTTGTTTTGTGCTTCAAATTCTACCCTTGGCTTGGGTAATCTCTCGCTTAGCTATTCTATTATCTGAACAGAATATACCTCGTTCTGGAATACTCTTTTTTGTATCTGCCTCAATGTTCGGAAATACTGGGGATTTTTATATGAATAGTTTCCATGGTCACGGTTATGCAACTATTCTGTCTTTAGCGGTAATTCTTTTTATTTTAAGAACCCAGTGGTCCGCAGTTGGTTTTTCTCTTGGTTTAGGTATTTTAGGAGATTACAGCTCAGCTCTACTCATTCCCCTCGTTGGATTATGGGTTCTAACTCAAGAACGGCATTCATGGTTACGTATTTATTTAAGATTGATAAGGGGTCTAATAATTCCTGTGGCTATTTTTGCGTTCTACCATTGGCGCTGTTTTGGAGGTGTCATGACACTTCCTCAAAAATTTCAAAACCCTCTCTTTGTAGACGCTCATACTAATTTTGAGAACTATGGAGTTATTTCATGGTTTCCAAATGCCAATATTCTAATTCAACTTTTATTTGGACCTATCCGCGGAATATTTTTTACTCAGCCCTATATCCTTATTTTATCCGTTATTCTGATGGTCCCTTTTTGGAAAAGCCTGATAGGCCATCGTGCTCTTATAAAAAGTGTATCCATTGGACTTCTTTCTATTTTGTTTTTTTTCGGACTTTTGTGGATGAATGCTGGATTTAACGGATGGCATGGAGGTTCAGCTCCTGGTCCTAGATATCTTGTCTCAGCTTTTCCTTGTATGGCCTTTGCCGGAGCACTTAGTTGGAACCAAATTGGAAAGGCTTACAAAACTTTTCTCTGGATAACATTAGGCTTCTCAATTTTATTTTTTAGTGTTGTTTTGGCAGCGGGACAAAATCCGCCCCAAGATCAAATACTGATCTCTTATTACGGAAAATATTTCACGCTAAAATCGGACTCACTACAGTTCTGGTGTCGATGGGTAGTGGTGTTATTTGGCTTAAGCTATGTGGCTTGGAGAGATCTCAAATCAGATGGAAATAAAATCTAGATAAGAAGCCACCTTGATTCCATATTTGCGCAATCGAAATTCAACAGCTGCAGCTAAACATCCCAATCCATATTTCACAGATCGTACGAAATTTATTGAGGAGGCTTCAGGAAAATATTTGGTAGGGCAAGAGATCTCTCCAATTTTAAATTTTGCCCAAATAAGCTGTACCAACATTTGACTATCAAAAACAAAATCGTCGGAGTTTTTTTCTAAAGGCAGAGTTTGGAGAGCCTTTTTTGAAAAAGCTCGATACCCCGTATGATATTCTGAAAGTTTCTGACCCAACAAAAGATTCTGAGTAGCGGTAAGCAATCGATTAAAAATATACTTATAAAGAGGCATTCCACCTGCCAAAGCCCCCCCACCCAAAATTCGGGATCCTAAAACACAATCATAGACCCCAAAAGCTATCATTGAGGCCATAGGGGTAATCAATTTGGGAGTGTATTGATAATCAGGATGCACCATGACTACGATATCGGCATCTAATTTCAAAGCCGCTTCGTAACAGGTCTTCTGATTTCCCCCATACCCTCTATTTTGGGGATGCTGGATCGTTGTAATTCCCAATTGTTTAGCCAATTGGACTGTTTTATCTGAACTAGCATCATCCACCAAGATAACTTCATCCACAACCTCTCTTGGAATTTCCAGGTAGGTCTTCTCTAGCGTTAGTTCCGCGTTGTAAGCAGGAAGAACAACAACAATCTTTTTTTGATTTATCATAGGGTAAATTCTTTTTATTAAATGGCTTATTAACCAGCCGGTTTTAGCACCGAAAAATAGCTAGGTCTATATAGAACTAATCCGTTAACACCGTCCATTGAAAAGAAAATGAATCGTGAACTGGGGAATATTCGACGAAAACACAAAAAGTTATGGAAGCAATCTGGGAATGTATTCCAGAGAAAACTTAAAGCTGTGTTTATCGGTTGGAGAAGAGATCCTTCGGCTTTGATCCAGGATACGCCCATGGCGGGATGAAAATGAGAAATGCACTTACCCGCGACCACTTTCATTTTCCGCTAGGGACTAGTTAATAAACCAACGTGAAGCGAGCCGGGACCGGCCACTGAAATAATCCGCTGAACGATGGGTGAAACTAGTCTAATTCAGAAAATCCAAAACTTCTAATATTTTTTCCGGAGGAAGGCGATAACCAACAGGAGTGCCCATTCCTTCGTAAAAACCATAGCGGTGAATAAGAAAAGGGATCATATCAAACGTTGTTAAGGTTTTACGAGTATCTAGGTTTGTAATATGTAAACTACAACCTCCCGCTGTTTGCCAAGCACCTTGGTAACAATCTCTCGCATTTTGTGTATCTTGATGCTGCATTTGCGCTTCATCCGAAAAAGGAGAAGCTTGATATCCACGAGTACAAGACATGTTAATATCAAATCTTCTTGGTCTAACCCCGGGTCCAGCCGGAGGATAAGTTACTATAATGGGCCGAAAATTTTCACCTCTTCGTTGCCCATCCCTCCAAAGACGCATGAATTCAATGAGAGGTGCAGCTAACCTCTGATGAGTCAATCGCCTTGTAGTGACCACAAATGTGTTATCTCTGGCCAATACTTCCAATAGACTTTCTGTCCTGCCTAGAAACCCGCCATTTGACAGGTTGAAAGATCCAATGTCTCTTCGAACTTCTTCGGAAAGTCTATTAAACTCATTCCCAGGTCTCATTCTTGCCTCTAACACCCGAATGGAGATTCCATTTAGTTCAGTGAGGGAACGAATGACTTCATTCGAATTAACACCACCGATTCTAAAGGCTGCTCCCTGAGGTCTGTTTGAGGTTTTGAGAGTGGAGATATCGAGGGTGTGGATCTCATTGGCTGCAGACCAGCCGAAACCCAATCCGCAACACATCGCACCCCCCCACAAATAAATGAGAGTATGGAATCCCAATGAGTAACTTGACATGTCATATACTTCGAACCTTCTTAAGCAAAACCTTAGCAAAAAAGAATTAATATTGAGAACCTGTTGATATCGTTACGATTGACTAATAAACCCAAGGAGAAGAACAAAGAGATTATTCGCAAACGAATTAAGGGAATATCGATATGAAAGAAAAAAATAAAAAGCCCAATTCCTTGAAAAGTTAGCAGAGGACTGTGGGATTGATTATCAAGCTTTCAAGATTAAGAGTGAGCTTATCGATATTATTAAATTCCACTGCGAGCAAAAGAGAATCTTGATTCTCCTTCCCATTTCATAATCGGAAAGTAAAATGCAGAAGGTCATAACTTTATCCTGAAGTCCTCCTCTTATTTTCATCTTTTTTTACCCCCAAAAGAAGTTAGAATAGAGCCATGATTAATCTCACAAAAAAGATCCAGATATGGGGGCTGACCGGAGGAATTGGCTCTGGAAAATCTATAGCCGCCCGTTTTTTTGAAGAGGCTGGCATTAGTGTCATTAATCTGGACTATTTGGGCAGAGCCATTTTAGATTCCGACACTTCAGTTCATAAAGATCTTCGCCAACTATTTGGAGAAGAGATTTTCTTAAAGGAAAAAATTAATAGACAAGCCATTCGAGAAATCATTTTCAAAGATTCTAAAAAGCGCCAAGCTTTAGAGAAAATACTTCACCCCAAAATTTGGGAGCTCTTTAACTTAAAAGCCGAAACAAAAGCTAAAGAAGGGGCGAAACTTGTTCTGTGTGAGGCGGCTCTTTTGATTGAACATAACCATACTAAACTCTTTCCACGGCTCATTGTTATCATGGCAAGCCCCGAGATTCGGCGTCAAAGAGTTATGCTTAGAGATCTAATGGCCCCCGAACTTTTTAACGATATTTTAAAATCTCAAACTTCAGATGAAATCCGTAAATCTGTGGCTACCCATTTAATTTGGAATGAGAGCAATGAGAAGGAACTAAAGAAATCGGTAGAACTTCTAATCACTCAATGGAAAAAAGACCGTCTGATTTAATTCTTTTGAGATTGCAAAGTAGCTGCAAGAGATAAGTTTTTCATCAACATCGCAATCGTCATAGGGCCAACCCCCCCAGGCACAGGTGAAATAGCTGCGGCTTTACTACTGACTGAATCAAAATCGACATCACCTACAATTTTTCCATCGACTCGGTTAATTCCAACATCAATGATAGTCACTCCAGGGGATATCATGTCCGCCTTTACAAATTGAGTTTTTCCAATGGCCACGACTAGAACTTCAGCTCTCTGAAGCTCCTCTTTTAAGTTCTGAGTCTTAGAGTGACATACAGTCACTGTAGCATTGTAGTTAAGAAAAAGCTGAGCCATTGGACGCCCCACAATTTCACTTCGCCCCATCACAATAACCCGCTTACCTTCGATAGGAATTTGATAGAACTTCAACATCTCCACTATTCCAATCGGGGTGCAGGGAATGAATCTGGGTTTCCCTTGAAGTAAAAGGCCTGCATTTTCAGGATGTAATCCATCCACATCCTTTAAAGGATCGATACTTCGCAAAACCTTTGCCTTATCCATGTGCTTAGGTAGGGGTAGCTGAACTAAGATTCCATTCACATCCTTATCACGATTTAAAGTAAGTATTTTATCAATGAGTTCATCTTCACTTACAAATTCCGCAAAAACGATTGTCTCGCCCCTTAAACCCAATTCGAGACATCGCTTCTCTTTACTCCTCACATAGGACTGCGAAGCGGGATCCTCCCCCACCCTTAAAAAAACAATTCGTGGAACAAAAGAGAGCAATGAAACTTCTAAAAGTAACTTCTGATAAACCGATTCAGCGACTTTTTTTCCATCTAAAATAAGAGGTTGGTTCATGAAAATTTTCCCTAGTTGAGGGGAAGAATCGCAAGTGATTGGCTGACTGTCAATCTTATCCGTCCAAGCCAAACAGGTTAAAAACAGCCAAATTTGTCACCTTCACAAGATGTTATAAGTACATGAAATTAATATAGTTTAAATGCCGTCATTGAAATGTTAACGCGATACATAAAACTTGCGGGACTTCGGTTTTAAATTTTGGTAAAACACTACTCTATGGCGGGGTTTAAGGGGCAGTTCAAATTATTAATGGCACTGGGTTTATACTGTATTTTAAGCTCAAGCTCTATTCTAGCTGCCCAGTCACCTAAGACACTGACCGTAGTTCTATCCACCTCTTACGGAACCAATTTAGATAAAGAAAATCGGCAAAGTTCATTTACACTTATCCCCGAAGTAAACTATCCCACAGATCCCAAGACCCATTTAAATTTCTCAACAGTAATAGATCGCCCCACAAACCCGTATTCACAATTTCAGATTCCTACGCTTTCGGTATCAGGCATACGCTGCGCGAAGGCCTGCAGATCCTCGCCGACCGCGCGTTCCACCGTGTGCGCGAGCAGGGTCACCGTGCTCTGGCCGTAGGTGAATTCGGTGCCGGGCGCGAAGTCGAACGGCAGCGCCAGCGTGTAGCGCACGGAATCCGGGTTGCCGAGGTTGAGGTCGCCGGTCCACACGAAGCGCAGGCCGGAGCTCTGCGTCAGCATCTGCCGGATGGTCACCGCACCGTGCTCGGCGTCGGCCTCGGTCACGTACTTGCCGATTGGATCGTCGAGATCCAAGTAACCGAGCTGCGCCGCGCGGCCGGTGAGCAGCGAGACCACGCCCTTGGTCGTGCTCCAGACGGTGTTCGGAATGCCGCCGGTGAGCGGATCGAGCGCGCCGGTGCCGGCGAGGCAGCCGTAGCGGTAGACGCGGATCGACACCGCGTTGGTGAGATTGGCGTAGCGCGTCGCTTCGGCGACGGCGGCGGGATCGAGGTTCAGCGCCTCGGCGTCCCTGGCCTCGAATTCACTGCCGCTGGCGGGCAGGGCGCATTTCAGCGTTGCAGTGCCGCTGGCGGCGGCGTTGGGAGGCAGGTCACCGGCCAGATCGCTGCTGCCGCAGGCGCCGACTGTCAACGCAAGCGAGCACAGCGCCGCCAGCCGCCACTCGGGGATACGCATGGGGGACTCTCCTCCTTGTAGTGGGTTCAGCTTAGCGCTGGCCATTGCCCGCGGCGAATCGGTGGTTTCTCAGGCGAAATGCACGCCGGTCATCCGTTCCGAGGCCTGCCACAGCTGCGCCGCCAGCCCGGCGTCGCGGGCCCGCGCGCTGCTGCGGACGCGCACCGGGTAGCCGCGGAACTGCAGCGGACCATTCGGGCCGAAATACTCACCGCCCTGCACATCGGCGGCGGTCGCCGCGTACAAGGTCGGCAGCGCCCCCAGCGCGGCGGGTTGGGCCAGCAGCACATTGCCGATCGTGATCAGGCGGCCGAACAGGGACGTCCTGCTGCCGCCACCGAAGCCGATATTGGTGGCCGCATAGCCCGGATGCGCGGCGACGCTGAGCGCCGCCGCTCCGCGCCGACGCAGGCGGCGGTCCAGTTCCAGCATGAACATCAGATTCGCCAGCTTGGAACGGCCGTAGGCGCCGGCCCGCGAATAGCGCTCGCGCTCCCAGTGCAGATCGTCGATCGGCAGCGTGGCGCGGCGATGCGTCAGGCTGCTGATCGTGACAACACGGGCCGCCGGTGCGGCGAGCAGGGAGTCGAGCAGCAGGCC